>JAZSOL010000026.1:0-29285 GCA_045536915.1 Clostridia bacterium
CACAGCCGAAAACATTTCGAGTGAATCAAGGCGCTGGGCATTCGGTGAATCTTACGACTGGACAGCCTACAGTTACATAAACATTATGGCTAAAAACAGAACCGAAACCGACGCCACATTCAAACTCAGCCTCGGAATTGAAGGTACAATCGCCAACGCCGAAAAAGGCTACTGGTATAAAGAAAAACTCACAGTTGCTCCCGGAGAATGGGGCATCGTGAGCGCAGAGCTTTCAACCTTCAGGCAGGCCTATACCGCCGGCGACATAGAAAAAGGAAGCATCTACGATGTAATGAGTCAGATTCAGGGAATATTCTTTGACGGAATAAACGGTGAATTTTATGTTGACAGCATCTGGATTTCAAAAGCTGTTCCCGCACCTGCCATCTGCATTGAAACCTCAGTTCCCGAAGGAAGCAGCGGTGTTCTGATGAACGAAACCTCATTTACCTTTACCTTCGGTGAATCTCTTGCACCTGCGTCAAAGCAAAACGCAACAGTAATCCTCACCAAAAACGGTGAAGAAGCAGAGGCTTCGTATCAGGCGGAATATTCTGAAAATGCCTTCACCCTCACTTTTGACAGCGATTTAGAACCGGGATGCGAATATTCAATCGCGGTATCGGGCATTATCGACCGCTTCGGACTCACCGCGGAAAATGCAATTTTAAATTTTGCAACTTCCGACAGAGTTATTTTCCCGGACGAAATAACCATTGCAGATTTCACACGCATAGCCGACATAGAAAAAGCACAGCTCACTGTGGACAGCGAAAATAAAATCTTCGGCGATAAGAGCGGTACATTAAGTGCTGAAAAGCTCCTTGATATGCCTGCAATGAAGGCTATTGCCCTTGATGGTACAAATCTTCCAAATGACTGGAGCACCTACACCCACTTTAACCTCTGGGCATATTCAGAAGAAGCCACAACCGACAGAAAGTTTGCAGTTGTTTTGCGTTCTACCGCAGCCACCTCTTCCAACACAGCGGTATATTATCTGAACCAGGATTTTGCAGGATGGAAAAAGTTTTCTCTTCCCATCAAATCATTTGCTGACGGCTCAAATTTTGACATCAGTCTTTTGCAGGACTGCTATGTAAGCTTTGTGTACGGTAACCTCAAAGAAGAAAACAACAGCGAAAATTCGTGGTCAATCGACAAATATAAAAAGGTATCATTTGCAAAAATGTGGCTTTCGACCGAAAAGAACGAAGGCATTACAGAACTCTACAACAGTAACTCCGATTCATCAACCAAAAATATTTTCAACGCAACTACCTACGCAGAAATTTCAACAGCGGAAACCGAAAACAACGACCAGGTTCTCAAGCTCTTCGGCGAAGGTGGTGATAAACATGAAAGCAAAAACCCGACCTTTGATGCAATGGACTGGACACCTTACTCCTACCTTAACTTACGTATCAAAAATGCCAACACACCCGCAGAAAACGGAACTATTGCAGATGCAGTATTCCATTTTCACGCAACCGTAAATAAAAGCAATGCGAGTAGGGCAACAGGCTATTGGAGTAAACAGAACATCAAAGTAAGCGGTTCCGACTGGCAAACAGTAAGCATTGCACTTCCGAAAGGCTTCAGCTTTATGAAGGATGCTTCCACAACAAATGTATATACCGAAATGTCCCACATTGAAGGCTTAAGATTCGACAACATCAATGGTACACTTTATGTTGAAAAAATCTGGCTCTCTGAGAAAGACTGCACAACAACACCCGTTCTTGAAAATATTTCCGTTGCAAACGGTGATACCGTGAGTGCATTTACACGCAAAATCGACTTTGAATATTCAGAGCTCTTAAGCTCATCTGTGCCCACTGTAACAGTAACTCCCGAAGCGGACTATATTGTGGATACCGAGGGAAGTGCAGTAAGTGTTATTTTCCCCGAGGGACTCGAATCCGGAAAGGCTTACACCGTAACCGTAGGCGATGATGTTAAATCAATCTTCGGTGAAAAATCAGCAAAGAGCGAAAGCGTAAGCTTTACTACCGAAAAATACTCCGCACAAAGAAGCGACTCCGCAGTGTTTGCAAGCTTTGCCTCTGATGACGCATCGGGCAAGATGTTTATTGCAATATATGATTCAGAAGACATTATGGAAAGCATTCATATTACAAACGCAGTTGCAATAGACGGCGTACTCTCGCTTAAAAATGATTACGTAGCTGCAGGAGAAGGCATGAGTGCAAAAATATTCGTTTGGGAAGGCACAAGCCTCAAGCCGCTTACCAATCCTGTTTTATTCAACTAATATACTTATAGCTGAACTGATTTGGGATATCCCCGAATCTGTTCAGCTATACCTCATTAAAAGAGGAGGAAAAAATGTTTAACTTCAAAAAATTCACAGCGCTGATTTTATCACTCCTTATGATTATATGCTCCTTTGAGGCGGCAGTAATTGCAGACAGCTCCGAAGAAGATACAAAAGTGATAATTGACAGCACCAACATAGCAAATCTTTCAAAAAACAATCAGTACAGCTCTGTTTCCACCGAGGTTTTTCGCCTTTCAGACAAGAGCCTTAAGCTCTCCGGTGACGGAACTACCTCCGGAAGCTCTTCGAGCGAATCAAAACGTTATGAATTCCCCGAAGCGCAGGACTGGTCAGATTTTAACTACATCAACATTCTTGCAGTAAATGAATCCGAAGATGCAAAATTCAGACTTGATGCCACTCTTGACAGCACAAATGCAAGTGCCGCCATTGGTCATTGGTATAAGGACGGAGTAGGTGTAAAAGGTAGCGGATGGCAAATTGTGAGTGTGGCGCTTTCTTCATTCAAGCAGGCATACACAGGTGCCACTGAGCCCGGCGATAAATACACCGAAATGAATAACATTGAAGGTATATTCTTTGACGGTATCACCAACACGCTCTACGTGGAAAAGATATGGCTTTCAAAGGAAATTCCCCCCGAGACTGCACTCACCGGATCAAATCCGGAAAACGGCTGTGATGACGTGAGCGTAAATGAAAAAAATGTAACTTTCTTTTTCAGCGGTACTCTTGCCGATGAAGAACTCCAGAGCGCAGAAGTAACCGTTACGGCAGGCTCAGAGCCAATCGAAGACTTTACCGTAACATACACCCCCGGCTCCGTAACAGTAGGCTTTGACAACACCCTTGAATTCGGCACCACATACGCCCTGACACTCACCGGCATCATGAATAATCTCGGAGCAGATGCAGGAAAATGCGAAATCAGCTTTACCACATCCGACAGAGCACTTTCAGCTTCATCTCCCGTTTTAACCGACGAAAACGGTGAAAAGCTCTCTGCGCTTCCCGAAAGCGGAGTTGTGGCATCGGAGACTACGGTGTATAACCCTGAAGATGCAGATTCAGATGCAACTCTTGTGCTTGCAGTTTATGACGAAAACGGCAGAATGGATATGAACTTAAGCAAATTTGAATCCGCAAAAGTTCCGGCAGGCGAAAGTATAAGTCTCAAAGCTCAGCTTGAAGCAGAAAGCTACTCCGGATTAAGTGTGTATGCATTTGTGGTTGATAATCTGTCTGCCAAAAAACTTCTGACTCCGGATTTTGCAAAGTTTCCGGAAGATGAAGTAACCGATGAAACCGAAGCTTTGGATGGCAACTCCGACACCCTCACCTTAAACAGCTTTGACTTTTCAAACGACACAGCAACTCTTGACGCCTCCATAAACGGCGGTGCAAAAAGAACTTTGCTCCTCTCGCTTGAATCAGACAATAACCTTAAACACATAATCCCCATTAAGGCAAAAAACAATGGCTCTGCCATTGCAAGCTGCAAAATGACAGATTCGGATTCATCCGGCACATATACCCTGACCTTAAGCGGCAGAAAAATAAACAACACAGTTTCAGAAGAGTTTTATCACTTAAGCGAAAAGGACAAAGCCGACGTATTTGATATTGCAAATTCGCTGAAAAATGAAGACGAAGCAGTATCCATGCTCAAAGACTATTCCGAAGTCTTTTTGCTTGAAGACTCCACTCTTTCGGATGAAACTCTGTTGCTTATGACAGCCGAGGCAATATGCTCCAATAAGCCTTTTGAAGATTTTGAAGACTTGAAAAGCTTTGTGAAAGAAGCAGAAAAGGTTTGCTCCGGTCTTAACTCCAATACATGGGATACCCTTGCCGGATACCTTATGGAAAACAAAGAAGTCCTTCTCGGAACCTACAATCTCTCATATTTTGAAGATCTCTCCGCAACAAAACGCAACAAGGTATGTAAGCTTATTGACGATTTGGAATTTTCAAGCCTCAAAGACCTTGAAGATAAGCTTTCAGATGCAATTGATGACTACAAAGCTTCCTTAAAATCCAACTCCGGCAAAAGCTCCGGCGGCGGTGGCGGCGGAGGTGGGGGCTATAAGCTTCAGACTCCGGTGATGCCCGAAGTCAGTACCCCTGAAGCTCCCATAATCAAGCCTGCAACTCCCGAAAATGCAGGTTATGAATTTACAGATATTGGAGACTTTGGCTGGGCAAAGGAAAGCATAAACTTACTTACATCGGAAGGCATCATAAGCAAACCCTCCGACAAAATGTTCAGACCCGGGGATATGATAACCCGCGGCGAGTTTGTAAAGCTTTTGGTCTGTGCACTTTATGCAGATGGCGCAGTTCAGGAAGCAGAATTTACTGATGTTACCCAAAGCGACTGGTGCTATCCCTACGTGGCAAAAGCCTTTCAAAACGGACTTATAACCGGCAGAGCAGACGGAAGCTTTGGAAAAAACGACCCCATAACCCGTCAGGAAATGGCGGCTGTTATACACAGAGCAATCATCACCAAAAAAATAAATATCCCCTCCTCACTTCCGGAATATTCATATTCTGATGACAACCAAATTGCAGATTATGCAAAAGATGCGGTGTATGCACTTTACCACACCGGCATAATGTCGGGCATGGGAGAAAACAACTTTGCACCGGATGAAAACGCCAACAGAGCCCAGGCGGCATGCGTTATTCACAGAGTGCTGAAAGGAGCAGATAATGAGTAAAAAATTAATATCATTAAGCCTTATTTTCACTCTTATAATATCACTATGCTCCTTCGGTGCATCAGCCACCCCCGACACACGCCATGATGCCCTGAAAGCCTTCGGCATAGCAGACGGCACAGAACCTGACGGAAGCTCTTTGATTACAAGAAGTCAGTTTATATGCATGGCTGTGAGGATGAGCGGTATTAATGCAGAGCTTTATTCAACATATCCGGAAGGATTCCCGTTTTCAGATGTGCATGCATCCGATGCAGAGTTCCCCTACGTCAGAGCCGCATATGAAATGGGAGTTATAAACGGAACCGGAAGCGGTATTTTTGACGGAAAAAGCAATGTTGATATTCAGCAGACAACAAAAATTCTGATTTCGCTTCTTGGTCATGGTGAAAAGGCTGAAGTTCTGGGTGGCTACCCCTACGGCTACATAAGCGTTGCCAATGACATTGACCTGTATGACGGAATTGATATGTCGGGTGCATCCTTACTTGATGCCAAAACGGCATACGAGCTTATTATGAACGCACTTGAATCAACCTTTGTTGCCATCACATCTATCAGTGAATACACAAAATACGAAAAAACCGACAAGATGTATATGTCGCAGATGCTGGGTATATACAAAACCGAGGGTATTGTGGAGCAGAATGAACACACCTCCCTCTATGGTGAAAGCGAAGTTACAGAGAATGAAATTGAAATAAACGGTATTGTGTTTAAAGCAGGAAGCACCAACGCATCCAGTATGCTTGGATACTATGTAAACTGCTATTTTAAAGAAAATGGCTCAGCCAATGAGATAATCCACATTGAAGCCAATAGCGAAGAAAACAGGGTGCTTCATCTTACATCACGTGACTTAAATCCCGAATCTTCCACTCTTTCAGAGCTCAGCTACACCGATTCGGGCATCGAACGCAAGGCAAAAATGAGCCCCGAACCCATTTTAATCCGTAATGAAAGCATGACCACTCTTACTTTAAATAATCTGTGGCCGGAAAACGGAGAGATAATACTCATAAGTAACAACGGCGACAACTCATATGACGTGGCAAAGGTTTATGACTACAGAACCGTTGTGGTAAACAACGTGTCGGCAACACCGGGAAGTATTTCCGATGCTCTTGGCGGCAAAAGTATTATCCTTGATGCATCAGACAATGACTACACCTTCTCAATTGAGCTTAGCGGCAATGATACACCACTCAGGAGTCTTCTCAAAAACGATGTTGCTTTTTACTATGAAACATCAGGTGAAACACCGCATAAAAAGCTTATTGTGAGCCGTAAAATCGTTGAAGGCAAAATTGAAGGTAAAACCGATGATAAGCTTATAATTGATGGAACCGAATATTACGCACGTAAAGAATTTTTAAACGAGGTATCACCCGGTGATATGGGAACATTCTTCCTTGATCCGCACGGTGCTGTTGCATACGGGGAGCTTACCGACGAGATTTCCGTATACGGCTACCTTACCGGAATAAAAAAATCCGGCATGAATGGTGTGCAGATGAAAATTTTTACCGAAAAAGACCGCTGGGTGGAGCTTGACGTAAGAAGCAAAATAAAGCTCAACGGCAAAGCGGCAACCGAAGATGACTTGTACGCCTTCTTCACTTCCGCTCCGGATTTCAGACAGCTTATATCCTACAGGGTTGATTCAAATGCCGAGGTTACCTCGGTGACAATTGCTGTTGACTGCTCGGCAGATTCAGTAATTGCAGATACAGCACTTGAAAACGATGATTTCCGTCTTTCGCAGAAGGTGGAAAATACGGTATACCGCAGATACCTCTCTTCGTTCACAAATTACTTCACCGTAAGCCCCGACACCATAATATTTTTTGTGCCGGAGGATGGCGAAAACGAAGATGATTTTTACATCAGCAGTGCAAGCAATTTGAGGCAGAACTATACCTATCAGAAGGTATATGCCTATAATGCCAACGAAACAAGAGTTACCGACCTGATTGTTATTTTCACGAAGACCAGTTCGGTAGATAACTCCGACAACGTATCGGAATTTCTGATTGTTGACAAAATGAGCAGAAGTATTATTGACGGTGAGGAGCTTAGCTGCATCTACGGCACCTACGGCTCGCATGGTAAAACCTGCGTGTATCTTATGAACGACGAAATCATATCCGCAGCCGGAGGAATTGAAAAAGGCGATGTGCTCCAGCTTGGATTCAACAACAAAGGTCTTGTTTCGGCAGTATCAAAGCTGTATGACATATCAAACGGCACATATCAGAAGGATCTTATAAACGGTTCGCTTTATTCAAATGCTACCATAGCTTCGGGCATCGTTACCTCGGTAGATACCGGGCATATGCGCTTCACCCTTGACTACGGTGACGATACGGATGCCCTCTTCGGACTCGACAGCTATCTGAAAATAATTACCGTATATGATATTTCGGACGAAGAAGTATATCAGATAGCGCCTACCGATATTGAAAAAGGTGACAGAATTGTGGTAGGCTGCAGACAGTATCAGGCGCAGTCACTAATAATTTTCAGAGATTAAAACATCAGAAAGGATAATCATACAATGAGTTTATCAGATCATATCATAACAAAAGTAGAACAGTGGAATGTTCGGACAAGATTTCCACGCTTTCACGGCAAAAACGCAAAGCTTCCGGCACATTTTTACGGCCTGAACGATGTATCGCTTATTGAAGTAACCACCAATGAAGGTGCAAAAGGTTTTGGGCTTGGCAGACCCGACAGAGCAATGATTGCCGCTCTTGAAGGCAGAAGAGTTTCGGATGTATTTGACCCGGAGGTCGGAATTTTAGAATCCGTTCTTTACTATGCCGACATTGCTCTACATGACCTTGCCGGCAAAATTCTCGGAATTCCTGTTAAAAAAATGATTTCCGATTCATGTCTTGACACGGTTGAATGCTACGACGGTGCGATTTACATGAACGACATCAGTCCCGACAGAGCCCCCGGCGGAGTAAAAGCTATTATTGACAACTGCCGCTATGACCGTGACGTTATTGGTTTTCGTGATTTCAAGGTTAAAATCGGCAGAGGTATGAAGTGGATGGAAGCTGAAGAAGGTCTTATGCGTGACATTGAAGTTATCCGCGAAATCAGAAAGCACTTCCCGGATGCAAGAATTCTGGTGGACGCAAATGACGCATACTCGGTTGAAACAACCATGCGTTTTATGGACGGCGTTAAAGATTGCGATATCTACTGGATAGAAGAACCCTTTCAGGAAAATGCCGAAGATTTAAAGATACTCAAAGACTATCTTGCGAAAAACAGTCCCCACACTCTCATTGCCGATGGAGAATGGGCACCAAACTACATCCACACCGCAAAAACAGTTGGTCTTGTGGAAGAGCTTGCAAAAGAAAAGCTTCTTGATGTGCTTCTGATGGATACCTTTGAATTTGGATTTACCAACTGGAGAAAATATATGAAAAAAGTTAAGGAGCTTGGCGTGAAAGCATCACCACACAACTGGAACCTTACCTTAAAAACCATATATTCATCTCACCTTTCGGCAGGCTTCGGAACAGAGCTTGTTGAAACAATAGAAGGCGTTGGCGATACCACAGAAGGCATTGACCACTCTGCCTACACCTTCAGTGATGGAAAGCTCATAGTGCCCGATGCTCCCGGATTCGGAATGGATCTTATCTGGGGCAAACAAGGCTAAGAACTATAACCGGAGGAACAATCATGAAAACAAGACTCGAAAAAGCAATAAAAGACGCACAGCTCAAGGTTGACTCCTGCCTTGATAAGTTTACCTTTGCCTTTCCGGCACCGATGAGTACGGGGTATGTGTATCATCAGGTAGAACAGTTTGGTTGGAGCGAAGGCTTCTGGACAGGAATGCTCTGGATTCTCTACGAGCTCACCGGGAAAGAAGAATACCGGAATGCCGCTGAAATTCAGTGCGAGATTTTCCGCATAAGAGAAGAAAGAAACATAAAGCTTAATCATCATGACCTGGGATTTTTATATTCTCTTTCATGCGTGGCGGCATATAAAATAACCGGTGATAAAAAATACCGCCAAACAGCCCTTAAAGCTGCCGACAAGCTCTGCCTGCGTTACCGCGAAAAAGGCAGATTTCTTCAGGCCTGGGGCAACATGGACACAAACGAGCCCTGCCGCCTCATAATAGACTGCCTGATTAATATTCCGCTCCTTTTCTGGGCAACAGAAGAAAGCGGTAACCAAAGATACCGCAGCATTGCCACAGCGCACCTTAACACAGCTTTGAAATCGGTTATAAGGGAAGATTTTACCACATATCACACATATATGTTCAATTCGCAAACTGAAGAGCCCATAGAAGGAAAAACGGCTCAAGGCTACAGCGACGACAGTTGTTGGGCAAGAGGGCAGGCGTGGGGAATTTTAGGGCTTGCCCTCGGCTATTCCTACACAAAGGACGAATCGTTGATCCCCATTTTCAACGGACTCACAGAGCACTTCATTCAAAGCCTGCCATCAGATCATATTCCATACTGGGATCTGATTTTCACCGAGGGTAACGAACCGCGTGACACCTCGGCTGCCTCAATTGCTGTCTGTGGAATTCTCCAAATGAGCGAATACGTGCCAAATGCAGAGTTTGAAAAAACAGCAGACAAAATTCTTATTTCGCTTATGGATAACTACACAACTCACTCCATGTCATACTCAAACGGGCTGGTTACCAACGCAATGAACAACCGTAACCGCAATCATGACAGTGAATGTAACATCTGGGGTGACTATTTCTACCTCGAGGCGATAATCCGAAAGTCGAAAAAATGGAACAAATACTGGTGATCAAGCCATTTATGTGTAAAACAGATATAATATAAATAATTTACTTTTCGCAATAAAATTTTAAAACCTGCACACCACAGATATTACATCTGAAGTATGCAGGTTTTTCATGTTAAAAATATATCAGTTGCTTTTTATAAACATACGAAAATCAAATTGCTTTGGCACTTGAGCGTTTCCTTTTGAGAATTCTCTGTTTTCAGCTTTGGCTTTTGCATACACGGGGTTTCGGGCTACAGGAGTGACCTTAGACGTAGAAGCTTTCGAGTTTGACACATCTAAACCATTCGGCTCTTTTGGAAAATATGTCAAAAACTTTAAGTGTGATTTGCGAATGGATTTTTATGGACAATAATAAGCTTAATTCAGATTATATCATTAAAACGGCACTTCGCAAAATGACGGATTATATTTCAGAACTTAATTTATTACTTGAAAACATAAATATTCTGACGGAAGATGTGTATGTCAGTTTGATTAATCAGAATAATTTAACTTTTATTGCAGAAAATACTGATATTGAAATTCAGGAGGTATCAGTAATGAAACAATATATTGAAATTTTGGATGTTTTCGCAAGAGAAATTATTGATTCACGCGGAAATCCAACTGTTGAAGCAGAGGTTATAGTTTCGGGAGGATGCATAGGATGTGCAAAAGTTCCATCGGGTGCTTCCACCGGTGAACACGAAGCTGTGGAACTCAGAGACGGCGATAAATCGCGTTATGGCGGAAAGGGTGTTCTTCGTGCAGTGGATAATGTGAATAACATCATTTCCGACAAACTCGTTGGGATGAATGTTCTCGATCAGATGCTTATAGACCGCACATTGTGTGAACTTGACGGAACTGATAATAAGGCAAATCTTGGTGCGAACGCGATTCTTGCCGTGTCGCTTGCGTGCGCAGATGCGGCGGCAAAAGCTCTCGGGCTGGGATTATACACATACGTTGGAGGACTTTTAGGTGCAAGAATGCCCGTTCCGATGATGAACATTTTAAACGGCGGTGCTCACGCCAACAACAACGTGGATATTCAGGAATTTATGATTATGCCTGTTGGTGCACCGAGCTTTAAAGAGGCACTCAGAATGTGCTCTGAGGTGTTCTATGAGCTTAAGTCAATTTTGAAATCCAAAGGCCTTACCACTTCGGTTGGTGATGAGGGCGGGTTTGCACCAAGTCTTGAAAAAGATGAGGATGCACTAAGTCTCATATGTGAGGCTGTTGAATCTGCAGGCTACAATACCGATTCAGAGTTTAAAATAGCAATTGATGCGGCGGCATCGGAGTGGACCTTGCCTGACGGAAGCTATGAGCTCCCCAAAGCGAAGCTTGAATTTTCAAAAGATGAGCTTGTGAATTACTGGGTTACTCTTTGCAATAAATATCCTATCATTTCAATAGAAGACCCCGTTGGCGAAAACGACTGGGAAGCATGGCAGATGATAACAGAAAAGCTCGGAGATAAAATTCAGCTTGTTGGTGACGATTTGTTTGTAACAAACTCGGAAAGAGTGAAAAAGGGAATTGAAATGAGTGCTGCAAATGCGGTTCTGATAAAAGTGAATCAGATAGGAACCTTAAGCGAAACAGCGCGCACAATAGAGCTTGCTTCAAAGTCGGGATACAACACCATTATGTCGCACCGTTCCGGAGAAACAGAAGATACTGCAATTGCGGACCTTGCAGTGGCATTTGCCTGCGGTCAGATAAAGTCCGGGGCACCTTCAAGATCCGACAGATGCGCAAAATATAACAGGCTTCTCAAAATAGAAGAAGAGCTTGGCGAAATAAGCACCTATGGGTGGTTATAATAAGAACAAACACAAGAGGCTGTAGCAAAAAAAATAACGGTTCGTCGAGGACGCCGAACCCTACAAATTGCTGTGTGTATATATTATATACACAATATGTGTAGTACAACGTAACATCTAAAACTTTACGTTTGATGTGCCGGAAACGGTTCGTCGGAAATCGCCGAACCCTACAATGGTCAAATTTTAAATGTTACAAGGTAGTAGGGGACGGCCTCCCGGACGTCCGGGAAAAATCATTTTGCTACAGCCTCTTAATTGTGCTGATTTTAATTTTGTTTTTGCAAAATATCCGAAAGGTCATTTCTGAATGCTCCTTTTGCGTGATCCCATATGAGACAAATTTTATTTTCTTCAGAATCCTCAATAATAAATTCTGTTATAAGTGCATATCCCTGACCTGTTGTTTTTGCTGAAATTACTGATGTTATACGTGTTGTTGCATCGGATGATTCTATTTCTTTTCCCAAAGCCCTGCCCACATCGCATATGAATTTCCTGCTGATATATTTTTTGATATTTTCTGCGTATTGGTCAATCAGTTTGAATTTTTCCCAAACCGGGCAAGACATATTTTCAACCGATGAAGTGTAAAATATAGCGGATTTTTTGTCGATATAATATTCAATATCATCCACGATTTCATCCGACGGTACTGTTCCGGACTTTGCGTGATTTCTGCCGGATTCCGTGAGCACCAGAAGCGGGAGAGAATCTTTTTTTAGTATGCCTTTATCACAAAGTGAATCAATGCAACCCGTAAGAAATATTTCGTCGAGTCCGAGCATTTTTGAAAGAAGAACCGTGTCTGTTCCGTCCGTGAGGTCCAGCATGGCGGCTTTCATAATATATTCTTCAAGAAGCTCTGCTTTTTTCACGGATGTAACGGTGAATCTCACTTTCTGCTTTTGCAGAGGATAAAGACAGTCATTTGCAGATATAATCTGCATTTGGGGGTATTTAGACTTTATAATTTCAACAGCCTCAGGATATTTTTCTGTGTATTCAATTAAAATCCCACTCACTTCTTTCACCTCCGTGTGTGTAGATATATTTTGAAATTGTTTTGTAGATTGCGGTTGCGTCGGAATCATTGTTGGCTTCGCAGAACAGCTCACTGCATCCAACGATTATTGAAAGCTCCTGCGCACGTGAAAGAGCAACGTTTACTCTTCGCGGGTCTTTGGCAAAACCGATTTCGCCTCTTGAATTGTTACGAACAAAACTGCATATAACAACCGGACATTCAATTCCCTGAAAACGGTCAACGCTTCCTATTCTCAGAGAAAGCTTGTCGGCTTTTTGGGCAAAGGCACGGTTATGGAATGCGTTTTCCATGAGTCTGACCTGATTGCTGTAGAAGCTTATGAGTCCGATTTTCTTTTTGCCTTCAAAGTTATTGGCTTTTAAATTTTCGTTTATGGTAAGCAGAATGTTTCTTATGCATTCTATTTCGGCTTTGTTGGAATAACTGTGGTTAACGGATGAGCGTTCCTCACGGTTTTCTTCAAACATCGGCACGTCAACCCATATTGCGTGCGATTTTTCTTCAATTGCTTTTCCGTGGCACATATGCGCTCTCGATGTGTCGGGAGAGGGCAGACCGCAACGCAGACCGTAGCCGTTTTCTTCGATGTAAAACTGATTAATGGTATCCATAATCTGATTGTGCATACGGTATTGAGTTGAAAGCATTGTTTTGATTTGGGGATTTGCACCCGTGAAAAGCTCTTCGAAAAGACTTGATTTCATATGCTGAATCTTTTCGGAGGGTATGTCGAGCTTTGAAGCCACTTCTTCGTATGTGTCGGCTCCTACCATTGGCGGAAGCTGTTTGTGGTCTCCAACCAAAACAATTTTTTTCGCTTTGAGCACGGAAAGTATGAGCTCGGGCGGTGTTGCCTTGCTCACTTCATCTATAATTGCAACGTCAAATGTCGGATACAGAGAGGTAAATTCCCTTGAACCGCTCTGACTGCAGGTTATGCCTATAACGTTTGCGTTGCTTATGTAGAGCTGTTTGAGATTGGAATAATCCTTTTCGCTTTTTGCATCAAGACGTTTTGTCCAGCTTTCCATAAACTCCATGATTTTTCTGTCGTCGGTGTCGAGACCTTTCCAGAGAGATGTGTAGTATTCCCTGATGTTTGCCATATGGCTGATTGTTTCGATTTCTTCTGATTTCACACCGTAGGGGAGTGAGTAATTATAGGCGCTTATTTCATCGCGCACCGAACGTATAGTCAGCTTTGTTGAGGCAATTTCTTCCTCAACCGCATTTAACTCTGATGTCATTTCATCAAGGGAAGCACGTCGGGTTTGTGAAAAGGTTTCGGTAAAATCTTTCAGTTTCATAAAGATTTCGGGAAGTTTTGTGTCGTTTTCAAGCTCTTCGATGTAGGAATTGAGGGTTCTGAGCATCATTCGTGATGAGGCTTTGAATTCGTAGTAGAGGTTTATTGCCTGAACCGAATCAGACGGCCATTTCTTCGCAAAACCGAGCTTTGAAAAGAAAACATTTGGTTTTGAAGCAATAACTTTTTTGAGCATATCTTCGGTTTCGCGGGATTTTGAAATCCATTCGGAATACGTCATTGCAACGGGCTCAAAATCCTTTTCGGTTTTGATTGCGGAGGCTGAATTTTTGTCAAGCTTTTCTATGTGGCTGATAAGTTTTGTTATTTCAGCCTGCAAGGTTCTTATTTTTTTCTTGAGAGACGAAACGGATGTTTTGTAGGAATAAATTTTATCATCAAGTATCAGTTTTGTTGCGTGATATTCCTTTATTGTTTCAATAAATTCATCCTCTGCACCGTAGGGGTTTTCAATAAGGTTTATGTAGCCCTCGCTTTTCACGTCCTGAAGAAATGCGGTGAAATTCACGTTAAGCCAGCTTAGTGCAGAACGCAAACGCGATGTCTTGTGGTCAAGGGAGGCTTTTTTTATAACGTTTTCCCCGAGTTTTTTATTCAGAAGATTAAAGCTTTTGTAGAGTTCGATTATGCCGTCGAGCTTTCTTTGTGCTTCGTCAACCGCATCCACCAGATTTTTCTTTTCAGAAAGCAGACTGTTACAGTCGGAGGATGTTTTGTTGAGCCATGTTCTGATGACGTTGTTTTCTGTAAAGAGCTTTCCTTCTTCCTGAACGCTCTGTTCATTGCCCTTTCTGAGCGCTCTTATTTTGGGATGGTGAATAAGCTTTCCAAGAGCGTTGTCAACGGCAAGGTTGGTTTGGGAAGCAATAAGCGTTTTAAGCCCTCGTATGGCGTTCTGATAGCATATTTCGGCAATAACGGTTGTTTTTCCCGTTCCGGGAGGTCCCTGAATCAAATATAAATCGGGACTGTTGATAACACCTTCAACCGCTCTGTGTTGTTCGTCGTTGAGATTGGGCTGAAGCATTTCTTCTTTTTTAAGAATTTCACGAGGTTCATTGCACGGTCTTGCTTTTGATGAATCAAAAATAAACACGTCGAGCATAGGATTTTCCGCCTGACCTCTTGCAAAGGTGTTCAGACCGTATCTGAGACGTCTGAGCTGCACGAGGTCACCCCATTTTGTGACAAAAAGTTTTGCCGAATGAGGAATTTTAAAGCTCCCGTTTTGCAACATTTCCATAAACTCAAATTCCATATCAACCGTGATTTCTCCGGTTTTTTGGTTAAAACAGTTTATTGTGCCGATAACGGGACCTTTATAGATTGGGTGTCCGTATTCATGTTCAATTCCGGTAACAAGCTGAATATCAGAATTGTTGTGGGTTGAATTCAGCTCTGAAACATCGGCAGAAAATATAATCTGAGATATGTTGTCGGATTTGCGGCAGCCGGTGTAATCCATCAGCACCTGAGCTTTTTCGGCATAGTCTTCATTTATTTTGAGATATTCTTCCCAGTGGGCAATGCGCTGATTGAGGATTTTTGTTTCGTCAAAAATGTTTGGAAGCGCAAAAATCCGGTTTAATATTTCGTCGCCGATGTTGTCTGCCTCAACGCTGTGGTTATAAAAAAATACGATTTCCGCTCTCAACACACGGTTGTTTAAAGTGCCAACGGGAGCCGGAACCTTACGTATGGAGGTAACAGTGAACCAGTCCTGAGTGTTGAAGCCGTATATGGAAAGAGTCATATTGTCTAACTCTTCGGTCAGCTCCTTATTATATTTGTTTGATGTGTCGGTGGCAAGCACCATATTAATACTGCCCGGATGCGTCTGGCTTGATGAATTAGCCATATACACGTCGAACGGCAGTTTCCCGCCCAAAAGCTTTTTTACTCCGAGTGGGTATTCTCCGTTTTTCTCACCGCCAAAAAAGGCCGCAAGATCTCCGAGAAGCTTTTTATCTAATTTGATTTGAAGATTTAAGAAAAATTCTTCGTTCCGGTCTGCTCTGATATCCGATGAAAATTCGTCGCGGTCGGGAAAGAAATTATTATTCTGACTCATACGGACCTCCGTGTTAAACATAAAATGTTGATTAATTATATCATAAATTGGAAGTATATGCAAACAAAAAGTAAATTTCTCTTGAAAAAAATGCAAAGAAGTATTATAATTAGAACAAAATATTGATGAGTGCTACAAATATTCTTGAATGATTTTAAGGAGAAATGCGGTATGATAATATTTGCAAATGCAAAAATTAATCTTTCTCTTGATGTTTGCAGGAGACGTGATGACGGATATCATGAGGTCAGTATGATAATGCAGGAGGTTAGCTTATGCGATAAGCTCGAAATAGAGCAGTGTGAGGGAGAAGGGATAGAACTTGAGTGCAACAGTCTTGTGTGTGATGAAGGAAATATTGCCTACAGAGCCGCAGCGCTTTTTTATTCTCACACAGGTATTAAAAAGCTTTGCAGAATTAAACTTGAAAAGAACATACCCGTTTGCGCCGGACTTGGGGGCGGAAGTTCCGATGCCGCCGCAGTTTTAAAAGCGCTTAATGAATTAAACAGCTTTCCGATTCCAAAATCTGAGATTTGCAAACTCGCATTGAAGCTTGGAGCAGATGTGCCGTTTTTTATTGGCGGAGGAACTGCGCTGGCAGAAGGAATTGGCGAAAAACTCACTCCGCTTTTATGCCCTGAGAAAAAGTGGGTTGCTATTGTAAAACCCGATATAGATATTTCAACTCCTCTTGCCTACAGGGAGATTGATTCAAAACCAACTGTTCACCCCGATACCAAAGGTGCGTGCAGAAGCCTTGAAGCGGGGGATTATGAGTTGATGTATAAATATTGCGGAAATTCATTTGAGCAGGTTTGCGAAGATAAGTATCCGGAAATCGGAATAATAAAAAAGCATATGATGGATTATGGTGCTGAGTTTGCAATGATGAGCGGAAGCGGACCTACGGTGTTTGGTATTTTCGGCTCGGAGCAGGAAGCAAAAAAAGCCTTTGAAACGTATGAGGGGAGCTTTCAGGGCGGCTCGGTTGCAAGGTTTGTGTAATAAATCCGTGAATATGGTGTCTGATGTGACAGCGTATTCACGGATTTTTATATTTATTCAATCAAAAAAAGCATACATTTTTGTTGGTATTTTTTATAGACTTTTTTGTCGGATTATGTTATACTGTTGATGTTTGTAAATAATTAATGGAGTGTTGATAAAATGGTTTTTTCAAGTATTTTGTTTCTGTTCTATTTTCTTGCACCGCTTTTGGTTATATATATGCTGGTGCCTCAAAAATACAAAAATGTTACTTTACTTCTGGCAAGTTTGTTTTTTTATGCCTGGGGTGAACCCACGTATATCTTTTTGATGTTGTTTTCTATTTGCTTTAACTATACTGTCGGTTTTTTTATCGACAGGAGCAAGAGCAAAACGGCTGTTACGGTTGCGTGTGTTGTAAACATAGGACTTTTAATTGTATTTAAGTATTTTGATTTCTTTATTTCATCTGTGAACTCGGTAATCCGCACAAACTTTGGTCTCCTTAATCTTGCACTGCCGATAGGTATATCTTTTTATACATTTCAGGCATTGTCATACTGCATAGACCTTTACAGAGGCAAAACAAAGCTTCAGCGTAACCTTGTGTCGTTCGGACTTTATATTTCGTTTTTCCCTCAGCTGATTGCAGGTCCCATAGTGCGCTATGATGATATTGCCGCACAACTCGGAAACCACCCTCAGCGTATAACAATGTTTTCCGACGGACTTTGCCGCTTTGCCGTGGGTCTTGCGAAAAAAGTTCTTATTGCCAATAATTTTGGTAAACTCTGGGAGATTACCAACAATGGCTCAGAGATTACCATGCTATCTGCATGGCTCGGAATTATTGCCTATACTATTCAGATTTACTATGATTTTTCGGGTTATTCCGATATGGCAATCGGTCTTGGAAAAATATTTGGTTTTGAGTTTTGCGAAAACTTTAACTATCCCTACATATCAAAAAGCATAACCGAATTCTGGCGCAGATGGCATATGAGCCTGAGCAGCTGGTTTAAGGAATATGTGTATATTCCGCTTGGCGGAAGCAGGATTTATGCAGAGGATTATTCCAAAACAACACGTGTTGCCGGTTTTGCTCTTACTCCCGACAGAAAAGCCGCGCTAAGAAGATGTTCCAATCTTCTTGTTGTGTGGATGCTCACGGGTATGTGGCACGGTGCAAGCTTCAATTTTATTGCATGGGGACTCTACTACGGTATCCTTCTTATTGTTGAAAAGCGTTATCTTGCCGATCGCCTTGCAAAAATGCCATATATTGTGAAGATGTTGTACACAATGATTATGGTTATGATTGGCTGGGTATTCTTTGCCTCCCCCGATTTTATGACGGCATTTCGTTATATAGGCTGTATGTTTAATGTGTTTAACTTCGGATTTGGCGATAATGTATTTTCTTACAGACTCCTTTCTTATGCAATTGCACTTGTTGTTGCAGTTTTGGGTGCCACACCGATTCCTTCCGGTTTCTTCAAAAGTGTGACCGATAAAAGATTTTACTGGGTAAGAACAGTTCTTGCTTTTGTTGCTATTGTGGTTTGCACGGCATATCTTATTGATGATACATATAACCCGTTTTTGTATTTCAGATTTTGATAAAACGCTTTTTATGGAGTGTAGGCAATGAGTGAAAATAAAAAAAATGAATCCGATGATAAAATCATAGAAAGAATTTCCGACCTTCTTCCCAAAGAGTCTTTTGGCGGCGGGGCGGAAAATTCTGGCGGTTTGTGGCAAAAGGTGAAACGATTGTTTGAATATGCCGCAAAAAAGGAAAACAGCAGGCATATTGCATGCATTCTCATACCGGGGTTTATGCTTTTTATGCTCCTGGTTAATATTGTTGTTCCCCCGTTTGAAAATTCTTTGAAAGACGGAAGAAAGCTTATTCAGTTTCCTGAGTTTTCTTACGAAAAATTCATTGACGGAAGTTTTTCTGACGAATTTGAAGTGTATGTGAGCGAGCAGTTTGTGTTTGAAAATCAGCTTATTTCAGTCAAACGGCGCATGGAATCTCTTTTTGGGAAGAAAGAAAATAACGGTGTTTTGTTTTGCGATGACGGGTATCTTATTGAAAACACATCGTCTCTCAAAAAAGAAAATACCAAAAGAGATTTTGAAGCATTAAAAAAACTTGCATCTTTGAAGCGCTATGATATAACTCTTGCAATTTTACCTCCGGCATATGAAACAATGCAGAAAAAGTTGCCGTCATTTGCTTATACTGACGTATATATGGGGCTTATTGGCGATGCCGAATCCGCGTTGGAATCTGCAGAAATTAAAATTGCCGATATGGCAGATGTCATAAAGAAAAACAACGAAGATTATCTTTATTGCCGCACCGACAGCCGCATAACTGCCCATGGCGGATATATTGCATACTCCGCATTGGGAGATTATCTTGCATATAAGCCTCTTTCAAAGGATGAGTTTGATGTGGAAAAGGTTGCATCGGACTATTACGGCGATTTGTGGCGAAGGTCGGGATTTGCAGATGCAAAGCCCGATGAAATTTGCAGTTATAATCTGAAAAAACAGTATGAATATGAAGTTATTTCTTTAAATAACGGAAAGAAACTTGATTCTCTTTATGATTCCGGCAAACTGAAAACCGGAGATAAATGTGCTTATTATCTTGGAGAAAACACTCCGGCTATTGTTGTGAAGAGCAATTGTCCGTCGAAAAAACGTCTTGCCGTGATTGGTGATTCAAACAGCAGGATGGTTGTACCGTTTTTGGCGAACCACTTTAAGGAGATTCATCTTATTGACCCTGAAGGTTATGACGGCGATATACTGGAATATCTCTACAATTGCGGCGTTAAGGATGTTCTTGTTTTATATAATCACAACGCATTTATTGCGCAAAGCGGACTTGGAAAAATATCAGATGATTTTAAAAACAGTCCATACAATATTGTGCCGGGTGTGAAATACGGCATTGTGCCTGAACTTGATAAGGTTGATGATTCATATTTTGAAGATGCGGTTTTCGTTGGTGATTCTCTTACACTCGGATTCGGATATTATTCCGGACTTGATTCTGTTTTTCTGTGTGAAAGCGGTTTGTCAACCGAAAATATCCAAAAAGAAAAGCTCATAGAAGAAAAAACGGTTATTGATATTTTAAGTGAAGAGAAACACGTCAACAAAATCTATATAATGCTTGGAATGAATGAAGCAGAAAAAAATGATGCAAAAGGATTTGCAAAAAGATATTCGGAATTTATAGATTCCGTAAGAGAGACTCTGCCGAATGCCATAATATACGTTGAGTCAATTACCCCCGTGAGCAAAAAATATGAAAAGAGCCACAAACTCAACAACAAAATAATAAAAAGCTACAATGAACAGCTTGTTAAAATGGCAAAAGAAAAAAATTGCTACTACGTTGACCTTTATTCATATGTTGCAGATGCCGACGGATTTTTGCCCGACGGCGCCGGAAATGACGGTGTTCATCTTTCATCCGGAAACTATCTTGAAGTTGCCGGATATCTGAAAAAACATGCAGTTGTGAATGTGAAAGACGGAGGGAAAAAGAAAACTTCGAAAAGCATTGATGATGAAACTGCGGCAGACTCTTCAGGACCCATGGTTGCTCTCACTTTCGACGACGGTCCTCTTGAAGGCTCAACAGAACGTATTCTTTCGGTTCTGGAAAAGAACAATGCAAAAGGCACGTTTTTTGTGGTTGGAAGCAATGTGATGAAAAATCCGGATATAATACGCAAAATGCATAAAATCGGATGTCAGATAGGGAACCACAGCTTTTCCCACGCAGACCTTTCAACGCTCACAACAGACGGCGTGGCAAGTCAGATAGGAAGAACATCCAATGCGGTGCGTAATATAACCGGAGAATATACCGATATTATAAGACCGCCCTATGGAACTAAGGATAAGAGCGCTCTTGCCAAAACAGAGGAGCCGTTTATTCTCTGGTCAATTGATACATACGACTGGCTGCATAAGGATACGGACAGAGTGATTAAGGAAGTGCTTGAAAATGCTTCGGATGGCGATATAATTCTTATGCACGATATATATGAAACCACTGCCGACGCTGTTGAAAAAATTGTTCCGGGTCTTATTAAAAAAGGCTTCCGTCTTGTGACGGTTGAAGAAATGTATAAATATAAAAATGTTCCCCTTGAAGCCCATAATATATATAACGGTATAAAATAACGGGAACTTTATCAAATTTAATGGAGTGTAGATGATGAACGAAAATAAAACTGCAGACCAAATGCGCGAGGAAGAACTCTTCAGGGAGTTTCTTGAAAAATATAAAATGTCGGATTCTGCCGGGGATTTATCCGTGTGGAATTTGTCTGATGCTGACGAAAGCGAAAATGCACCGTATGAAAGTGTTCACAATGAAGAGCCGGAAAGCGAAGTTGTGCCTGCGGGTGCTGAAAGCGACGGAGCGTGGCATAGTGAATACGAGGGTGATAAAATAATTGAAAGGTTTTCTGATTTTCTGCCCGATGAACCTTTGTTTGACGAAGAAGATAAGAATATGAGCACATGGCAGAAAATAAAGCATGCAATCAAATATGCCTGCAAAAAAGAGAATAGCTGTCATATTGCATCTGTTGCTGTTTTCGGATTTTTGCTTTTGCTTCTGTTTTTAAACATTGTGACTCCGTCGAAAAGTGTTTCATCCAAAGAAAACAGAACACTTGCTCAATTCCCGGCAGTCACTTTGAGCAGTATTACAGACGGAACATTTATGAAGGAGTTTGAAACCTTTATAACCGACCAGTTTGTTTTCAGAAATCAATTTGTTTCTGCTAAACTTAATCTTGAAAAGCTTTCGGGCAAAAGTGAAAATCACGGGGTTTTGCTCTGCAATGACGGTTATCTTATTGAAAACACGGCATCTCTTTCCAAAGCAAATGTCAAGGCGAATCTCGATGCCATTGAGGGGCTTGCATCTCTTAAACGCTATGATATCACGTTTGCAGTATTGCCCACAGCCTATGAGGTAATGTCCGATACGTTGCCCAAATATGCATATTCGGAGGAATACAAGGCGTTTTACAACACAGTAAGAGAAAACATAAAATCAAAAAGCGTGAAAATTGCAGACATTGGAGCATATCTTAAAAAGAATAATTCCAAATATCTTTATTACCGCACCGACCATCATCAGACGGCTCACGGAAGCTACTATTCATATGCGGCTCTTGCTGACTATCTGGGCTTCAAACCGCATCCGCAGGATGATTTTGAGATTGAAAAGGTTGCAAACGAGTTTTACGGTACAATGTGGTCAACTTCAGGCTTTGCAAGTGCTGAGCCGGATGAGATTTATTGTTATACTCTGAAAAAGCCCTATAAGTATACGGTGGAATTTATTCCTGACGGCGGTAAAATGAATTCGCTTTATGACACCAAAATGCTTAAAGGCAAAGACAAGTATGCTTATTATCTTGGCGGTAACCACGCACTCACGGTTATAAAAAGCGATTGCCCGTCGAAAAAGCGCATTGCAGTAATAAAGGATTCGTATGCTCATTCAATTGCACCGTTTCTTGCAAACCACTACAGCGAAATATATATGATTGACCTCAGATACTATAATGAAGATATCCTCGAATATCTCTACACAACCGGTATCAAAGATGTGCTCTTTTTGTATAATCAGAACACGTTTATGACCGATACCAATCTTTCCAAAATCTCCACATTCCTGCAGACAAGCCCCTATAGTGCCACTCCCAATGCCATATACGGAGTTGTGCCGGAGCAGGAAAAGGTTGATGATTCGTATTTTGATGATGCAGTATTCGTTGGCGATTCGCTCACGTTCGGTATTGAATATTTCTCGGGATTTAATTCAACATTCCTTTGTGCGGGTGGTCTTTCAACCAAGAATCTTTCAACCGAAGTGCTTGAAGAGGGCAAAACAGCTCTTGAATTCATTCAGGATGCAGAGCATATCGGAAAGATTTACATTATGCTTGGAATGAATGAAGCCATATATGAAAAACCGGAAGAATACATAGAGAGATATTCGGCATTTATTGATGCCGTGAGAGAACGTTTTCCCCATGTTCTTGTGTATGTTGAGTCAATAACTCCTGTAAGCAAAAGCTTTGAAGCAACAAAGGACCTTAAAAATCATATGGTGATTGAACATAATGAGCACCTTGTTAAGATGGCAAAGGAAAAGCAGTGCTATTATATCGACCTTTACTCGCATTTTGCCGGCGACGACGGATATATTCCGCAGGAATTTACCGGTGACGGAGTTCACCTTACTCCCGATAAATACCGCGAGCTTGCAGAGTATCTCAGAAATCATGCAGTTGAAGCAATAAAGGTTGAGAAGAAAGCTTCTTCTGGCGGTATGTTTAAAGGCAAAGGAAAATATGACACCTCAAAAATAGCTCAGAATATCCATAAAGCAATCAAATTCAAAGATAAGCTTGCCGAGGTAAGCGATGCACTCGTTGTTTCCAACTATAATGTGGATAAAACCAAGGTGTGCGATGCATCTCTCTATATGGGTGGAGGTTCAACTGCCGAAGAAATTGCTGTGTTTGAACTTGTTGATGAAAAATATGCGCAAGAGGTGGAAAGCCTTGCTAAAAAGCGCGTGGAAAATAAGAAAAAGGATTTCGAAAACTACATTCCGGCTGAAATGAAAAAGCTAAACAGTCCCGTTATAGTGCGTAAAGGGAATGTTGTGGCGGTTTGCATAGCCGATAAGGTTTCTCAGGAAGATATTGAAAAATGTATTAAATAAATTATAAACCAAACCCACGGTGAACGAAAAATTACCGTGGGTTAATTTTATGGAATAAAGAATTATACTCAAATGCATTATTTTTAAAATTACTTAATTGCAGTTTTTTCGGAAAACTCACTTGGGGTAAGACCCGTATGTTTTTTGAAAACCTTTGCAAAATACGACATATTTTCAAATCCGCATTTTTCGCACACTTCATTTATGGGATATGAGCCGACGGTAAGGAGCTTTTTTGCGGTTTCGCATCTGAGCTTATTTATGAAGGTTATGGGAGTGTCGCCTGTTATTTTTTTGAAGTTGCGGATGAAATGATATTTGCTTATATTTACGGACTCTGCAAGTTCATCGATGGTTATTTTTTCACCCAAATGACTTTTTATATATCCCACTGCAAAATAAACACCCTTTTTCACGTTTGTTGTGGTGTCGGCAGATTCGTTTTGCACACTGTGATTTTTTGCTATATATATGAGTGTGAAAAGAAGATGAGTTCTGAGCATTGCATCACGGTATACGTCGGATGAATAGAAAATTTCAATAAATTTATCAAGCATATCACACAGGGCATTATCGTGAATTTGTGTTGAGAAACGTATTGAACCGGAGTTGATGCCGTTGGTTGTGCAAAAATCAGTGTCGGGTATCAGGCAATAGTATGAAACTGACGAATCACTTGAAAATGCGTGTTCCTGATTGGAGTTTATAACGAATATATCGCCGGGATTTGCCGTGAATTGTTCGTTGTCGCAATACACATATCCGCTCCCCTCTTTAAAGTAAAGAATTTCAATGTTATTGTGCCAGTGGGAATAGCCTGATAGTAGTTTTATGGATTTGTGTTTGTCGTTGGTATACGTTTTGGCGTTTGTGGCATTTGAAATTTTATCGAGATGAAATATGAACGGTTGGGTAATCATATCGTGTTCGTGACGTTCAAAAATACTCATTTTAAATTCACCGCACTTTCAAAAAGCAATATTGTTATAAAAAAGAGCAAAATAATGTGTTGATTAATTGTAAAATATATTATACAATAAGGTTGAATCAAACGCAATATATTTTTATGTTGGAGGTAAAATTATGTATAAAATTCCTATAGGCGCTATGCTTGAATCATTCAGACTCAACACAAAGCAGGCAATTGAAACTGCGGCAAAAATCGGCGTAAACGGTTTGCAGATGTATTGCACAAAGGGAGAACACGCTCCCGAAAACATGACAGAAGACAAAATCAAAGAGCTTCTTGATATGGTTAAATCCAACGGACTTGGGTTTTCAGCAATCTGCGGTGACCTTGGTATGGGGTTTGGAAATGCCGAACTCAACGTCGGCCTTATTGAAAAATCAAAACGCATTGTTGACCTTGCATTAAAGCTTGAAACAAATATCATCACAACTCACATCGGCGTTGTGCCCGAAGATTCTTCTCACGACCGCTATAAGGTTATGCAGGAAGCGTGCTTTGAGCTTGCAAAATATGCCGACAGCGTTGGTGCACACTTTGCAGTTGAAACAGGCCCCGAAACCTCGGCAACATTAAAGTCTTTTCTCGACACTCTCGGTTCAAAAGGTGTTGCAGTAAACCTTGACCCGGCAAACCTCGCAATGGTAACCGGTGACGATGCTGTTGAAGCTGTGTATAATCTTAAGGACTACATTGTACATACCCATGCAAAAGACGGTGTAATGATTCAGAGAGGAAACCCCGAATATATCTACCGTGTTGTTCATCCTGTTCCTCAGGAAGCAGAAGGCGTTAAATACTTTGAAGAAGTTCCTCTCGGAAAGGGAAGTGTTGATTTCCCAAAATATCTTGAAGCACTTTCGGATATAGGATATAAAGGATTCTTAACAATTGAAAGAGAATGCGGCGAAAACCCCGTGGACGATATTACAATGGCGACAGAGTTTCTTAAAAATATTATAGGATAAAGGAGACGGAAAATATGATTAAAGTAGCAATAATCGGTGTGGGCAACATTGCCGAGTCACACATCGGAGGATATAAGAACAACCCCAACGTTGAGCTTTATGCTTTTTGCGATATTAATGAAAAAAGACTCAAAGAAATGGGCGAAAAATACGGTGTGGAAAGACTCTATACCAATAAAGACGAAATGCTAAGTGACCCCGCAATTGATGCAGTAAGCGTTTGCACATGGAACAGCGAACACGCACCGTGTACAATAGCTGCTCTTAATGCCGGAAAGCACGTTCTTTGCGAAAAGCCTATGGCATCAAGCGTGGAAGAAGCAATTGCAATGAAAGAAGCTGCCGAAAGAAACGGAAAGCTCCTTATGATTGGCTTTGTGCGCCGTTTCGGAAATGACATTGCAATTATGAATGACTTTAAAGAAAACGGATTCTTTGGCGATATCTACTATGCAAAAGCAACCTACTTAAGAAGAAATGGTAATCCCGGCGGATGGTTTGGCGACAAATCCCGTTCAGCAGGCGGACCGCTTATTGACCTCGGTGTTCACGTTATAGACTTCTCCCGTTATTTTATGGGTAATCCCAAGCCGGTTTCCGTTTATGGTGCAACATTCCAGAAACTTTTCGACAGAAAGAACATCAAAACGCCTAAGGGATATTATTCCACAAGCCACAGCGATGACGATATCTGTGATGTTGAAGACCTTGCATCCGCTTTAATCAGATTTGATGACGGCAGTGTGCTTTTTGTTGAAGCAAGCTTCAGCCTTAATCTTAAAAAGAACAAAGGCGATATTGAATTTTTCGGAACCAAGGGTGGCGCAAAACTTTCTCCCGAACTCGAACTCTATAGCGAAATGAATGACTATATGGTAAATATTGACCTTGAAGCGGAAACGGCTCTCAGTTTTTCCGGACTTTTTGAAAACGAAATTAACCACTACGTTGACTGCGTTATAAACGGAACAAAGTGTAAGAGTCCGGCAGAAGACGGAATTGAAATTATGAAAATTCTTATGGCTATTTATGAATCAGCCAAAACAGGTCACGAAGTAATTTTAAACTAAGTGGAAAGGATAGTCAAAATGAAAATAGGAACAAGCTCTTATTCATTTCAGCAATACATAAACGATGGCAGACTCACTCAGAAAACTGCTATTGCAAAAGCAAAAGAAATGGGATTTGACGATATTGAATTTACCGACCTCAAGCCTGAGGACGGCAAGAGCCAGCTTGAATATGCGGCACAGCTTAAAGAAGAAGCTTTGAGATGCGGCATTGAAATTTCTGCTTACGCAATCGGTGCAAATCTTGCCAAAGCTGATGAATGCGAACTTGGAAAAGAAATTGAACGCCTCAAAGGTCAGGTTGACGTGGCAAAGGCAATGGGCGCAAAGTTTATGCGCCACGATGTTATGTATGGCTACGAAGATTTCAGATCATTTGACATGGCTCTTCCCAATATTGCAAAAGCTGCAAGAGAAGTTACGGAATATGCTGAGTCGGTTGGAATTAAAACTATGGTTGAAAACCACGGCTATATCTGCCAGGACCCCGACAGGGTTGAAAGGCTCATCTGCACAGTAAACCATCCGAACTACGGTCTTCTTCTCGACATAGGTAATTTCCTGTGCGCAGATGTTGCACCCGAGCTTGCAGTATCTAAGCTTATAAACCTTGCGTTTATGGTTCACGCAAAGGATTTCAGAATTTATGACTATTATCAGGGCAGAGAATGCGGATTCCAGACAAGAGCCAAAAACCGTCTCGAAGGTATGAGCGTTGGCTACGGCGACATCAAAATGAAGCAGTGCCTTGATATCATAAAAGCTTCCGGATTCGATGGATACATGGACATTGAATACGAAGGAAGCGGCGATTGCATTGAAGGAATTCAGCGTTCGCTTGATTTTCTCAGAAAAAATATATGATTTTAGTTTTCCAAAATCACAAAGAATTTATCTCAATAAAAATACCGGGTTTGCTCAAACCCGGTATTTTTACATATTATTTGTTTTCAGTTTTCTTTGCACTTGTTTTCTTTGCCGGAGCTTTCTTTTCTGCTTTTGCAGCCTGCGGTTTCACATCTTCGAGAGTAATCTGCTCTGCTTTAATCTCTGCTTTTTTTGCAGGTGTCTTTTTTGCGGTTGTTTTCTTTGCCGCGGGTTTCTTTTCAGCAGTTTTTTTAGCAGCCGGTTTTTTTGTTGCAGTTTTTTTCTTTTCAATAACAAGCGCTATAGCCTTAACGTGTTCTTCGTTGCCTTCAATTGCCATATCGGAATTTTCTTTTTTGCCGCCAATGAATCCCTCAAAGGTTTTTGCATCGGTTGTAATCATGGCTGTGTGGTCGTGATAATCGTAGGGCTCAACTGCGAATTCATCATTGATGTATGCTATATAAAATGCTCCGCCGCAGTCTTCATCGGTGAGATTTACCTGGATTGCAAAGCTTTCTGTGAGCTTTGAAAGGTCTGGTTTTGCGTATTTCTTTTTGATTGCTTCGAATTTTGCAATAAATGTCATCGCTTTTTTTCCTTTCATAAATTGTTTTAGTCTTTTCTTACAAATTATAACTTATTTTTTGTTGATTGTCAACAAAAAAACATTGTCAAATTTTTACAAAAAGCACAAACAAATTGTTAAACTCTTGACAAATTGTTAGAATCCTCATCCTGATTGTCCGCATTTGCCCGGGTGTTATATTATTGCAAATAGTATGAATCCCACTGTGTTTATTGCAAAGTTAGCACAGATGTGAACTATCCACGATGTGCATATGCTGCCTGTTTTTTCATCAAGCAGGTTGAAGATTATTCCGCCTGCAAAAAGTCCGGCTATAATAAGAACGTAGAGCCAAATTGAAAACCAGCTTGTCATCATTGCTATGTGGTAGATGGCAAACGTTCCTGCGCTGAAGATGTGGGCAAAGAGTCTGCCTGCATGTTTTTTAAGCGTGAGAAAAGCAAATCCGCGGAAGAAAAATTCTTCAAGCAGAGAATTTGCAAATGATATGTAGAGCGAAACAAAAAGAAAATTGTTTTTGTTAACACCTATATTTGCGGTCAGAGCATTGGTTATGTTTGAAAAGTCAAACACATTTCTCAAAATAAAATATCCGCCAACAATAACTGCATAAAGCGGTATTGCAATTGCAAGAGATATCATAACTGCATTCTTTTTTGGCTTGAAAAGTGCTTTTGTATTCCTTTCTTTGCTCATAAAGATGTATGCAACCGGACAAATAAGAAAAAGAATAACCTTAACTAAAGATTTTACGGCATACGCCGGCTGAATAACAGCATCAACAACTGCCATAAAAGCACAGCACACAATAACTGTCAGGCATATAAAAAATATTGATTTTTTACTGTTCATTATATCATCCGCCTTTCAAATTTTGAATTATCGGGGTGACGAAACAAGGTTAGTGCGTTGTAGGGGACGTGTGCTCCTGCGCTCCCCGTCTTTGGCCG
>JAZSOL010000146.1:0-8291 GCA_045536915.1 Clostridia bacterium
ACCGTCTATAGCATGCTTTCTGATTTTGTAGGCTGTGAGTTCAAGCTGTGCGTTACTCATCATAACACTAAAACCTCCTTGAATTTTATCGTTGTTATTCTATATTAAAACCCTCTCCGAAAACACTTCGTGCATCGGAAAGAATAATAAACGCATATTCATCTGTTTTTTTTACATATTCTTTCAAAGACGGAAACTGCTTTGTTGAAATTGCGCTCATTATAACCGTCTTTTCTTTTTTTGAGTATTCCCCTCTTGCTTTGAAGGTGGTTACTCCCCTTTTTTGCTCATTCATAATATATGAAGATATAGCATCTCTTTTTTCTGTTATTATCAGCACGAGTTTGGAAAAATTCATTCCTTCAATTATCACTTCTGCCGTTTTTGCCATTATAAACAGCGACAAAATTGCATACAGCAAAAGTGTTTGGTCGGAAAACACAAAACCCGACGAAACTGCAACCGCCAAATCTATAATCAATATGATTTTTGCAACCGAAACTGCCGGAAATGCTTTTTTCAGAAGAAGTGCCGCAAAATCGCTTCCGCCTGTTGAGGCACCGCAGATTATAACAAGACCCGTTCCTGTTCCCACAAGCACTCCGCCATAGACTGCACTGAGCAAAACATCTGTTGTGAACGGTTGAAATTTTGAAAAAAGTTCTATAAAAAGCGAAAGAAGAACCGTTCCTGCAATTGTTTTTATTAAAGCATCATATCTCAGCATTTTAAATCCAACAATAAACATAATCAGATTTATCAAAAGAACCGAAACCGAAACCGGAATCCCCGTAAGACCGCGTATAACAATTCCAAGTCCGCTTGCTCCGCCTGCCGCAATGTGCCCCGGTGCAAGAAACACCGCAACGCCCAAAGCGGCAAGTGCAGAGCCAGATATTATGAGCAGATAATCTTTTGCCGTTTGATAATAAAAAGGCTTCATCAATAAAATCACCTCTTTATTATGATTAGCACTATAGCCGATTTTATTACACGTCTTCTGCGGCTTTTATACACATCAGCATTATTTCTTCAAGTCTTTCGGTATCTTTTTTTGTGTAGACATATCCGATGAGTGCTTCAAGCCCCGTTGCCATACGGTAATCTATTATATCGGCATTTTTGGCGCTTGTGTAGGAATGTGCATTTCTGCCTCTTTTATATGCAGAGATTTCTTCTTCGGTGAGACTATCCATTATTTTTTTTATTATATTTGCCTGTGCTTTTGCACTGACATAGCGGGTGGATGCTTTGTGAAGTTTTGAAACCGGCATATTCACACTGTGCATAATATATGTACGGATATACAGTTCATAAACTGCATCACCAATATATGCCAGAGTAAGCGGTGAATACAGATTCGGATTCACATTGAATTCAAACTCTTTCATACTCACACTCTTTTCCACTTAACGCCGCCACGTGTGTCTTCAAGGATTATTCCTGAATTTTTTAAAGTGTCGCGTATTTCATCAGCACGTTTGAAATCTTTGTTTTTCCTTGCGTTGTTTCTTTCTTCAATAAGAGCTTCAATATCGGAATCAAGAAAATCATTTTCTTTTTTGGATGCAACACCCAAAACACCCATAAGCTCGTCGAAAAGATTTATTGCCGCATCAAGAGAAACCGAAGAAGTGTTTTCGTTGAATGTTGTGTTGGCATACTTTGAAATATCAAAAAGCACGGATATTGCATCTGCAGTGTTGATATCATCATCCATTGCTTCAATAAACTTATTTTTAAGAGTATCGAGTGCGTTTAATTCATCAGCATTTGAATCGCAGTTTTGAGCATTGGATTTCAAAAACTTCAGATTTTCAATACATGTGTTGATTCTTTCAAGACCGGATTTTGCCTGTCCGAGTAAATCGTGGCTGAAGTTTATGGGGTTTCTGTAGTGAGCGCTCAGCATAAAGAATCTGATTACGGTATAGTCGAATTCCTTAACAACATCTCTCACGGTGAAGAAGTTGTTGAGAGATTTACTCATTTTGCGGTTGTCAACATTGATATAACCGTTATGAAGCCAGTAGTTTGCAAAGGTTGCATCGTTTGCACATTCACTCTGGGCAATTTCGTTTTCGTGATGCGGGAAGATGAGGTCTTTGCCGCCGCTGTGGATATCAATTGTTTTGCCAAGATATTTATTTGCCATAGCACTGCATTCTATGTGCCATCCGGGTCTTCCCTCACCCCACGGGCTTTCCCATGCAGGCTCGCCCTCTTTTTTGGCTTTCCACACTGCAAAATCCATTGGATCGCGTTTTTTATCGCCAACTTCTATTCTTGCGCCCGCTTCAAGGTTTTCAAGCGGCTGATGCGAAAGTTTGCCGTATTCACCAAACTTTTTCACGCTGAAATAAACATCACCGTCCACATTATATGCATAGCCTTTTTCTTCGAGAGTTTTGATAAGCTCAATTATTGCATCAATGTTTTCTGTTGCTTTCGGATGCACGGTTGCATGTTCTATTCCAAGACCTTTTGCATCGGTAAAATATTCTCCGATGAATCTGTCGGCAAGTTCTTTAACGGTTATTCCCTCTTCATTTGCACGTTTTATCATTTTATCATCTATATCGGTGAAGTTTTGCACAAAGCTTACTTCATAGCCGCGATATTCAAAATATCTTCTGAGCGTATCAAAAATTATAAACGGTCTGGCATTTCCTATGTGGAAATAGTTATACACCGTGGGACCGCAGGAATACATTTTAACCTTTCCCGGTTCAATCGGCACAAATTCCTCTTTTTTTCCTGTCATGCTGTTAAAAAGTTTCATAGTATATCAAATCCTTTCATTTATTTTCCGTCTGATTCAATCTTTTTCCTGAGTTCTTCAAGTTGAACATATATTTTGCAAAGCTCCTGACTCACCGGATCGGGAATGTGAATCTGGTCCATATCATCACACACGCGCTTATTGTTTTTGCGCACTACCCTTGCCGGCACACCCACACAGGTGCAGTTTTCCGGAACTTCGGAAAGCACAACCGCATTTGCGGCAATTTTTGAATTATCTCCAACCGTAAACGGACCGAGAACCTTTGCTCCCGAGCCAATAAGAACATTGTTTCCAAGCGTCGGGTGTCGTTTGCCTTTGTCCTTACCCGTACCACCGAGGGTAACATTCTGATATATGGTGCAGTTATTCCCTATAACGGTTGTTTCGCCTATTACAACTCCCATACCATGGTCAATAAAAAGCCCTTTCCCTATCTGAGCACCGGGGTGAATTTCTATGCCGGTAAAGAATCTCGACATCTGCGATATGAAACGTGCAACGAATTTCAAACGAACTCTGTAGAAAAAATGAGCAATGCGGTGGTTTGCAACTGCATGAAGTCCTGAATAGAGAAGAAAAATTTCAACAACGTTTCGCGCCGCCGGGTCTCTTTCCATTATGTGAGGCATATCGGCTATAACAAATGCAGAAAACAAAATAAAATACAAAACTATAACTGCGAGTATTATGTATAAAGAAATCATATAATTCTCCCGTCTGATTATTTAAACAATGTTTTCACAAATATCATCAATATACTTATTATATAATTTTTTTTGAAAAATTACAACTGTTTTTTACACAATTTTATTACTAAATGTTTTGACTTTTTATATAAATCGTGATAAAATATTGTGCGAGGTGGTATTATGCGTATTAAAGGTACACCTGTGCCAATTTGCAGATTGTGTGAAAATTCTCAAATCAACGAAGAAAGTATTGCTGTCTGCAAACTCAGTTCCACTCCCGGAAAATGCAGAAAGTATAAATATGACATATTCAGATATGAACCAAAGCAAAAAACAATTAACACAAAATTCACAAAGGAAGATTTTGAAATATAATGCACAAGAGGTGTTGACTTATGATGTTTAAGCACGGAAAACTTGAACTTGGCGGCATACGTTTTAATCAGGCAAGTCCGTTTGTGGAATATTCTCTCGACGGAATATCTCACTACACTCAGCCTGCAGATGCAAAAAAAGAAGCAGACGGAAAGTATTACACACTTTTAGGCTATGCCGACAGGCACAAGTTTGTTTTCTACAATTCCGACATAGTTTTAATGCTTGCCGTTGACTATCTGCACGACAAAAGCGGTGTTATAATAAACGTTGCAGTTAAAAACAATACCAATTCCGATATTAAAATCAAAAGAATCGGTCTTGCATCCATTAACCACATAGATTACATGGGAGATGCATCCGAATGGGTTCTTTCAGGAATTACTCATGCCCCCAAAAACGGCACTCTCCACGAAACCTTTTCAACTCCGGGTGCAAAACCCGGAACAAGAAAATATGATGATTTCATATCCCTTTATAACCGCGATGGAAGAGGTATTGTTATGGGTCCGTATTCACGTCCCGAAGCTGACCTCGTTTTTGAATGCGATATCATAAACGGAATAATGTCTTTGAATATTGTTTCAGAGATGACAAACATCACACTCGAAAGCGGCGAAACAAGAGATGCTCAGAGTGTTGTTATTCTTCACGGCAAACATTATGAGTGTTACAACAGAATTTTCTATGCGCTTTCCAGAACCCACGGCAGACGAACGAATAAGTCCCCTGTTTGCGGATGGACAAGCCGCTACTGCATGGGCAATAATCCGGATTCAAAATCTGTTGTGAGAGCTTCTGAAGCTTCTGATATGCTCGGTGTTTCTTACATAGGAATAGACAGCGGATATCAGAAAAGCTATGGCAACTGGAATGCAAACAGTGAGTTTGGAACAGAGCTTGAAGATACCGCAAAGAAAATAAACGAAAACGGTGCAGTTGCCGGAATATGGCTCGCTCCGCTTTATGTTTCCGACAGCTATGGTATGTATGGTGAGCACCCCGAATACTTTCAGCACAAAGAAAACGGCGAATGCTTTTATGAAACTGATGAAAAAACAGGCGAAATTATAAGACCCCTTGACCCAACAGTTCCTCAGGTTCAGGATTATATTTCAAAAATTATTCAAAGTAAGGTTGATGAAGGCTTTAAAATGCTTAAAATTGACTACACAGACCTGCATCCCGATGCAAAGTATTTTGACAACAGACTCACAAGACTTCAAATAATGAGAAATCTTTATAAGCTATACCGCACAGCCGCCGGAGAAAACACGACTATTCTTGCATCAACCGGAGGAATAGAGCGCGGAGTTTTCGGTTTTGCAGATTTTTGCCGCACCGGAAACGATTCCTGCATCAGACTTTCCGATGGCAAAAGCACAGGTGCCGTGTGGCAGAGTGATTCAAGTGAAGCAACCATGCTCGAAGCACTTCGTTGTGCCGGTCAGGCATCAATTGCAAACCGTCATTTCTTCTCAAATCACCTTGACCTTGTTTTCCTTGAAAACAGTTCATTTATAAATGGTAAATCAAAAAGAGCAAAAGCCACCGTTGAAGAAATAACAACATGGAACACCTTTGCAGGACTTTCGGGAGGATGCGTAAGCGTGTCGCATCCCATATGGAATCCCACTCCCGAAGAAGAAATGAGAAGATTTGAAATTTTGAATCCGCCGTATGAATCAGATGCATTTGCAGCAAAAGCCGGATACGATACCGACTTTACCCAATACGGATTCTACTGGGACAGAAGCTTTGGTATAAGCTCATCATTTATGGTGTGGAACAATACCGATAAACCAAAAAAAGCAAGCATAGACAACGTTCATCTTACGTCTCTTGGCGGCGATTTTCATTTGTGGTCTTTCTGGGATGAAAAGTATCTCGGCAAAGGAATTGAAAAAGCCGAAAAAATCACATTAAAACCTCACGGTTGTGCACTTTTCAAAGCAACCGTTATATCAGACGATATGGCACCGGCATTCATTGGTTCAACGCTTCACATTTCAATGGGTGCAAAGGAAGTTGAAAAATATATTTTCGGAATCTACGGATGTAAATTTGAACTCAACACCCACGGTGCACAAAACGGTGCGTTGTATGTGTATTCAAAAAAACCGCTCAAACTCACCGAATTTAAAAATGTTTGCGCAGAGCTTTCTTCTCCGCAGAAAAACATTTATAAAATAACTCTTACCAAAAGAAGCAAAACAGAAAATCAAATTATAAAACTCGAATATTGAATTTTAGAGGTGACAAAAAATGGCATTCAAACCAAATTTCAACGGACAATCTTTAGGTGAAGAAATCGCAAATGCTGTATCGCACGGTGTGGGAGCGCTTCTTGCAATTGCCGGCACAGCGGTACTTATTGTTACGGCATGCATTTACGGAAGTGCAATAAGTGTGGTCAGCAGTGCACTCTACGGCGCATTTGCAATCCTTGTGTATCTCTTCTCCACTATATATCATTCACTCACCAACACAAAAGCAAAAAAAGTGTTTCAGATTTTTGACCACTGCTCAATTTTTCTGATGATTCTCGGTTCATATATTCCAATTTCGCTGTGCCTCATAAAAGGTGCATTGGGATGGTCGCTTTTTGGAGTGATGGTTGGACTTTCAATAATCGGAATTGTGTTCAATTCAATTGATATGAAAAAATGGCAGAAGCTTTCAATGGTGCTGTATGTTATTATGGGATGGTCATTGATAGTTATGTTTAAAGAAGTTATGATAAAAGTTCCTCCAAAATCCCTTATTCTTCTTGTGGGCGGCGGAATATCCTACACACTCGGAATTGTATTTTTCGGTATGGATAAAATAAAATATATGCATTATGTGTGGCACTTGTTTGTGTTATTGGGAAGCGTGCTTCAATATTTCTTCATTTTGTTTTACGTTATTCCGGTGTAAAATTCACTCATAAAGATATATGTGCTTAGAACAAAATTGACTTCGTCAATTAACTGTTCGCTTCGCTCACAATTTTATAAGGAAAATTTTGTTGTTACAAGCAATTGCTGACGCAATTTCCTATGTAATAAAAAAAATTGTATTTTAAAAAGGATACCTGTGAACAATATTTCGTTCACCGATATCCTTTTTTTATCAGCAATTTAAATTCGCCTGTCAATTAAAATTTTGAGTTTTCCGGTTCTCGGATTATATTCAAGGTCAGAGGGCTTGCACCACTGCACCTGAGGAACTTCAAGAGTTCCGTCGTTTATTGCATCAAGCATAAGCGGTCTTTCCTCATATAATTTTTCCAAAAACTTATCGGTATTCTTATCTGACGTTTCGGGAACTGCAATCCTGAATATAAACTGATCTTTTGATTCACGAACAACAACAATCTGATATGAATAATATTCTATATTGGATTTGCTGAGCACATTTCCCACATCCTGCGGATAAAGAGAAACATATCCGGCTCTTGCCGCTGCATTGCTTCTGCCGAGAATTATGAATTTGCGGTCAGGTGCTCCTTCGGGTTCTGTGTATTCACCCATATCACCAACAGGGTAGCGTATAAGCGGAGTGAGTGTTTTGAAAAGGCTGGTAAGATAAATCACTCCGGGTCTGCCCTGTTCAGTGATAATTTCATCCGTGTCGGGGTCGATAAGTTCGAGTATGCATAAATCCGACATAATCCTGTGTTCGTTGAATCCGCAGTCTTTTGTGAAATATCCAATGGGTCCGCCATCGTTTGATGCATAAAAAACGGAGCGAAAATCAACATCTCTGCCGAACGCCTTGCGAATTGCTTCTCTCTGGTCGTTATAGAGCGTTTCGCCGGCAAAATAAACCGTTTCCACGTTGAAACCGGTGAGATTGTTTTCTTTTATGTATGATGCAATTTTAGTGAGGATTGACGGAATTCCGGCAATACATTCAATCTGATGGTCAAGAATTGTTGATACCATTTCTTCAATGCTTATATTCCCCGAAATATTATACATAATAGTTTTGGCAGGTGCAAAATAAAGCATGCTGTAGGTGTAAAGAAAGCTTGCATAAAGTCCGCCGGCATAAAACATATTGGCAAATTTTTTGCCGTTTTCAAGCCCGCCTCTGGCAAGCACTACGCCGCTTAAATGACACATCGTTTCCCATTCTTCTGCGGTGTAGAGCGAATATTTGGGATTGCCGGTTGTTCCGCCGCTTTTGAATATCTGACCGTCAACGTGCTCTCCTGTTGCCACAGTTCCGCCGAACTTATCGCAGTTTTCCCAGAAATCGTCCTGATCTATAAGCGGATAGCTTTCCAGAGGGGCATCCTCGGGGATGCCCTCATAAAGGTCCTTGTAATATTTTGAATTTTTCCTTGCAAAGGAGATTATCTCCTTCACAGTATATGTTTTAAAGCTCATATATCCTCCTCACATACCTTTGTAAGTCTGATGATATCATCGGTAAGTTCCTTAAATTCTCCCTCT
>JAZSOL010000126.1:0-10099 GCA_045536915.1 Clostridia bacterium
AGGCTTGCCAGATAATCGGTAGCTTTAATGATTGTATCTATGTGCTTAACGGCAAAATCGGTATTGCCGGTGTACATATAGTAATCATAAAAGGCGATTATATACATAGCCACATAGTCCCAGAGCATGGAAGCACCCTGCCCGTAGACAGCCGGAATACCTCCGCACTCAAACTGACAGCTTGCAAGACTGTCCCAGCTGTACTCAAAAAGTGCCGTATCGCCGAAGGTGTAGTAATTGATGAGAACCTCCATTCTGGCATCACCGCCCCAAAGGAAACGGTCACGCTTGGGAGCATCAATGTACCACTCCTGCATGCAATAGCGGAGGGTTCTTTCACCCATAAGCCATATATTGTTGAGTTCCTCACTGTCGCACTCGAAATAGCCGCGTCTTGCCACCGGATAAAGTTCTGTCCTGAGTGAAAAATCGGAAACCACAGTCTCCGCCCCGGTATCAAACACCTCCACCCTTGCATAGCGGAAGCCTATGCGTGTGCGTGCTTCAAACTCGTGAACACCTCCAAACACACGGTACTCTTCGCTCTGCATTCTGTTTTGAAGTCTGTCCCGGTTTACTTCGGTCATAACAGCGTCAAGAGTTTCTGCATAATGAACTCTCAGGGATACGGATTGGTCGGATTTGATTTTCATTCGCAAATAACCCACTGTCTCCCTGCCAAAATCCAATACAAACTCCTCGCCGGTATACCGTGATGTTTCGGCAATCACAATACCATCTGCATTTTGCACAGTTGTGCAGCTTATTACCTTGGGAATATGTATTTCGGGCAAATGGGGCGTTTGTGTGAATTCTCTGTATCTGTTGCCCATAAGCTCAAGCACCTTATCGTCCGGAGTGTAGCAGATTGCTTTGGCGGTGTAGTATGGGGAGGCACAAGTCTTGGGAATATTACCTCCGAAAAACATGGAGCAATCCAAAACCGGCACAATTCTCTCGGGGTCACTGCCGGGCCTTGTGCTCCATTGAGGTCCTCCTGCGGCACTCATGTCGAGCACATCGGGTGCAGTCCACCCGGAGTCATCATAGTCCGGCAGCTGCCAACCCCACTTTTGCTCGTCGCATGATTTCCAGCTATCGTCAGTCACCGCAAGAGTTTTGCCGTTTACGGAAATCTCAAATGCCAATCCTCTGTGACCACCATGGTTCAGTCCATGGACGGCTATTGTGTTTTCGCCTTTGTTTAAAAACAGTCTTACATTATAATCACGGGTATTTACCCACTCGTCAACAACAGCAACAAATCTGCCGTTCAGCCAAAGCTCATAGCCGGTATCTGCATAAATACGTGCATATGCTGTACAGATATTTTCATCTATCCGGAAGGTTTTTCTGAAAAAACCTTCGTTATTGTTATATGACCATATATTCTGAGGATTCATAGCTTTTTCTCCTATATTAATCGTAAATACTGTAAAAGAGATACTGCCTTGCTATACCGTGTATGGGACTCATAAGAATTTTCGTACAATTATCCGGACCGTAGTCGGTGAAGTACTTTAAGTCAGATGCATTCTGCGATGCAGTAATTGTAGCAAAACTTTCAGGGTCGCTTCTGCGACGGGAGTAATGAATGGCACCACCGTGCATCCACTGCTTGTGTGCATAGCGTCCCATACCCACAAACTCTCTTCTGCCGTTTTCATCTGCGGCACCATACTGCACAGTAAAGGTGGAGCCGTCTCTGTATTCATATGCCTCTGCACAATATGTAAAATCAGCACTTGTGTAACTGGTAGAAAAAGTTGCTACCGAATCTCCTACCGCAGGAAGGTTATCGGGAGTTATATAGGTATTTTTAAGACTTTCGCCTGCTTCGTTGTAGCCTGAAGTATAATATATAGCTTCGATTATGGTAACTTTGTCGTTTTTACCCTTAAGATAAATGACCTGTCCTCTTACCAAATCATCAATGCTTGCTTTGGAACCGTCATAAAGCCGCACATATACCTCATCATCACACTCAAAATCAAGTGCACCCCAACCACCTACAACCGTAAGTATCTGAATCGGCTCACCTTCTGCATTCAGCTTATTGACAACCTTGTCGAACATAACCGGTCTGCTGTGCGCGCCGCTTGTTACGAGGTCTGTTTCGCCGGTGGAGTTTTCGTATATAACAAACGCATCCGGAGTGAGCTTATTCAAATTGTATGCCTCGCCTTCATATAGTCCGGGTGTATTACCACTTGTGGAGTAGTAATCTTCGTCTGGGGTTTCCTCAGTGGGAACTACAAATATAAGGCTGGGCTTAAAGTACTTACCCACATTGTCGCTTCTACGAACCACATTGCCGAAGGTATCGGTCTCGGTCCTGTAGATAGTGGTAATATCATCTCTATAGATATGTGAATCCTTGCTGAATCCGGAAGCAACTCCTGTGGGAGCGGTTACAGTTTGAATATCCGTAATTTCAGTGCCTTCATCGTTTAACTTATATCTTATAAGCTGGCTTAGGGTATAGCCATCTCTGATCATTGACGCCGACTCTGCAAGCATGGCACCGGCATTGGTTTTTGCCTTTTTATCGTTGATTCTGAGAGATTCGGAGCAAGGAAATATTACTATATCCCCCGAATCATTTATAAGCTTCAACTGTTCAAGGATACCTTTAGAAAATGTTTTTCCGAATTCGGCGGCTATGATATATGCGTATTCATAATCCGAACCCGCAGCAGATGCATAATCCTTGATTGCGACAATGTCGCCGTTTGCATCTATAAGAAAGTCAGCACGTTCCAGTGTATCGACTCTGGATAAATCTTCTCCGAGAAAATTCCGGGGAGACACAGTGTACACCTTGTTGTCAATCATTATTTCGGATTTACCCGCATCCGACCCTTTGGAAATTCCGGTAATATAACCGTTTACATTCTGAGCAGAGAGCACAATCTTAATATATCCACCTTCATCTGTGGGAATATTGACGCCGTTCTCCGAACGTGTCTTGCCGTAGGGTGCATAGATGCTTGCAACCTGATACTGTTTGAAAGGAGTTGACACAATCTTTTCTTCGCCCTTATCGGTAATCTGATAGATTGACGCCGCTCCGGACTGAGCATTGTATACATCAACATATATATCTTCTGTATCAAAGTCGCAGGAGGTCAGGTTTTCTTCAAATCTCAGCTGAAGCAAATTATCCTGTACATATGCGGAACGGATAACAAGGTTTTCATATTCTTCGATTTTGACAGTATTGATTGCGGAGTTGCTGTTGGCAATAAGCCTGATGTAACCTGTTTCAATTTCGAATATTTCTTCACCAAAGGGTACGGTAGGTATGGTACCATTATAAAAGATTGAAGCATCGGCAAGGTTCTCCTGTCTGCTCTTGCCGTTTTTGGTATAATAGCTTAAGCGGCCGTTTTTGTATTCAATAACATCATCCGCTTTGATTATGGTCTCTTTAACCGAATCAGCATTGCACATATATATGAGTCTGTTGTCTTCCTCATAGTACCAGAAGGTAACCTGTGTACCGATAAAGGGTGTGTAGAGTTCGTCACCCTTGTAGGACACAGAATCAATGGATATAATGCCATCATCGGTCTTTTTTCCAACCAGAGAATCATGATGGGTTGACTGCACAAGACCCTCCGACTTTTCAGCATCAAATATTGCCTGAAGAACAGTCCTGCCAGAAGCGGTTGTAACACCGTTGTCATCTATGCTCACTACTTCGTTCATACATGTTTCAAGAGCCTGGGCAATAAGCCTTGCGGCTTCTATTCTTCTGACATAGTTGGGGTTTACCACACTGAAACCGGATGTTAGTTTAATACTCTGAGCCACCTGAATGTAGCCTGCAGGATAGCCGCCGAGATTCTCGGCAAGGTCCTTATAACCCAAAGCACGCACAACCATGGTGATTGCATCGTTGTAGGTTATGGCACCGTCCGGATTAAAGTTGTTTGCAGGACTGCCTGTAACTATGCCGTACTTGGTTGCTGTGTATATCATGGATGCATAGGGGCTGTCGTTGGGTACATCGTAGAATGTGCCTATGGTAGACGGATTCTCGGTATACTCCATATCAAGCAGTTTGGTAACTGCATCCAAAAATTCTGCACGGGTCATCATAACATTGGGTTTAAAGAGACCGGTGCCGTTGTAATCCGTCATAATTCCCAGGGTATCCAGGATTCCCACAACCGCTGTTTCGGTGGTATCGGAAAATGCCGAGAGGCCTCCTTGGGCTATAAACACATCCTGCTCTACAGGCTCACTTGTACCGTCTAAGTCCACACCTTCGTACTCGGTACCGGGTACAAAGAAAAATCCTTCGTCATCATCCGCCAAAGCAACAACAAATGATGAAGTGAGCATGAGCACAGCAAGGACAAGAGATAAAATTTGTTTTATATTACTCATAGTTTTCCTCCTTATCTCGTTGTAATTAACCGCCTATTTTACTGCTGATGCGGTAAAGTATGGCGGCTGCCTCTCCTTTGGTAACCAAGCGATTGGCTGTAAGCTCGCCGCTTTCGTACAGTCTTGTGAGGATGCCGTTGTCCATGGCAAACTTAACTGTATCTGTTTGAACTACTGTCCAGTCGGTTATATCAAAGCTCTGTGCAGGGTCTGCAGTGCCTGTGTGAACTTCAACACCATGATTTGAATAAATCCTGCGTACGGCTGTGCAAATTTCAAAGAAGTCCATGCCGCTTGCAGCATTAAACATGCTGTCTTTGATAATGCTTTCACGGTAGGCAGTATTGGCTCCGTCTGCAAACCAGTCGTTTGCATTGACATCTGCAAATGCGCTACCCTTGTACTTGCCGGTGGTATTCATTATTCTGGCAAGAATTGTATAGAATTCGCCTCTGGTAACAGGAGCGTGGGGATTATAGAGTCCTGTGCCGTTGCCGTTTATGAAGCCCTGCTGACGCATAAGCTCAATCTCATTTTTCGCCCAGTAGCCTTCAATATCCCTGAAAGAATCCTCTCCAAGCTCCACATCAACGACTGCGTCCTCCGAGCCACTTGCAGCAGACTCGCCAAGTGCAGGAAGTGATGAAGATGTCTTAAGTCTGAGTACTGCCATGGTAAAGGGAGGCAGCTTATAGCCGTCCAGAGAGCCGCTCTTTTTATTAACCGTTACAGTGGTAAGGGCTTCGGTGATTTCGTTGTATACCCATATAAATGGGTTGGGAGCTTCTATCAAAGTTTCTTCAATAAGCTCATATTTGTAATCCGACATAAGGTTCAGCGTGTAGGCTGTGTCCATACTCTTGTTTGTTACAACCAGTACCACCTCGTTCTTGCCATCACCCATTGCATTTACGGAGAACTTTGTGGAAGGAGTATTTACGAAGTCTGCACCGCTGGGGTACTTGGTGAGGGTATATTTGTAGTTTTCATTCCACCAGTAGTAGTCCTCTCCCTCTGCCGGAACCGGCGACCAGTCGGATGCAATGATGCGGTCGCCAAGGTTGTCTATGTATGCATGATACATCTTTTCCGTAGGTGTGGAGAGTATTCTTCCGCTTTGAATAATCCAGTAAGGCCACACCGTGCCTCCTGTCAATGAATGAAGTGCATGACCCTTTATATATTGCTTCTGCATGATGATATTGATAAAGTGAATATTACAAAGACCTCCCTCAAAGGATGCACATCCGGGCGGAACCTCTCCGGGTACTGAAAATCGTGCACCCTCGGTACACACAACTATATATTCCTTAGGGTTGCCCTCTGCATCTGTAATTCCATGCTCTGCACCGGTTGTATTCATCATTTTATACAGCTCTTCTAAGTAGCCAATCATCATTTCCGGCGGATATCCGTCGTAGTATGGATGGAAGCTTGTACCGTCAACAAGGTCGCAAAGTCCGTTAAATACGTATTCAGGCCATACTCTCCAATCCTTGGAGGTTCCCCATGGAGCAGAGGGACCGCATATTATAAACCTTGCCTCCGGATCTACGGAGCGTATTGCTTCTATGGATGCTCTTGCCCATTCAATGTATTTGTCCATTTTGGAAGTATCAAGGCTGGCATAGTAGTCAACCTCATTACTGAGCTCCCAGTAATGAACCTTGACCGGCTCCTCGATACCGTACTGCTCTACTCTCATCTTGCCCCATTTGGATTCTGAGGGGTCGTCAAAGAAAAACTGAGCAAGCTGTTTGCATTTTTCCGGCGGCATTCTGTACCAGGATATGCACGGAATCAGCGATGAATCGGGATTATTTATGAGCTGCATCTGCAAAAGCTCGCCTGTACCCATTTCCATAACTCCGTAGGGTTCAAAGGGGTCTTCCTTTGCCGGAACATATGTAAGATCATCAGTTACCGAGGTCTTTCTATCGGCAAGAGGACCAAGATTCGCCGTAAAGTCAACATAGTTTGAGCTTGTACCGCCCCAACGGAACATGGGCATCGGAGCCACTTTATTTACCAAATCTTCTTTGATAGCTTCGGAAAGCTCACCGCTTTCAAAAAACTCCTGAGCGTAGGTAGTCTTCATTTCAACCTGAGCACCAAGATTTTCTCTTATGAGCTCCCAATTGTTGCTTTCGTCCAGCTTAATGTAGATATCCTGCGTTATTGCTTCCCTGTTTCTAAGGTTTGTTTCAAGCTTTCCCAAAAGCGCATTTGCAGATTCGTTGTAGAAGAAATCTTCCACCTCGTTTTCAAATGCGGCCATCATTTCATTTGTATATGCCTCTGAAGCCGAAACGAGACTGCAGCCCGAAAGCATGGTCACTGCCATAAATCCGGCAAAAACTCTTTTTAAAATTGATTTTTTACTCATTAGCGGGCACCTCCAATGCATTTGACATTATCTTGAACAGCATTATAGCACTTTCGGCACGGGTTGTATTGTTCTTTGGACCGAAATAGCCGTTGTAGCCATTTATAATTCCCTTAACCTGAAGCTCAAACACTGCAAGATTTGCCCAGTCAGCAATCTCTGCACTGTCTGCAAACCGGATGATTTCATGTGTATCGGCAAGAGATATACTATAAGTGTTTATAACACGATAGAGAATTGTTGCACATTCTTCCTTTGTAATGAGGTCTGCAGGTCTGGCGGTACCTGTTAAATCACCGATAAATATGCCTGCTTCCTTGGCTGCTGTGAGGTATGGTGTAAACCAATCTTCGCTTGATATATCGGTAAACGCCAAGGGCTCTTCCTCTTCAGATGTCTCAATCACTTCGCCTTCCTCGGCTTCTACATACTCGTATTTGTAGTCGTATTCAAACATATACTGATATACGCCGTCTACCTTGTCGGCATCGTCTACCACACCGTCCTCGTTTACATCTATTGTAACCTTATCACTGTCATCCAGCACACCGTCGCCGTTTTTGTCAACCTCTGTAAGGTCCTGAGAGTTTATAACGCCGTCGCCATTTAAGTCAATAGCCTTCTTTACCTTTCCTGCGTTGGGGTCTTCCTCCCCGTCGCCGGTGTCCACCTTGATGCCTATCGCAGTAACCACCATCTTGACAAATTCTGCTCTGGTTACGGGGTTATCCGGCAGGAAGGTGCCGTCCTCATAGCCGTTAACAGCACCCTTGGCTACCATGTAGCGGATGGCTTCGTAGCTCCAGTGGTCTGTGGTAACATCATCAAAAAGCTGTGCCTTGTCCACTACCGGCTCGGTAACGGGCTTTGTTGGAATTACGATTTCAACAGGAGGAATGGTAACCTTTGCACTGTATCCTCCGCCGCCTCCTCCACCACTGTTCTTGCCCGGTTTTTTAGAGGGTTTCTTGTCATCGGTTTCCGGTTCGGGTTCTTCATATTTATCTATGGCTGTCTTTAAATCTGCGAGTGTGTTGATGTTTTCAGTGTCGTCCAAAAGTGCCTTAGCAAGCGCAGATACATTGGAAATATCTTCAAACTTTTCTGTATCGTAGCCAATTTCCTCATAGCAGTCCTTGATGAGTGTTGCAGCGTACTCACTGCTCAGGCCCGCCTTTTTGAATGACTGCATCACATAAGTCTCGATGAAATCCGACTTAAGCTGAGCATAGCTTGCAAACTTTCTGCCGGCAAGTGCGGTTAAGCATTCTGCGTTATTTTCAACATAGTACTTATTATCCAAAGGCAGATTGAATATATCGTTGTTTGCCGCGAGAGTTTCCTTGAAAATCTGAGTTGCAGGAATTTCCTCGGTTCCTGCTTCTTCATCTGCGGGTATGCCCTGCACTTCGCTTACCCTGTCGGTGCGGATTTCCTTAATAATTGTATTCTCAAATTCATACAGGTCGCTGATCTGGGCCACCGTAAAGCCATTGCTGTGAGTTAAAAGCCTTTGAACAAGGTTTTCCTCTGCTGCAGCATTGTAGCTTTCCATACTTTCGTCAAAGAGCTCGGAAATCTCATTGGTCTTTATGGCATCTATGCCGTAAAAGCTCATTTTTTCCGTACTCTTGAAAAATGCCTTCACAGCATCGGTATCATTATCTGCAATAGCAGTATTTAAGATATCGAGTATATCCTGCTGAGACTCCACATAAGCAACCATCTTTGCAGGGTCACCGGAATCGAGAACCTTTGTAAGCTCGTCCACTACTCTGACCTCAGCTTTGCGAAGCTGATATCCCGAGGATGTAAAGTCCACATTCACCGTGCCGCCTCTGTGACCGTAGATTTTACCGTCTTCATAAGATGCAAGGACGGTATCATCTATGGTACATACGCCGGTTGTTCCCAGGATTTTCCCTGCGGAGGTTTCATATACATTCATTGATGAAAAACGCACCACATCGTATGTCTGCAGAGACATATCACCAAACACAAGTAAGTCACCGGGGATTTCAGCGGTATTGAGCCGGATATATTTGTATTGTGTATATTCTCTGCCCGGCGACCATATGCCGTCATTATCCAGTGTTACATCAGTGTAGCTTTTACCGTCATAAGACAAACCGAGAGTTTCATTTGCCAGTGAAGGGCAGTTGATACCCGTAACATAGCCGCCTTCTGTCTGATTGAATGTAACCACACCTGCGTCATCTGCGGTTTCGCCTTCAACAAGGTTTGCGCAAAGTGTCATGGGAATCCAGCCCTCATCCTTGTAAACTTCAAAATTATCGAAGTAGGTATACTGAGACCCCTGTCCGCCGGCAAAGAGATGAATCTGGGTGGAGGAATTGATTATATTTCCTGCCTGAGAGTATGCACCGGTCTGTACAATTTCGTCTGTTTCATTATTGGTGATGGTCCAGCTGATCGAACCCTCTTCAACCACCACATCAACCGTGTACCATATCTTGGCGGATAATGCGTACAGATTTTTACCCGAAGTTGCGGTGCTGTGGGGATCAGTTATGGTAACTTTAAATTCATCACCTTCCTCAAAATGGTTGCTTACACGTGAACCGTTTTTGATGAACGCAGTAGAATAAGTATTGGGTGTGGATGCAGAAGCGTAATCATATGCGTGGTCTCCCGGACCCACAACATCTATCTGATAATAATCAGAAGCATTGTTATATATACGCAAACCGCCACCGGCTGTTACTTCGAGCCTGTAGAAGTCATATTTAATTCTGTATTTACTGTTGTCTTCCAATACTATGTCAGAAGCTGTGACGCTCGGTTTAACATGGTTCTCCTTGACAACAGACCTTGCTTCAAGCATTACAACATTGCCCTCTCCCTCGGGATTTGCAGCAATGGAAGCTTTTGCGGCATGGTCATAACCCCACCTGTCCACAGTGGTGGTCATCCAGTTGCCTGCAAGAGGCAAATACTTGTTTGTTACCGGAGTCTCACTCACGGAATAGGAATCAAAAGAATCCGAATAAATGAGAGTTTCCGAATCCGCATCTGCAGATACAACTACCGCAACAGACAATGATGATGCGAGAATTGTAACTACTGTCAGCAACGAAAAAATTTTTTTCATTATCATGGTCATTTCTCCTTGTTTGAATTTATTGTGTATTTAATCCGGGTATAAGCAGTTGCATTAGTATCCGAACACGTTTTTTTCACTGATTTTTCCGCCATTATTTTGTTGAAATACTCGCAAATGCGTCAGCATTCGCTGCGTTTTCGCCGCATACTGACGAAAAAATCAGAGAAAAAAATCCTTCGGACCTAAAACTTTCA
>JAZSOL010000315.1:0-2681 GCA_045536915.1 Clostridia bacterium
GAAGTGAAGCTACCAATGAGGACGGAAGCTTAAACAAAGACCTTATAGATGAAGAGCTCACAGCAAAGGTTATATCCGATGTATTGTTGGATGAGAATTTCATAAAAGAGCTTGCAAAGACCAACAGAAACTTTGCGCAGAAGATATACGATGCAATTGTTGATTTCTTTCAGAAATCGCTTAACCGTTTATATTCTTCCGGTATGACACCGGAGCTTAAGGATGCGTGCGATTTATTGGATAAGAAATTTGACAAAATTACTACGGTATACAAAGCGGCACTAAGTGCTACCGAGAGGGTGCAGACGGATAAAGGCAAAACCTCTGATGATGGTGGGGTGATGTATGCAATTACCCGTGAGGATGTGAAGCTTATACAGGGTATTGGTAGAAAGAGCCTTAATGACCTTACTGAATCTGAACTCAAAAAGCTTGAAGGAGTTGCTGAGAAGTATTATAGGGAAATGGGTGTAAAGTCTCCGTTTTTCAGACGATGGTTTGGGGATTGGAGAGCAAATGAAAAGAATAGAATAAAATTTGTTTCCGTTAATTCTGATGTTATAAACACAGAAGATATTCCGAATGGCAATTTTAAGAATATTGATACTAATTGGGAAATTAAAAGTAATTCCGATGGAAAACAAGAAACCGCACACAAAAAAGGAAAATGGTCTGATGAATATCATTCTTTAAAAGATATTGAATCAATGCTAAAAAATGCAATATTGTTAGATACAATAATTGCAAGTAATCCAAGTAAACGCATGGGTAAAAGTGCTATATTGGTTCATCATTTGTACTGTCCTATAAAGATAAATGGTAAAAATGAGTTCGGTATAGCGAAACTTTATGTAACTGAACATTATGATGGGAACAAAAAATTCTATTTAAACAAAATAGAAAAAATGTCATCTGATACCAGGCTCTCTGCTATTGATAACAATAGTTCGAGCAGGAGTATAAACTCCGCATCAAATGACACTACCATTAGTGTAGCAGAAATCTTTGATTTTGTCAAGAAAAATGATGTCAATTACGAATCGGATAGTGAGCATCCGGTATATTTTAACCCGAAGCCGACTTCTTTAGTGCTTAATGAGGATGGTACTCCCAAAGAAGTATATCATGGCACAGGCGAAAAATTCTCAGTATTTTTGCCGGGAAAAAGAGGTCGGAATACAGGTGCACCGAGTTCTAAACTGGCAACATTCTTTGTTGACAGTGAGAATGTCGCAAAAGGTTATGCAATGGATGCACGTCCTCAGTGGATTGATGAATTGTATAGAAAAGCTGAAAAGTTGGAGAATCAAGCTTTTTACAACGGCAAGTATGACGAAGCGGAAAAAGCGTGGAGAGAATACGAAAAGGCTGAATTAGAATATAACAGTTCGGGAGAGGTTATGCCGGTTTATCTCGATATGAAGAATCCTTTAGTGTATGATTTCAAGGGCGAGGAATACAGAGAGGAAAGTTATAAAAGCCTAATTCAAAAAGCTATCAAAAACAAAAATGACGGAGTAATTTTCAAAAATACTTATGATGGCTCAAATAAGGCGCATGACGATTTGTGCACAGTGTATGCTGTATTTAATCCAAATCAGTCAAAATCCGTAGACAACGGCGGCACCTTCAGCAGTTGGAATGATGATATTTATTATTCAAAAAGCGGATTGACTTCTAAGCGAAAACGTGGTAAGGTAATGTATGAGTTTCCGCCGTATAATGAGTCGCATAGTAAGGCTAATGAGTATGCAACACGTTGGGCTCACGATGATGATGTAGATGATTATGATACTGCATTTGTGAGTTATCATGGCAAAATGTATTTGATTGAAAAGACTCCTAATATGGATATGGGTTATAGAATCATCAAACCAGTAAGTGAAATTGAATATAATAATATTAAGGATGAAAAGAGGAGGATTTTAAATGAACAAGTTTCAGAAAAAGGTGACTTGCAAGTTCGTAGTGAACCTTTCTCAAGAAATTACAATGTCGGAAGAAAATCAAATACTTCTTATTCTATTGATGAATACGAAAGAGAAAATGGATATGTTAATAGGTTGGCTGAAGACGAAGTGGAACGGAAGTTCATACAACATAAACGAGAAAAAGTTAATGAGTATGGCATCAAAGATAGACAGAATCGAACCGAAAACGAGTTATATTCTGAATTAAACATTGAAGATATCAAACAAAAATACGCAGATAAAATCGAGTATCTTTTTATTAATGAGAGGAAAGATACTATATCTATTGATAATATGGTTGTGAAAAAAGAATTTAGGAATAGAGGTGTAGGAACTAATATTCTTAATGACATTATTAAGTATGCCGATAGTGTTAATAAAACAATAACACTTACACCGACTTCTGAATTTGGTACAAAAGAGCGTTTGAAAAAGTGGTATAAGGCTAATGGATTTGTTGAGAACAAGGGTAAAAATACAGATTTTATGATAAGGGATACAATGTACAGATTACCCGATGCGCAAAGCAAAGATGTAGAGCTTTATTCCAAATCCACACCTACCGAACCCTCAGACCTCGATGCACCACCGCTTGATGTTGTACCTCCTGAGCAGTTGAAAAAGATTACAGCACAGCTCAAAGCAGATGCTCGAAAAAAGATTGATGCATATGTTGAAAAGTATGGCGAGCTTGAAAAAGGTTCTAAGCCT
>JAZSOL010000019.1:0-7043 GCA_045536915.1 Clostridia bacterium
GATAATTTAAGCTTCAAGGACAGTGCCTTCAGCTACGATTCGGTAGTAACACGCGGCTTTACAATAGTTGAAAATAAGAGTACCATAAGAGCACAGAGCCGTTGTCAGGACGGACTTAAGCTTTCAATAGATGGGGTTATGACAAACTTTGTTGAGCTTAACCTCGGAAATAAGAGTGCTGCCAATATATGGCCCAACGGAACAAATGCAACAAAGGGCAGTGTTTTTACCGTTGCACTTGATGTTCCCGTTGCAGGAAAATATAACCTTAAGCTTCAGGCAATTCAGAGAAACACATCTCTCAACTATTATGTATATGTAAATGATGAGTATGCAGGTGACTATGAATCCTTCTATGAGAATGAAACCTCGGCAGGAAAGTTCAGACTTTCTGATGAAAAAACTCTCAATACCTTCTATCTCAAAAAGGGCTCAAATGAGATTTCATTCCGCTTAAAGCAAGCTCCCACAAACAGCAACGGCGTTCAGATTATTCCCTATTCAATAAGACTTGTTCCCGTTGAGGATCAGGCGAGTGAGCTCAAAGCAGAGAGCATTGAATTTGATGTTCCGAAAAACCTCGCTCTCGGTCAGAGTATTGAGGCTGTTGCAAAGGTAAGAATGAACGACGGAACTCTCCGTCACTTCGGACTTTCGGGTAGTGGCACAGCCGATACAAAGAATAAGGTTGATATTGAAATCACAAACCCCGATGGGGAAAATGTTTTGGAAAAGGTTTCCTCTTCCTATAAAGACGGCGAGACTACCTATACCCTCAAGGCGAATGCACTCGGTAAAGCAAAGGTAAAGATTTCTGCCCTTGTTGACGGAGTTTCCGTTTCAACAGAGGAGAAGGAAATTGATGTTGTTGATATAAAGAGTGTAAACATATCTTTCGGAAGAAATCCCCTTCCTGAAGGCTATACCTCAAAAGCAAAGGTTCAGATTGTTCTTTCAAATGACAAAATCTATTCGGGTGACTATATCGTTACCTATGAATCCTCCGACCCGTCTGTTATCGAAATAGACGAAAAAACAGGCGTTGCAAAGGCTCTTGTAAGCTCCGGAAGTGCGGAGATTACTGCTCACGTTGCAATCGACAGTATGCAGAAGGACGGAACAGTAACCCTTTCTGCCACCGATGCAATAGCTCAGGAGGAAACGGTAGTTTATTTCACTGAGAAAACAACATCCACAAACACAAGTGATACCTGGGTAAACCCCTATCTCTGGACAACCGAAGGTTATACCATTCTCCGAGATGAAACCCATGAGAGCGATACAAGCGGCGCCGGAAGATACTACGGTGCGAAGATACTCACCCCGGAAGGAAACTTAAGCCTTATGCAGATTCAGTCCAAGGGTGGAAAAACATGGCCTTCAACCAATGATAAATCAGTTATGTTCACAATAACCGTTCCGATGAAGGCGAAGGGTTATTATAATGTAAAATTCCGAGGCGGAGTTGCAAGTTCCCTTTCCGATTATTACATCTATGCAGACGGACAGTTTGCAGGATTATACAGCTTCTATAATCCGGATTACAGTGTTGCGGTTTTAGGCGAGGAAAAGCAGCTCAACACAATCTATCTTGATCCGGGCGAGAAGGAATATATAAAGGTTTCCTTCCGTGTTGCCAAAACTCATTATTCCTCAACCTATCTTCTTCCCTATAAGCTCACCTTCACTCCCGTTGCGGAAAAGCCTGTTATTTCGGAGATTGAAAGTGAAATACAGGATGAATTTGTACCGAATGAAGACATGGTAATAGAATCACGTGTTAAAATGAGCGACGGTTCATATTACTATTTCGGAAAATACGATGATTCGGGAAAAGCGGTGGCAACAGGCTTTGGCATTACTTCCGATGATACCGAGGCTCTGGATGTCACAGCTCCTGTTCTTTCGGCAGAGGATTCAAGTCGCTTCACCTTCAAGGTATCACCGAAAGCGGCAAAGGATGAAGAGATAAAGATTGAGCAGAAAATAAGCCTTGACGGTGTTGATAAATCCCTTGTAAAAAGTGTTTTCGTTAAAAATGATCCCCTTGAGAGAATCGAGGTAAGAACCGAGGCGGATGAAATTCTTGAGGGAGATATAACAAAGCTCATTGTAAAAAACATCTTAAAAAGCGGAAGAGAGCTCGGAGATACCTCAAATGCAGTTACAACCTTTATCCCATCGGAGGAAACTCTTGATATCGCCGATGTGAAAGACGGAGTTCTATATACCTACAAGCCGGGTGAGGCGCGAATCAAGGTCAGAACCGTTTTTGCAAATGAGGAAAAGGATGTTGATTTCAAGGTGAATGTTCTCCCCGAGGGAATGACCTCGGTAAGTGCAACGGCAGGCGGATATACAAACATCCGCTTCACGGGAAATGATGATGACCACGTACCTTTCTATGTTCAGGCAATATCAAACCTCGGCACTGAGCTTGATACCTCCGATGCAATCATTGAGGCAACAGCTCATAACCCCGAAATTGCAGACCTCAACTCTGCGCGTGATACCATTATCCCGAAAGCTCCGGGGAAGGCAAGGTTCACAGTTCGTGTAACCCTTAACGGAAGAACAAGAGAAACAGAGGCTACCTTCACCGTTTCTCCTGCAAAGCGCGGACCTACCTTTATAACAGAAGAAAAGCGTGAAAACGCAAGGGTAAATATCAAAAAATATGACTGGGCAAAGGCAGAGGCGGATCAACATATCGCCATTGCCGATAAGTATGTTGAGAATCTCGATGCTCTTTACGGTCTTATCACTTCCCAGGGACTTCTCAGAAGTATGAGCGTTGGTGAAGAGTATGATGCAAAAACTCTCTACTGCCGCTACTGCGGAGAAAACCTCGGTGCTACTTACGGTACATTCCCCTGGATAATCAACCCGATTGCCCGTCCTTGGAAGATACAGTGCCCCGATTGTGGGCGCATTTTCCCGTCAAATGATTTTGAAAGCTTCTATAAGCTCGGTCTTAACGAATACGGTGAGTTTGACCGTATCCGTGCACTTAATGCACACAGAGAAATGCTTCTTGCAAAGAATATTGACTCTGTAACGGAAAAGCTTATGAGTGTTGATGCTCCGGGTAAGGATAATACGCCTGAATGGTACACCTACTACGGCTACGGAATTGCGGAGGGCTATCTCTATAACGAGCTCTATTCTGCGGTCGGTGATGAGGGAAGCCCGGTGCAGCTTTCCGAGAGCGAAACAAAGGAACGCTGGGGTGTTGACGACAGTCTCGGCTACTATTCGGGCAAAACAAAGGCATCAAACGGAAATAACGACCGCCACACATATATCGGATGCTTTATTGCATCAGGTCTCTGGCGTTCGGACGGAAAAACAGGCAAAGCCATTGCTGAAGCAATCCGGTCATCGGCTCACGCCTATGTTTATACCGGTAAGAAGAAATATGCTCTCGTTGCGGCAGTTCTTCTCGACAGACTTGCTGATTTCTATCCCGATTATGACCTTAAGGCGTATGACCTTATCGCATACAATGCTCACGGCGGAAGCGGTGTGGGAGGTCTTCTCGGAAACATCGCAGAATCCCAGATTGCGCCCATATTCCCCGAAGCATATGATATGGTCTATGACATTTTCGATGACCCTGCAGTAGTGGAATATATTGCAAATAAAGCAGATACAATCAAATTTCGCCACGCAAAGGAAACTCCCAATCAGATAAGACACAACATTGAAAACGGACTTCTCCGAGGAATCCTTAATAACATTGCATCGGGCAAAGCTGCAGGTAACTTCGGACTTGCACAGGAAACAAACGCGCTTTGTGCGGTAGTTCTCGATTCACAGCCCGAAACAACAGAATGGATAGACTTCCTCTATGCTTCAAATGAGGGTTCAACCAGCACAAAGGTAAACGGCGGCGGTATTGACGACTATCTCATAAGCCGCATTGACTCAGACGGTCAGGGCGATGAGGCATCCACCTACAACCAGATGTGGATTGACGGAATGCAACCTGTTGCCGATGTGCTTGACGGTTATGACGGTTATGAGGGAATAAGTCTTTATGAGCATCCGAAGCTCAAACGTATGTACTATTCGGGTATCGCTATGATGCTCGGTGAATTCTCACCCATAATCGGCGATACTTCAAGAACGGGACTTAAAGGACACTGGACAAGCAAGACAAGAGTTTTAAATGCCTTCTATAAGTTCAGAGATCCCGTCTTTGCTCAGGCAGCATGGGAGCTTAACGGCAGAAGTGTTGAGGGATTTAATACAGGTATCTGGAATGATGATCCCGAAAAGATTCAGGATGATATCCTTGATGTGATAGAAGAGTCCGGCACACTTACCCTTGAAAGCGATATGCTAACAGGCTTTGGTGTTGGAATGCTCCGAAGCGGCGGTGACTATACAGACAGCACAGCTGCAACAGCACTTGACACAAGAAATTCGACCTGGATGTATTTTGGAACAAACGGAAACCCTTACTCTTCCCACCCACATAAGGACACACTCAACATCGGTCTTATCGCCCTCGGTCTTGAGCTTATGCCCGACCACGGCTATCCTGCAAAAACAGGTCAGGACCCGGAGCGCGTACAGTGGACAAATCAGACAATTTCCCACAACACTGTTGTTGTAAACGAGCAGTCACAGCTTGATCAGGATTCACGAGGCGATGCAATTCACTTTGACGATACGGAAATGGTCAAGGTTATGGATGTATCCGAGCCGAATGTTTACAGTGAGGTTTCTGAATATCGACGTTCTGTTCTCAATATAAAGATTGACGATGAGAATATGTATATGGTGGACTTCTTCAGGGTTCTCGGCGGCGATACTCACACCTACAGCATCCACGTTGCGGCAGACGGAATCTCCGAAACTGCCAATATGGGCGAGGTAAAGCCCCAGACGGATGAGAACGGAAACTACATCGGAACATATGCAGGTGCTGATGTTCCCTGCGGAAAAGACCCCAATACCAATTCCCCAAACTCCGCAGTTCTCAAATATCCGAGAGGATATACCTGGCTTGATACTGTTGACAGATACAGCGATACAGAGGATAACTTCACCGTTGACTTCAATATCCGCGACTGGAGAAAATATTTAAGCGACGGAAAAGACCTCCACCTCAGAATGACAGTGCTTGACGGTGAAAACAGAGAAGGCGGTGTTAAAACCTCGGTAGCTATAGCAAACGGCTATCCTCCCACAAAGAAGGAAAACCTTAAGATTGAGTATCTCAAATACTTCCTTTTAGAGCATAAGGGAGAAAACCTCGATGCAGTATTCACCTCGGTTTTCGAGCCTTATAAGAAGGAGCGAAGCCTTGAAAAATCAGAGCCTATGTCCCCTGTAATCATTGACGGAAATGAAAATGCAGACGATGCAGTACGTGCATTGAAGGTAACTCACGCAAGCGGAAGACTTGATTATATCTTCTGGGCAACAAACAACACAGTTACCTATAAGGTTGAGGATGACGGAAGAGAAATTTACTTCCGCGGCTTTGTTGGTGTATATACTCTTCAGGAGAAAAACGGAAGTCTTGAGAACACTTATAAATACAACCTCGACGGTGATATTATCGGCGAAAGCATTGATGCCCTTGAAACTGTTTTCGCAGTTACGGGTAAGGTTTTATCCTTCACCAGAACCGTTTCCTATGAAAATGAAATAACGGTAGAGGCGGATGAAGAAATTTCCGAAGAAACTCTCGGAAAGCTCTCCGGCAAATACATTTTCATAGATAACAGCGGTGAGGAATATGCCCGAAACGGTGCATACAGAATAGAAAGTGCAAAGGCAGAGGGAAAAACACTCACCCTTTCTGTTGGTGAAGTGACCCTTATAAGAAAGTATGTTGATTCCAAAAATCCCGACCTCGGATATATCTTCAACATAAAGGAAGGTCAGTCCTTCAGGATTCCTCTTTCATTCAATGAGGATTTTGCCCCTGTATTTGATGATATGGGAAAAGAAATCTCCGCAAGTGCAGGAAGCTCCGTTTCCTTTACCGTAAAGGCAAGAAGTGAGCTTGGTGATGATATAACCTATTCGGGAAATATGCTTCCGAGAGGTGCAACTCTTGATAAAGAAACAGGTGTTATAACCTGGAAGCCAACCGCTTCACAGGTGGGAAATAACCACTTTGCAATAACTGCAAAAGATTCCTCCGGAAGACAGTCAACGCTCCACTTCTTTGTTACGGTATATGGCTCAACCTCCGGCAGTGCAGGCGATGGTGGTGATACCGGCGCTGCAACCAAACCCGAAACTCCGGATAAGCCTGAAACTCCGGAGACCCCCTCAGCCGGCGAAGCCGGCAGCTCCCCCGAAGGTGGAGCCAAGGATACACGTTTTATTGACCTTGGCTCACACGCCTGGGCAGAAGATGCAATAAACAGCCTTGCAGATAAGGGAATAATCAAGGGTACAAGTGAGAATACCTTCTCACCGGGAAATAATATTACAAGAGCTGACTTTGCAATACTCCTTGTCCGTGCATTCGGGTTTGAAAGTGATAACGATGAGAACTTTGCAGACGTTCTTGACAGCGATTATTTCGCAAAGGAGCTCGCAATAGCACGAAATACAGGAATTGTGAGTGGTATCGGTGATAACAAGTATGCACCGAGAAATAAAATAACCCGACAGGATATGATGGTCATAGTTTACCGTACGCTTAAAAAGCTCGGTGCAGAGTCTGTAGGGCGTGCCGCCTCCGGCACACCGGAGTATGACGATTTTTCCGATGTTGCCGACTACGCGAAAGAAGCAGTCTCAACCCTTGTCTCGGCAGGACTTATAAACGGAAAAAACGGTAAAATTGCTCCAATCGACTATACAACAAGGGCAGAGGTTGCAGTACTTTTAAAAAGAGTTATAGATTTCACAAATAAATGAGAGAAGAGGGGAAAGAAATGAGAATTAAAAAGTTTTTAGCACTTCTGATTGTCATAGCAATAACAGCTTCACTTATTCCGACAGCATTTGCGGAAGAAGAAACCAAGAATTATAATTATGTGTTCAGTCATTCTGAACACAATCATGGTGAT
>JAZSOL010000152.1:0-7229 GCA_045536915.1 Clostridia bacterium
CCTCCGACTTATTTTTCGTAGGTTTCTTTGATGTCGTAACGGTAGTCGCCGCTTAAATCAATAATTTTAATTCCTTTTTCAAAAAGCGCCGGAATAACTTCGTTTGAAACTCCGTGGGGAAGTGCTGTGAAAACAACATCACATTCGGAAGCTATTTTTTCAGCGTCAAGACTTTCGCATTCAAGGTCGATTATGTTTTCAAGATTGGGATAAACAGAAGCTATTTTCTGACCTTCGAAGCTCTGGGAAATAACCTTTGTGATTTTAACTTCGGGATGCATGGAAAGAAGACGTACAACTTCAATTCCGGCATAACCCGTAGCGCCGAGAACACCTGCTCGTATCATTATAATACACGTCCTTTTATCTTATTTAATATATTAATGATAATTATACATTATTTCTGCATAAAATCAAGCTAAAAAAGGCGATTTATGCACATTTTGTATAAATTTGTGTTAATAATTTTTTTGACACAAATTTCATGAGTTATAATGTACAAAAAAGTAATAATAAAAAGGCTTAAATAAATTGAATTTTTATTGAAAAATTTTACAAATAACTATTTACAACTCACATAAGATGTGATATAATGCAATGGTTGAAACCCTCAGCAAGGGTCACGGAGTCTCCGACCCGATTCTTTGCTGTGAGGTGATAAAATTTTATTATGGAGGTGTTTCCAAATGTTAAAGGAAACAAAAGACGCAATTATCAAAGAATATGCTACACACGAAGGTGACACAGGTTCTCCGGAAGTGCAGGTTGCACTCCTTACTTACCGTATCAACCACCTCACAGAGCACCTCAAATCCAACATGAAAGACCATCACTCAAGAAGAGGTCTTCTCAAAATGGTTGGTAAAAGAAGAGGTCTTTTGCAGTATCTTGCTAAAATCGATATCGAAAGATACCGTGCAATCATTGCAAAGCTCAACATCAGAAAGTAGTTTGTTCAAAGTGTGCGAGGCAAAGGCGGCTTATTTGTGCCGTCTTTGCCCGTTTTGCTAATTTGAAATATGCAATGGGAATTCTTGTCTTATTTTAGCAGTTAAATAAATGCTCTAATTTTTAAAACATTTATTTAAGTGCTAAATATCAAGATGAATCTTTCCCGTTGCACCAAAAACAAGGAGGAAAATCATGAATCAGAAATTTACTACCACAATTGCCGGCAGAGAATTTACTGTTGAAACCGGCGAATTAGCTCAGCTTGCAAGCGGAAGCGCTCTTGTGAGATACGGCGATACCGTTGTTTTAGCAACTGCAACAGCTTCTGCAAAACCCAGAGACGGAGTTGACTTTTTCCCGCTCAGTGTTGACTATGAAGAAAAAATGTATTCAGTGGGTAAAATCCCCGGCGGATTTTTGAAAAGAGAAGGAAAGCCTTCTGAAAAAGCAATCCTCACAAGCCGTGTTATCGACCGTCCCATCCGTCCGCTTTTCCCTAAGGACTACCGCAATGACGTTGGTCTTGTTACCACGGTTATGTCTGTTGATATTGATAACTCACCGGAAGTTTGCGCCATGAACGGTGCATCAATTGCCATTTCGATTTCCGAAATGCCTTTTGCAGGCCCTGTTGGTGCTGTTATAGTTGGTCTTGTTGACGGTGAATTTGTTATTAACCCCACTCTCGAGCAGAGAGAAAAAAGCGAAATGTATGTTACCGTTGCAGGTACCAAAAAGAAAGTTGTTATGATTGAAGCCGGTGCAAACGAAGTAAGCGAAGAAGTTATGTATGACGCTATTGTTTTTGCACATCAGGAAATCATTAAAATCTGCGAATTTATCGACACAATCGTTGAAGCTGTGGGTAAGGAAAAAGCTCCTTATGAAGCTCACGATGTTGACCACGATTTCTACGATAAAATCTATAACTTCAGCTATGATAAGGTTTGCGCTGCAATCGATACCGACGATAAGAGAATAAGAGACGAAAGAATGAAAGTTCTTACCGATGAACTTATCGAATACCTCGGCGAAGAAGCTGAAGGCAGAGATGCTGAAATTGATGAAATTTTCTATAAAATCCAGAAAGAAATCGTTAGAAAATGGCTCATTGAAGACCACAAACGTGTTGACGGCAGAGGAATCGATGAAATCCGTCCTCTTTCATCAAGCGTGGGACTTCTTCCAAGGGTTCACGGCTCCGGTCTTTTCTCCAGAGGTCAGACCCAGGTTCTCACCATTGCTACTTTGGGCGCTGTTTCCGAATCTCAGACTTTGGACGGTATCGATGAAGAAACCTCCAAAAGATATATGCACCACTATAACTTCCCCTCATACTCCGTTGGCGAAACAAAGCCGTCAAGAGGTCCCGGAAGAAGAGAAATCGGCCACGGTGCACTTGCTGAAAGAGCTCTTGCTCCGGTTATTCCCTCAACCGACGAATTCCCCTATGCGATAAGACTCGTTTCAGAAGTTTTAAGCTCCAACGGTTCAACATCTCAGGGAAGTGTGTGCGGAAGTACACTCGCTCTTATGGATGCCGGTGTTCCGATTAAAGCTCCCGTTGCCGGAATTTCCTGCGGTCTCATCACAAAACCCGATTCCGACGAATTCCTCACAATGGTTGATATTCAGGGCGTTGAAGACTTCTACGGCGATATGGACTTTAAAGTTGCAGGTACCAAAAAAGGTATAACAGCAATTCAGATGGATATTAAGGTTGACGGTCTCACCTACGACATAATCAAAGAAGCTTTCAGAAAAACAAGAGATGCACGTTACTACATCCTCGACGAAGTAATGCTCAAAGCAATTCCTGAGCCCAGAGCAGAGCTTTCCGAATATGCTCCCAAGATTATCACAACTAAGGTTCCCGTTGACAAAATTAAGGATGTTATTGGTTCAGGTGGAAAAACAATTCAGAAAATCATTGCTGAAACAGGCGTTAAGATTGATATCGAAGACGATGGAAGCGTGTTTATTCTCACAACAGATGCCGATGCAGGAAAGAAAGCACTTTCAATTGTTGAAGGTATTGTTGCAGAACCCGAGGTTGGTATGATCTATACCGGTAAGGTTGTTAAAATAATCGAAATCGGTGCTTTTGTTGAATTCCTTCCCGGAAGAGAAGGTCTCGTTCATATCTCCAAGCTTGAAAACCGCAGAGTTGCAAAGGTTGAAGATGTTGTTTCCGAAGGCGATGAAATTAAGGTTAAGCTTATGGAAATTGACCGTCAGGGCAGATTTAATCTTTCGAGAAAAGATGCTTTAAATGCAGAAGCAGAAGCAGAAACTAAAGACGAAGAATAATTTTTATAATATTCAGGGGGTTGTTCAATAGGGCAGCCCCCTGTTTTTGGCAAGAGAAAGGAATGGTTGGATGAAAAGTAAAAAAGGTATAATATTTTATGTTGTGGCTGCAATGGTAATTGTTTTTGCGCTCAACTACTTTTTATTTCCTATGCTTATCGGAAGCAATCAAAAGCCCGTGAGCTACGATGTGTTTTTAAATGAGCTGAATTCAAACAATATTAAAGAAGTTGAAATTGATCAGGACACTATTTACTACACAGTAAAAGAAAATTCGCAGGAAACCTCGGAAAAAGACTTTTTGTTTAATTTTATGCAGGCAACGGGAACCGATATAGTCTACACAACGGGCGTTCTCGATTCCGGTGAGCTTCATAAAGAGCTTGTTGAAGCAAAAGTCAAATTCACCAAAGTCAAGCCCAAAGAAATGTCTCCGATTCTTGGAATTATTCTCAGCTATGGCATACCGATAATTGTTTTCGTTGTTTTCTGGAGAATCCTTTCAAAGCAAATGGGGAAAGGCGGCTTTGGAAATGCAATGTCGTTTGGTAAGTCTAATGCAAAGGTTTATGTTAAGGCTCAAACCGGAAAAACCTTTGCCGACGTTGCAGGTCAGGATGAAGCTAAAGAAGCTCTGACGGAGATTGTGGATTTTCTGCATAATCCCAAAAAATATGCGGCAATTGGCGCAACTCTTCCAAAGGGCGCTCTTTTGGTTGGACCTCCGGGAACGGGTAAGACCTTGCTTGCCCAGGCTGTTGCCGGAGAAGCGAATGTACCGTTTTTCTCGATTTCCGGTTCGGAGTTCGTAGAGATGTTCGTTGGAATGGGCGCCGCAAAGGTCAGAGACCTTTTTAAGCAGGCAAACGAAAAGGCTCCGTGCATTGTTTTTATTGACGAAATAGACACTATAGGTAAAAAAAGAGATTCCGGCCATATTTCAGGAGGAAATGATGAAAGAGAACAAACTTTAAATCAGCTTCTCAGTGAAATGGACGGCTTCGATGGTCAGAAAGGTGTTGTTATTCTTGCGGCAACCAACCGTCCTGACTCTCTTGATAAGGCGCTTTTAAGACCCGGAAGATTCGACAGAAGAATTCCTGTTGAGCTTCCCGATATGCGCGGAAGAGAAGCTGTTTTGAAAGTTCACGCGAAAAAGGTTAACATAGCCGAAGGAGTGGATTTCAGGGCAATTGCCAATGCAACAAGCGGTGCATCCGGTGCAGAGCTTGCAAATATAATCAACGAAGCTGCCCTGAGAGCTGTCAGGATGGGAAGAATTGAAGTTGAGCAATCAGACCTTGAAGAAAGCGTGGAGGTTATTCTTGCCGGATATAAGCGAAAAGGTATGGTTATATCCGATAAGGAAAAAGAAATAATTGCCTACCACGAGGTTGGCCACGCTATTGCGGCGGCACTCCAGAAAGAAAGCGCACCCGTTCATAAAATAACAATTATTCCAAGAACCTCCGGTGCTCTTGGCTACACAATGCAGGTTGATGAAGACGAAAAATTCCTTATGTCAAAAGAGGAAGCGTTTAATAAAATAGTAACCTTCACAGCCGGCAGAGCCGCCGAAAAGCTTATGTTTGACACCATAACCACTGGAGCTGCAAACGACATAGAGCAGGCAACAAAAATTGCCCGTGCAATGATAAGCCGCTATGGTATGAGCTCGGAATTTGGTATGGTTGCATTTGAAACTCTAAATAACGTGTATCTCGGTGATGATACCACTCTTGCGTGCTCAAATGAAACAGCCGCAAAAATCGATGCCGAGGTAGTCTCTCTCGTGGCAAAAGCATACGGAAAAGCAGAAGAACTCCTCAGAAACAATATGCAAAAACTAAATAGCATAGCAAGATATCTCATAGAAAAAGAAACCATAACTGGTGATGAATTTATGGATTTGTTAAATGGCTGAAATAAAAGGCTGCAGCAAAATGAAAAATAACGGTTCGTCGAGGACGCCAAACCCTACAAATTGTTGTGTATATATACTATGTACACAGTATATGTAGGGAACGGCCTCCCGGACAAAACCGGAAAAATCATTTTGCCACAGCCTATTTTTCTCAAAATGAATTAATCGGACTGTCGCCGGCGCCGTCTTTTATTATTTTTTTGATTTCAACCTCGTATTTTCCGTCCGGTGAGTCCACCTCCACAACGCTTCCGAGCTTTGCACCCAAAAGCGCTTTGCCGATAGGGGATTCGTTGCTCACCATACCGCTGAAAGCATCTGTTCTGACAGTTGTCACAATAGCGATTTCCATCACTTCGTCAATATCACTCATATAGCATTCAATCCTGTCATTCAAACCAACAGTGTTTTCATCTGATGAATCTTCCGCAATTGTTGCGGTGCGAATCATATTAGTGAGATATCTTATACGGCTTTCATTCTGATTTTTCTTTCTTTTTGCTTCCTTGTATTCAAAATTTTCACTAAGGTCTCCGAAAGCTCTTGTGCGTTTCACTTCTTCAAGAAGCTCATATCTGAGAGTGACGGTTCTGTATTCAATTTCTTCTTCCATTTTTTTAATATCCTGGTTTGTAAGTATGTTGTGCAATGTTTGTTCCTCCGTAATGTGCAATTATGATTATTGTGATTATTATATCATAATTTAAAGTGAGATACAACAGCAAAATCAGATTTTAAACTTTACATTTTGTCCTGCAATGCACCAACCTTGTTTCCTGAATTTTTATCAGTTTCAAACGGATAAAAAAAGAAATAATTACAGATAATATAATAAAATAAAAATAAATATTGAAATATTAATAAATTTATGGTAATATATATGTATTGTTAATTGCTTTTGAGGTGTTACAAATGAGAATAATGGGTATAGACTATGGTGATGCGAGAGTGGGTATTGCACTCAGCGACCCGCTGATGCTTACGGCGCAGGGGCTTAAAACCCTGCCGAACAAAGTGTATTCAAAGATGATGGATGCTCTTGTGGAAATAATCAATCAGAATGATGTTTCAAAAATTGTGATTGGAATGCCGAAAAACCTTAACGGAACTCTTGGTTTCAGGGCGGATATAACAAATGATTTTGCAAATGATTTGAAAACGAGGATTCCCGAAAGCATAGAGCTGATTTTTCAGGATGAAAGGCTTACCACTGTTGAAGCTTCAACCTTTCTCAATTTCACCGATACCCGCGGAAAATCGCGAAAAAATGTTATTGATACCGTGGCGGCGGAAATAATACTTCAAAGCTATCTTGACAGCCAAGCAAACAAATAAAGGAGATGTTTTAAAATGGAAGAAAATAATGTATTGACTTTTTTTGATGAAGACAACAACGAAATCGAGCTTGAAATCGTGGATTCTTTTGAGCTTTCGGGCAAAAAATATGTTGCGCTTGCAACTCCCGAGGATATTGAAAACGAAAATGACGAATCCGAAGTTTTCATTATGCGCATAGAAACCGAAGGTGACGGTGAAGACGTTTTCACTTATATTGAAGATGAAGATGAACTTGATGCGGCTTTTGATATGTTCAAAGACAGATGCAGTGAAGAATTTGATATTATAGATTAATTTACTATTGATTTTTACTTGGAAATGTGGTATATTAATTAAGTAATCCCTGCGGTGTTCGCAAAATAGGATTTTATTTTAACCGATACGAATAGAAACGGAATCCTATCTCCAACTGTGGCTGTAGACCACGCTCAGACGAGGGAACATTTAAGCAGTCGGGCGGAATCCACCTGCATGGCAGGTTAAAAATATGTCCTGAGTAACGGCACGGTGGGGTTTTATATGAATTTTAAAGGGACTGTAAAAAATCTACGGATTTTTTACAGTCCCTTGTTGGGGAATAGGAAAAAATGATTCAGAATTGATAAATCGAACCCCAAGCAAGGATTTATCCTGCTTGGGGTGATAACCCGAAGCTGTACAAAAGTACTGCGAGTGGTGAGATTTGTCTATAGTCAAAAGCATTTTA
>JAZSOL010000318.1:0-2986 GCA_045536915.1 Clostridia bacterium
CATTGCCAATAATATAAACCAAATGGCATATAAGGCAAACGGACTTGGAGAGATTTATGTAGAAGAAGTCGGAGCAATGCGAGAAGTATTTGAAAAACTATATAGGGAGGTGAAAAGATAATGGCTATTACGAAAGTATTACCCATAACAATCAATTTATGGTACAGCGTGACTTATGCTGCCAACGAAAAAAAGACAGGACTTGGCGGCGTTGTTGATTATGTCATCAACCCTAATAAGTCCGAGCAGAGATTATTGCAGTCGTGCCTTAACTGTTCAAGCCTTAGTAACGCATATTCCGAAATGTGCGAAACAAAAGCTATGTGGGGCAAAACAGATGGCGTTTTAGGTTATCATTTTATACAGGCTTTCAAACCCGGTGAGATAACACCGGAACAGGTGCACGAAATCGGCATACAGTTTGCAAAGGAATGTTTTGGTGACAGATTTGAGGTTGTAATCGGCACACATCTTGACAAGAACCATTACCATAACCATATCGTAATAAATTCTGTGTCTTGTGTGGACGGTGAGAAATATCATTCCTCTCCGGCAAGCTACTACAACAAAATCCGTGCCGTGTCAGACCGTATGTGCAGAGAAAATAATCTGTCGGTTTTAGAGCCGAAAGGCAAGGGAAAACATTATGCCGAATGGAAAGCGGAAAAGGAAGGCAAGCCTACCATCCGAGGGCAGATGCGTGAGGAATTTGATGAAATCATAAAATGCTCTTATACGATGAAGGATTTTTGGAGGAATCTGGAGCAGCGTGGCTATGTTATAAAACGTAGGCCCGGCAAAAGTGCGCATCCTTCCGTTTTGCCGCCTTTCGGTAAATATCCCGTAAGGTTCGACAGACTCGGCAAGGGATATTCTCTTGATGAAATACAGGAGCGTATTATTGCAACCCGAAATGGAATTAAAACAGCAACGCCCACCGAACTTGCCAAAAACGGCTTTGATTTTGATAAGGCATATAAGCACATAGAGCCGAAAAAACTCAAAGGTTTTGTTGCTCTCTATTATCACTATCTGTATCTGTTCGGGAAAATAAAGAAGAAGCAGACACCGCAAAGGGTGTCATTTTTTATGCGTGACGAGCTTATAAAACTTGACCGTTATCAAAAACAGTTTAAGTTCCTCTATGAAAATAACATAGAGAACGTGGCAGACCTTACAGACTACCATGCAAAAACAAAGGTTAAGATTGACGAGCTTGTTACAGAGCGTAAACAGCTTTATAGTGAGCGAACAGACGAAAATGCAGACGAGGTTAAGCAAAAAGCAAAGGAAATAAATACTATGCTCCGTACACTCCGAAGTGAAAAACGGCTATGCGAAAACATTTACCACGATGCAGAACGCATTACCGAAAAGAAAAAACAAGCCGATGAGCTGCAACAACAGGCTGACAAGGAGGGAATGGAGAATGAGCACAAGCGGCGAGGTCGCTGATTTGATGGTATAATTTGCATCAATAGCGCATACAATCTCAAATATAGCACTAAAAACAGAAAAAACGTATTTAGTATTGACTTTTATATTCGTTCTTGTTATAATACCATATATAAAAACGAAAATATTGAGTTTAAAAGGTGATTTTATGAAAATATTAAAGATTGTAGCTACAGGATTACCGTTATTCCATGAAAAATGTGAAATTGATTTTTTGGCTTTGCAACGCGTTACAGAGGAAAATGCAGAGAAAATGAGTTGTGCATTTTCTAATCATACAAAAGAATTTCATCAGAATAATGCGTTGTCATTTATTGGAATAAATGCATCAGGTAAGACTACAATCTTGAAGTTAATCACTTTCGTATGCCGTATGCTCAATAATGAACCAATCAATAATATTGACTGCGCAGAAATTCTTGACGATATGAAAGAAGAATGTCCGGTTTGTTTTGATACTTATTTTTATTCTGAAAACGGAACTGTTAATCTTTTGCATACTACCGTTATACGGAAAGAACAAAAGCTGGCAATATCATATGAAACATTAAAGTCGAAGCTTGTTTCAAAAATTCAAAGCAAAAAATCAGTTTTTGATTTTACGGGGATTGAAATATGTTTATCAAGACAATTTGTTGACTCGGATTTTCTTCTTGATGATGTAAGTATAATGGTTGCCTTCAACAAGAGAAATAATGATAAAATTATTTTTACCGACATGCTTCGTTATACGAATATCAATCAACTGAGCATTTCTGAAGATTGCCCACTTGAGCTGATTGCATTTTTTGATCCGAGTGTTGAGTATTTAAGAGTATGCAATGATGTAAAAGATACAAATATTTGTCTGAAGTTTTGGGACAAAGATGAAATAACTTTAAATCAGTTCTCAGATTTAAATCGGTATCTTTCATCGGGTACGATTAAAGGCATAAAGACATTTTTAAATGCAATGCGAACTTTTGAAACGGGTGGCTATCTTATTATTGATGAGTTGGAAAATCACTTTAATCAGGAAATTGTTTCAACCCTTATTCGTTTTTATATGGATAATAAGGTCAATAAAAAAGGTGCAATGCTTATATTTTCGACGCATTATTCAGAGCTTCTTGATGTATTTGAACGTAATGACAATATTTTTATTGTAAGAAATCGTGACGGAATAACAGTAGATAATTTAAGCAATTTATTGAAAAGAAATGATATGAAGAGAAGTGAAGCATATCAAAGCGGTTTTTTACAGGGAACTGTTCCAATGTATGAAGCATATATGAATTTGAAAAAAAGCATTATAAGTGCTCATAAGGAGGACGAATAATGGAATTTTCAAAATATATCGCTTGCATATGCGAGGGTGCTGCTGAACGTGCGATTGTTGAGATGCTGCTGGATAATGATAAATTGAAATTTACACGCGAGGATTTGATAGAGGAAGACTTGTTAAGGTGCAGAAATGCAAAAAGGTTTGAAGAACAATATTTGAGAAAAGGCTTTACAGAACAAATAACCGTTTTGCGCATATTAGATTCGA
>JAZSOL010000014.1:0-5447 GCA_045536915.1 Clostridia bacterium
AAGAAAATATTGTATTAAGCAACTCGGTGGCGATAGCACAGAGGACACACCCGTTCCCATTCCGAACACGGCAGTTAAGCTCTGTAACGCTGATGATACTTGGCTGGTGACGGCCCGGGAAAGTAGGAAGCTGCCGGGGTAATTTAAAAGCTCATTGCGATTTTGCAATGAGCTTTTTGTTTTATCACTCAATTATTATTTCATCTACCCCATAAATATATATTTTTCAAAAAAGGGGAAACTCAAAAAAACTTAGAATGATTTAACTGGAGAGAGCAAATATGTTGTTATCAGCAAATGCAGATATTAAAAAACAGAAGAAACCATATGGTTTTTTGCTGATTCCTTATGCTGTGATAGGTGTTGAATACGTTAGTATGGTTGAGAAGAATAAATAGTAAATAAAATAAAAAATCTCTGAACTTCAGAAGCAAATAACAGCAAAAATATGCACTTGACGTAATTTGGAATTAATGTTACAATAATGATGATTTGTTATAAAAAATCATCGTATCAACAGTTAAATATGCTTTAGAATGTTCGGTTGATGATGCTTTCAATATTTCATTTGAATGCATAGCCGATTTTGAGAATTTTGTTGACAGAATTTTTATGGCAGTTAATAATTATATGCCGGTTATTGCAAAGTATCCGCAAGCGGTTGTTTGCTATCGTTATAGTGGTGGATGATTGCAACCGTCGGGAGGAAACAGAATGAAAAAAACCAACGGACAAACCAAAAGTAAAATAATATCAGCGGCATGGAAGCTGTTTTATGAACAGGGATACGAAAACACTACCGTGTATGATATAATCTATGAATCGGGCACATCAAAAGGCTCGTTTTACCATTATTTCAAAAGCAAAGAAGAGCTTCTTGCTTCTCTTGCTGATTTGTTTGATGATAAATATAACCGGCTCAGCAACCGTGAGGAGATTATGGGAAGTGCGGTGGATGCTCTGGCATTTCTTAACCGTGAGCTTTTTGAAATGATAGAGACGAGCGTGGATATTGACCTTTTAAAAAGGTTGTATTCCGCTCAGCTCACAACCGGTGGCAACAAGGAACTACTCGACCACAACAGAATGTATTTTAAGCTTCTTCGCCGTATTGTTGCAAAAGGGCAGAATGACGGAGAACTCACCACGGAAAAAAATGCGGCGGAAATCGTGAAGCTCTATGCCCTTTTTGAAAGAGGGATGATATATGACTGGTGTTTGTGTAACGGTGAGTATTCTCTCACGGAATATTCGGCATATGCAATGAGACTTTTGCTTGATGGGTTGAAAGTTAAATAAAAGTTCTTTTTGATGGTTTATAAAACGTACGGTAACGAAATGCAGGAATACCGTGCGTTTTTGTGATTTGTTGAAAAAAACGTACAGTTTAAAGTTTATACTATGTTTGGTATTGCATTTAATAATAATATGTGATACAATAGATTGGTATTTAAAAAAAGAAAGGATTTGAATTATTATGAATGGAGAAGTAGTGGCTTTTATACTTTATTTTGTAGCCATGCTTGGTATTGGTATGTATTTCTTCTTCAAAAGCTCAAAAGGCGGAGAAAAGGAATATTTTCTCGGAGGACGTCAGATGGGACCTTGGGTAACTGCAATGAGTGCTCAGGCGTCTGATATGAGTGCGTGGCTTCTTATGGGCTTGCCCGGAAGCATTCTTGCATTCGGACTTGGCGAGGCATGGATTGGCATTGGACTTGCAATCGGTACTGCACTTAACTGGATTATTGTTGCAAAAAGACTCAGGAAGTTTTCTAAGGCTTCCGGAGATGCAATAACTCTTCCTCAGTATCTTTCCAACAGATTTCTCACTTCAAGTCCGGCGCTTAAGATTGTGTGTGCAATAGTGTTCCTCATAAGCTTCACTATCTATGTTGCATCTGCTTATGTTGCAGGTACAAATGTTTTCACTCAGATTTTTCCGGAATTGCCTGAAACTGCGGCAATGATTATATTTGCTGCAATTGTTCTCGTATACACCTTCCTCGGCGGCTACAAGGCCGTTTGCTGGACAGACTTTTTCCAGGGACTTCTTATGTTGGTGGCACTTCTTATTGTTCCTATTGCTTTAGCTGTTGGAAACAACACAGATGCATCACTTCTTTCCAAAACCGTGGTTGACGGAGCAGGAAATGAATATAACTTTGTTGCAAACTTTTTCAATGCTTCATGGCAGGATATTGTATCGGGCCTTGCGTGGGGTCTCGGATATTTCGGTATGCCTCATATCCTCGTGAGATTTATGGCTGTTGAAAAACCCAGTATGATTAAAAAATCTGCAATTGTTGCTATTATCTGGGTTGTTATAACTCTCGCTGCTGCAATTGCAATTGCATATTTTGGCAGGATGTTTGTGTTTGACGGAGCAAATGTTGGTGAAGACCTTATAGCAAACGGAAAGCAAAGTCTTATCTTTGTTGTACTTTCAAGAATTCTCTTCCCAAGCTTTATTGCAGGTATTCTTCTTGCGGCTATCATTGCGGCATCAATGTCTACGGCAGATTCGCAGCTTCTTGTTGCATCATCTTCGTTCACAAGCGATATCTACAAGCCCTTAATCAGAAAAGACGCAAAAGATAAAGAGGTTTTGTGGGTTGGAAGAATAGTTGTTATAATTGTTTCTGTTGTTGCATATTTCATTGCAAGCAGCAAAGGTGACGGTGCTCAGGCTATTATGGCACTTGTTGAAAATGCATGGGGTCTCTTTGGTGCGGCGTTCGGACCTGTTGTGCTTCTCTCTCTTTTCTGGAAGAGATTTACATATAAAGGCGCCCTTGCTGGTATCATTGCCGGTGCTGTAACAGATATTCTCTGGTATATGTATCTCACAGGTTCAACCGGAATCTATGAAATTCTTCCCGGTGCTGTAGTGAGTCTGATTTTTGCAGTTGTTGTTACTCTTATCGATAAAGAACCTTCAAAGGAAATTGTTGCGATTTTTGAAAGTGCAACAGATAAGTCTATAGACGATTAATAAATAAAAATTAAACCCGGTTTGTCAGATTGATTCTGATAAACCGGGTTGTTTTTTATTACATAGGAAATTGCGTCAGCAATTGCTTGTAACAACAAAATTTTCCTTATAAAATTGTGAGCGAAGCGAACAGTTAATTGACGAAGTCAATTTTGTTCTTTGTAGCTTTAATATCTTACCAGTAAAGCTTCCATTCGTTATCGGTGAGCATTCTGATCATTGCTTCCATAAAGAAGTAGTCACCCCAAATATTGAGTTCATCAACACCTGATTTCTGAGGTTTGCCGTATGTTGCGTGCAGAAGAAGACCGTTACACTCGGGAACATCCCAGCAGAGGTAGTTATCAATAAGAGAAGCCATGATTTTGTTGATCATAACAATGTATCTTTCCTTATCGGGGTCGGAATCGTCAAGATGCTTAACAGCTTCTAAAAGACCGCACACTGCAATTGCAGCAGAGGATGAGTCTCTGGGTTCGTCTGCACCATCTGTGAAGCAAAGATCCCAGAAAGGAACGCTGTCTTTGGGGAGATAGCTGAGGAAGTAGTCAGCAATTTTTTTGAATTTGCTCATTGCTTTATCGTTGGGATGATAAATCTGAGTAAGCATCATACCGTAGGTTCCCCAAGCCTGACCTCTTGCCCAACAGGAATCATCGGAAGCACCCTGAGCTGTTACGCCTTTAGCGGGAGCACCTGTTTCGGGGTCGAAGTAGAATGTATGGAAAGTAGAACCGTCTTCACGCATAATGTTGTCGGCTGTAGTGTTGAAGTGGTTCCAGGCTTTTTTATCGTATTCGTCATTACCGGTTACGGTTGCCGCCCAGTAGAGAAGAGGAATGTTGAGCATGCAGTCGATGATAAGACGGTAGTTTTCGGGAGCGCCCATTTGACCCCAGGCCTGGAGGAAATTGCCTTTTTCGTGGTAACGTGCCATAAGGTTATCGGCAGCAAGAATAGCCGCCTGTTTTGCTTCTTCGTTGCCTGTGAGCTTATATGCAGCCACGCACGAGGGAATATATAAAAATCCCATATCGTGATGAGCAACGCCTAATTTTTCCTTAATTCTTTTTGTGTATGTAGGAATCTGCATTTCAGCGACTTCGCGATACGATTCATCACCGGTCAGTTCATATGCAATCCAGAGCATACCTGTCCAGAATCCCTGGTTCCAGCCACCATTGTTTTCGTCTTCTGTGTAAACATTGTTAACGCTGGCGTGCGATGGGAATGTTGTTTTAAAAGTTTCTTTTGCAAAGTCAATTTTGCTTAAGGCAAAAGCTTTTGCTTTTTCAAGCTTTTCTTTAGATAAAATATCTGTTCTTAAAATATTCATTTTTGTCACTCCTGTTTGGAATAGATTCTACATAGTATATAGTAGCATAATTATACATAAAAATCAAGAGTTATTTTATTTTTTAGTTGACATATAAGGTGTTTATGGTGTATTATATATCTATATGTAATTTTTTAGAATATATTAAGTGTGAAAAGCTTTTTATTTAAGGTAAGGAGACGATGAACCAATGGAAAAACTTGGATTAAATGAAATCAGAGAAAGATATCTGTCTTTTTTTGAAAGCAAAGGACACTTGAGACTACCTTCATTTTCACTTGTGCCTGAAAACGACAAGAGTCTGCTTCTCATAAATGCAGGTATGGCTCCGCTCAAACCCTATTTCAAAGGTGAGCTTGAGCCTCCGAGAAAAAGAGTTACAACGTGTCAGAAATGCATAAGAACTCCCGATATTGAAAGAGTTGGAAAAACTGCGCGCCACGGCACATATTTTGAAATGCTCGGTAACTTTTCTTTCGGTGATTATTTTAAGCACGAAGCAACAGCATGGGCATGGGAATTTATAACCAAAGACCTGAAACTCCCCATTGAAAAGCTGTGGGTTACAATATATCAGGATGATGATGAAGCATTTGATATCTGGACAAAGGAAGTAGGCGTTGCGCCCGACAGAATTGTGAGAATGGGCAAAGAAGATAACTTCTGGGAAATCGGCACAGGCCCCTGCGGCCCCTGCACTGAAATTTATTTCGTCAGAGGCTCAGAATGCGCATGCGTAAGAGACGACTGCAAAATCGGATGTGACTGCGACAGATTCGTTGAATTCTGGAATCTCGTGTTCACTCAGTTTGACAAAGATGATGAAGGAAACTATAATAAACTTGCTCACCCCAATATCGATACAGGTATGGGTCTTGAAAGAATTGCCTGCATTATGCAGGGGGTAAATAATCTCTTTGAGGTTGATACCGTTAGAAATATTATGTTTAAAATCAGCGAGATAACAGGTGCTCACTATGGCGATAATGAGAAAAACGACGTTTCTCTCAGAGTTATTACCGACCATATCAGAAGCACAACCTTTATGATTGGTGATGGTGTTCAGATCAGTAATGAAGGAAGAGGCTACGTTTTAAGACGTCTTCTTCGTCATGC
>JAZSOL010000031.1:0-2987 GCA_045536915.1 Clostridia bacterium
CTTTGAATCGCAAATCACTGTTTGACCGACCTTGATTATGTTTTATAAAATTTGTGCCGTCTGATGGGCGAAGGGGAGTGGAGAGGCGCGGCAATATGGCAAGAGAAAAAGAAGCTTACAGAGACAACTTAGAGCGGATTCACGAGAGGTATCCCGATAAGGAGTTACTATCGGTGACGGACGTATCGGAATTTTTAGGCAAGTGCCGGGATTGGTGCAAGAGGAATTTCCCGTTTAAGGGAAACTACATCAGCAAAGCGACGTTGGCAAGGGAGCTCAGCTGAGTCAACTATGAATCAAGTAAAAACGGAAAGGTTGGAAAGTATGAAAGGAAAATTTAAATTTATTGCAGTTGACAGAACATCAGAGGTATTAGGTATTACAAAATTCGGTAAGTTATACGAAACCGATGAAAACGGAGTTATAACATTGGAAGACGGAAACCGGATTATAACCTGCGGAGATTACGAGAGGTTTGCAAGAGGTGTGGCGTTATGGTGCGAGAAGCACATCAAGATAGATGGCGAGTACGAGCTTGCACGGACTATGGCTTTGATTGACAGTCAGATAAAAACAGGAGACAAGGTGGTAATTGGCGACAGTCCGGTTGAATATGAGTTTATTTGTTGGGGAAAAGACCAGGCTATAATCCGCAATGGAGATTTTTATACTACGCTTGCACCGTACTGCTTGAGAAAGGTGGGCAACCGACATGGCGAAGCGGCTCCATCAGAAGAGTGAGTGCAACGGATACAGCTCGACGATTGATATGTGCTTAAACTGCAAACGAAGCAGATGCACTTTTGACGGCAGAGAAAATTATATTAAACCACCGGAGGACAAAAAAGTATGGATAATCCGGAAGGTGCGGAGGAAAATGAGCACCGGGAATCTTACAGTTTCGTATTTCCTCAGATTTGAAAAGAGCAAGGATTCTGAATACGTGAGATATGTCACGGCAATTGCTGATGTTACCAAGGCAAAAATCTTTCGGAGTTATGATGAAGCAAATACCATATGCGAAGAATGCAAAAGGTTAACATGTGTTAACAGCAGTTATGAGGTTATTGAAAGGAGAAAAGAATATGAAAGGTGCGGAATTAACAAGGGCAAATAAAGCAGGACTGTTGATGATGGTAATAGCCATCGTAACAGTCGGAGGTATGGAATTAGGGAGAATAGACTTCGTAGAAGGGACGATATCAGGGATTATATGCGCAGTGTTGGCATTGGTGCTTTTATGGGAATGAAAAAAGACTCCGTAAGGAGCGGCAACTCCCGGAGCCTGATTTCGGAAATATTGAAAATCCAAAGGATGTGATTATTATAACACAGAAAAATGAATTTGTCAAACATGATATAAAAGAAGGTTCTGCGGAGTCGATTGTGGCAAGGCAGAAGGAAGCAAGGATGCGGAAAAGTGAAGAGCTTATGGATGATATGAGTGAGGATTTTCCGCAACTTAAAAATATATATGAAATATTGAAGAAGAGAGGATAATTGATATGACGGATTATTTAGATTTATTTAATTCTCACGATGATGAGATGGAAAGTAAACTCGCGGGCAGACCGAGGTGCGCTTGCTGTGGAGAGCCAATTCAGGAAGAATTTGCGATTTGCATTGAGGGTGAGTATTTTTGCGGTGGTGACGATTGCGTTACCGAAGCAAAGGATGCTATGTGGGATATGTACAAAGGTAATTTCAGGACGTTTGTAGCGTGAGGTGTGATATGAATAACAACAGTGTATACAATCAGCTCATACGGAGCAATGATACGTGTCTGGATGTGATAAAGAAAGAAATCGGAATGAAAACGAAGTGCATGCCGTTTGCAGTCAAGGTTATTGAAGCTTTAAAGACTTTGACAATAAAGACCGAAAGTGATGCATTAAATGCTGCAAATGTTTTTCTTGGTGGTATGCAGAGCTTGATTCAGGGGGGCATTATTGCTGAGGATTATGACAAGCTTGATTTTGTGAAACGTGGAAACACTATAGTTCCGAGTGCAAGAGTTGAGGCATTTTTAAGAGCGGCGGCACGCAAGGGATACCGGATTACTGATACCATAATTGCAGTTCCCAAAGCGGATTTTGCAACTACATATTTCAAAGAAAATTTTTACAATGGTGACATTATTTACACTCTTGAAGATGCACGCATTGAGCCGGACAGAGTTATCACGGCACAGAGGCTTGCAGACAGATATTTCGGGAAGTTTATTTGCAGACTTGACATCTTTGACATAGACCGTAACCAGAGAGTAACCATGGTAACTACAGAGATAAGTGCAGAGGATATGCTTAATATTGCAGCTGCTTCTGAGCAGGGAATATTTACAAGTAAGTGGGAAACATACATCAATGATTGGGGCAAAGAAAAGAAACGTAAGGTGCTTACTAATGATTTAAACACAGGTACTTTCTGGGTTAAGTGGACAGGTGAGATGGTTAACAAGAGTATTATTCGCAGAGCTTTAAAAAGAGTCAGGGAGGTATTACCCGAATTGAAAGAAACTATAATGGCATTTGACCGTGAGGAAGATGATATTCCGGTGGTTATAGATGATGCAAAAATCGAAATTCCGATTCAGCAGAATATTGAGAATGTAAACTTGAATCAGCTTACAGAGGAACAGCAGGCAGATTGCGTGGACACGTATGAAATGTTTAAGGCTAATCCGAAGCTTGCAGAAGATAAGTTTGCTGAAATAATAGCAAGATTTAAAAACGGTGAGGACAAGCAGACTGTTATAAACGATGAATATGCTGCAATTGTTACTCTAATGAAGTCGAGAACCAAACAAGAGCAGCTGTGGGGGTGGATTGCGTGAAGAAAGTCAAATTAAAACAAGGGACTCTCATGTGGGAAAAAGCGAGAGCTTCAAGGATAGGAAGCAGCGAAGTGTTTGACATAGTAAGGTATTACGCATCTGACGAAGAGCTTCAGAACTGTGGCATAAATGCAGAAAAGTTCAGAGAGGAAGC
>JAZSOL010000136.1:0-12384 GCA_045536915.1 Clostridia bacterium
CGGCAGAAGGAGTATGGACTGCCTCGTACACAAAATAAAAAAAGACTATGCAAAAAGCATAGCCTTATGGAGCTTTTGGTCGGAATCGAACCAACATCGGATGATTACAGGTCAACTGTTTTACCATTAAACTACAAAAGCAGGTTTGGTCTGCGGTACCAGCACCGACCGTTGTCTTTCCAACTGTCAGTACGCAACAAAAATTAAAGAAAGGAGGTGCGTATGTACGCTGGTTGAGAGTGCAGGAGTTGAACCTACTCCATCAGGGTCAAAGCCTTTTGTGCTTCCGTTACACCAACCCTCAATGTTTGCCGTCTTTCCGGCTGCCAACCGTCTGTTCCGATTTGCCAAATAACGAAAGGAATGAATAATGAAAAAGTTTTTTAACAATTTTCACAATGCAATAATAACACCTATTGACGTCCCTTATACGTCCTCTCAGAAAAAATTTTAAATTATTTTTATCCGAAAATCCTTTTAAAATTCTGTGCTATTTTGTTTGTAAAAAATTTTTAATCTTCCGGAGCTTCATTACCCCAACAATCCCAACCGTCTGCTGCTTGCCTTGCAAAAAGTTCAATCCTAGGAATATCGCCAAATAATTCAACAATGCGTTGCCTAACTTCATCAGGTTTCCTGCTGTGCTCTCTTCTCGGAGATATAATGCAACTTGAAATTGTATTATTAACAGGTTTCATTTTCCCTTTTATTCCCATTAAACACACTTCACAATTACTTTTTGCATAATATCCAACACCAAAAAAAGGCTTTCCATTTTTGGGATTTGTTTTAATCCAACTAAATCCAAGTGTTTTATATTTAAACCCCCATTTTGAAAAAAGTTTAATTTGTTCTTCTAAATAAGGAAAAGTTGTCCATAAAAACAAAACACAATTTTCAGCAGCTAATTCAGAAATCGGTAAACTTTCAATATCTTTCATTGGCATTAAATCATAGTGTCCACACGCACCCCCTCTAAATCGGGTTTTATGATTTACCCTTGAATTGTATTTCCACGGCGGATCAGCGTAAATTATCCCGTATTTTTTGTCGGTGTTAAAAATGTCAACCTTCAAGGTATATACCACCCATCAATTTTATTTTCAAAAATAATAAGCCTTGCGCCACCAGGAACATCAACGTACATATATCCTTCTTTTTCCGCAGAATATGCGCCGAGTTCTTCCCAGAATTTCTTTTTGCCGCAAACAATAAAACTGTAATAAGTTTCTTCCCATTTTTCACAGCTTTTTTCCGCTTTCTTGTGGTCAACAGCGCAAACAATATTTACCATAATCACCGCAACCATTGCGATGAATAAAATATATAACACTTCGTTAGGCATTGTTTATTCCTCCCCGTTTATAATATTTTCCAAAATCTCTTGTTCAAAAATGTTGATTTGTCCTTCAAGTTCTTTTGACTTTGGTTTTTTACCAAGCCACCAATCCATAACTGCCTCACCGTCTGTCCAGTTTTCCGGCGGATTTTTAAAATCTTTGAGCATTTTATCAAACGCTCTTATGTACTGACGTTTATATTTGGGATAACGTTCAAGTTCAGCAGCAGCAGCAGTATTCATCGGACAGCCAATGCAACCAAGTCTTGTATATCCTTTGTCGTAAAGTTCACAGTACGGAATGTTGTATGCTTTAATAAATTCCCAAACATCTTCATCAGTCCAATCAACAATAGGGTTTAAAAGCGTTTTTCTTGTACGATAACAATGTTCAACGGTTCTGCGGTTTTCGTCATTATCATCGTTCAGCACCACCCCCCTTTGGCTGTTGATTGAAAATTTGAGTTATTCTCAAAATCTTTTGCGCTGTCTTTAAAAAGCACAACGCCTTGATTTTCTTTCCGTCTTGCGCTTTCAGCCCAACGAACACCGGTTACGGTTATTCTTCCTTTACCTGCACTTTCTTTGAGCACCGAGCAACAATATCTTGCAAGTCTTGTTGGTGGCATTTTCTTTTTGGGAATTAAATTCCACATTGTAATGGCTTTCCCCTCTTTATCTCTGGGAATGTCTCTCGACACGTCCGGATATTTGTCACGGATAAAAGACACCAGTTCCGGCGGGTCAACCGAAGTCACGGAATAATGTGCGTCGTATTTTACCCCCGCCATATCCGCAAGCGCTTTGATGCAAACGCTGTCTTTGCCTCCACTAAAAGCAAGATAATATCCTTCCGGAGGTTCAAAAGCTTTGTATCGGCTAATTGCAATTTGCACTTTGTCAAAAACCGTTCCATCAAGCATTGTTTCTTGTAATGCCATTCACTTCTCCATCTCCTCCATAATTTTCGGAACATCTTCCATACTGATTACTGGGATTTTTACACCCTCGTCCATTTGAGCACCGCATTTGTGGCAATAGCGATGATTTCCATTAAAAAACTCGCTATATTTAATTCTTGCACCACAAAGTGAGCATTTCATACCAATATGCAAATTTGGGTTTACATCTACCCAATGAGCATGAACAACAGGTTTTGCTTCTACAGTAGGAGCGTTCCTAATTGACCTTTCAACGCATTCCATTGTAGTTTCTCCGTTGATACAAGGTGTATATCGTTTTACAAATTCAATCATTGTTTCCACATCTGCAAGTCTTTCAGCCATTGTCATTCTTCTTTACCAACGATATTTCATTTTCATCTGTTGTGCTTTAATCCAAAGAAGAAAAACAACAGGAAGTTCAAGTCCACAGCTTTCATTCAAATAATAGCTGTGGTTTATTTTTCTGACTTCTTTGTCATATGAGAACATCAAGTGTTTTCCGCTTTCTTTATACGCAAGTCCGATTTCGTGAAAAAAACCTTGCCGTTCTTCTTTTTCATAATAAACGCCGTATTTGTTTTCTTCTGTCTTTTTATATCCGTATTTTTCTATAAGTTTATCTATCATTCTCATTCTCCTTTCTTAACCCAATTCTTAACCCATTTTCGGTGGTTCTGGTAAAGGCATCCAATGGGTTACAAATCCGTTATATCGTACCCAATGATAATTTTGGTATCTATCTGTATCAATAGACGGTTTTCCATTTACAAGTTGTTCACAACCAACTTTAACAAGCACTCGTTCTTCTGGATTTTCCGGCAATCTGTCTTTTACGCTTATCCATTCAGCCATTTTTAACAATCCTTTCTTGAAGCATTTTTATGGTTTCTTTACCAAACCCAACTTCTTTGCAAACCAATTTTATAAGGCGTTTTTGATTTTTCTTTTTAACTCTTCTTTTGCCGTATCTTGAAAGTTGCGCCACTTTTGAATGTTTTTTTACAACATCAGAGAAAGCATTATTAACGTATTCTCGCACTTGAATAACCTTTTGAAAAAAGTTTTCAAATCCTTCCTCGTTACTTGAAAATGCAAGAAGCAAAAGCATCAACGACCACGAACTTCCGTTGTTTTTATTTTCAGCCATCTTATTTTCCCTCCCACAAAATATTGATTACTAAAGCAGTAACTCCTCCAATTATTCCTGCCAAAAGCATTTGACCTATAAATTTAAGTAATTCATCCATCTTCTTCTACCTCACAATATTTGCTTCCACCTTTGAGGTATTCTTTACCTTCGTCAGTTTTACACCATTCTATATATTCTTTTTGCATTTCTTCCGTAAAAAGTTCAGTATGTCCGAACGTTATAAGTCCAAATACTTCATTGTGATTTTCCCAAAGCCAATGTTCAAGGCTTGCTGTAAATTTAATCATCTTCTACCTCGCTTTCAAGCCATTCCAAAACAATTTCAAATTCTCCTTTTCCCTTGCAATGGTTAGGGCAATCTTTTCCGTTTCCTATGCAATAGCAACACAGATTATACGAAATAGTTTTCTCTATATCTTTCGCCATTTCCTCAACGGACATAGCTTTTATCTTTTCATAGTTTGTCATTCTTCCGCCCTCGCAATCTCAACAAGTTTGCATAAATCATAAAATTTCAAAGGGTCAAGGCCTGTTTCTTCCTTGATTTGCTTAATGTGATATAAAACCGTGTTTCTGTGCGAAAACATCGCTTCCGCCGCTTGTGTGGGTTTCATACCGTTTTCGGCAAGTGCCAAAACAACTTCTTTATGTCTGTTTTTCATTTCATCGCTTCTCCTGCTTTCTGAATATCGTGCCAATGTTTCTGAAACCATCTGTACCATGCAATGCAGATTATTTTTGAACAAGCCTCCGGGTCTTTGCAGCAAGTGCATTTTTCCCCGCAAGGGTATGTCCCTTTTTCTTCTGCTTCAAGAGCAAGCTCCATTGCCGCCGGACTGTAACTAAATATATTTACTTTCGCGTTTTTAAGAAACGCATCCATCGTCTGTGTTCCCATTTTAATTCTCCTATATGATTTGCTTTTTAAGCGCAAGCAGGTAATAAAACTGTCTGCGTTTTTGGTTAAACTGTCTTTCTCCCGCTTCCATTCCGTACCTGGTTTTTAAAACCCAGGGCGGACATTTTTCCGAAGTTACATTTTTTAAAATAAATGGTGCAAGTTCCGGATCAACTTCCTTTGCGGTTTTTTCAATAAGGTCAATGTCCTCTTTATATTTTTCGCAAAGTTCAGCCGCTCTTGCTGTTGGGTCAGAAATTCCCGAACCGTGCGGCATTCCCGAAAGATTTGGCGATTTAAGGCTGTAAGCATCGTTAAGCCTTGCCAGCTTTTCATCGTATTGCAGACAAAAATTTCGTAGTTCTCTGTAACCCGCCCTGCTTATTTCAAAATCTTCAAGATTTATGTCTCTTTCTCGCATATTAAAAATCACTTTCCCGTGCTGCCGAAACCTCCGCTTCCTCTTTCGGTTTCGGGAAGTTCATCGACAACTTCAAGTTCGGGAGTATAGCACGGAACAAAAACAACCTGTGCTATCTTTTCTCCCTCTTTAAACTCATAAGGCTCTGCACCAAAATTTATAATTCTAACCCTTATGCTTCCGGTGTAACCGCTGTCAACCGTTCCGGCAGTAAAAATGTCGTGTTTAAAAAGAAGTCCGCTCTTTGGTCTTATGTCGCCGAAATATCCCGCCGGGATTTCGCAATGTACTCCTGTATCGGCGGTTATCCTGCCACGCGGCATAACGTATGTGTTCCTCATTGCGAACAGATCATACCCTGCGTCCGTTTCGTGCGCTCTGATAGGGAGCTTTGCTCCCTTGTCTATTTTTACTTTCAAATCACCTCATCCTTTCCGTCATATTTCTTCATCGGAAGTCCGTATCTTTCTCTTATTTCCGTATCGTGCTTAACATAAAGGTCAGCAATATCATAGGTGTCAATTCCTTCTTCGCCCTCTATGCTGTCTTCAACAAAGGTCTGCAGGGTTTTGCAGAAACCCTGATAAAACTCTTTGAACTTCGGTTTTGAAAGATATGTTGTTCCGTCGTCCTTTTCGTTTGTGTATGCCATTGCCAAAAGTAAATACGCATAAGCAAGATTTATTCCTCTCCGGATGTCCGCCGCTCTGGCGTATTTCTCGCCCTCAATCCTGCCAAGCTGGTAAGCCTGCATCGGATTCATTCTCGCTATGTTTTTCATTCAAAAAGCCCTCTAAAATATTTCGTTTTTCTTTTATCCAAAAATATTTTTCAAATCCCGCGTAATGCCTTCATACTCAAAAAGTTTATCTTCAAGTTTTGTAATAAAACGCTGTCTTTGCTGTAACTTTAAAACAAGTTCTTCAATAGCATCAGCAGCTTTTATGCCGTATTCCATTGGCGGCATTTCCTGTGCTATTTTTAAATAATCTTCATACATTGCCAGCCCTCCTGTTCCACAAACTTTCCAAAAAATATTTGTAGTTCCAAACACCTTTGAAAGATAAATAACCTGGCATATTTGCTTTGCACTTTGAACATTCTATACGAAACTTTTTGCCGTTATAAAATGCTTTCCCTCCGCAAAACGGGCAAGGTTTCAATTCAGCCATCTTCTTCTACCTTCTTTCCGCAGTTTGGGCATATTGTTTCGTCTGCTTCAAAAAAATATCCGCAGGAGCAAATTTCAGGAAGCATATTTTCATCGGCTTCTTTCAAAAGCCATTCCCTAATCCCGTCTTCACATTTAGCCCCGCATTTGAATCTTTCAGCGTGTTTTCCGTCGGCGCAGAAATTACATCTTCCAGGACCTTCCGCAAGAACCTTCGCCGCAACGTTAATTCCAACATTTGGCAAAAACGGTTTCATTGTTTCAAAGTTCGTCATTTTCCACCTCAAACGCTTTTTCAAAAGTCATTCCGGTAAGCTCAAGTATTACCTTGATTTGGTTGAATTTAAACTCGCTTTGTCCCGCAAGGCACTTTCTGAAATGGTCCATTCTCCTCCCCTGTGAGTCTTTTCCGGAAACAAGCTGAACAAACTTTGCCATGCTCACTTGATTTTCAAAAAGCCATTTTTTGATGTTTGGATAAACGATCCAGTCGTGAACGCTCACCCTTCTTTGGTTCGTTGCGTTTTTGCCACTGCATATTATGTTGATATACTGTCTGCTGCATCCAAGTTTCAGAGCAATTTTGGAATGTGTCATTCCCGTTCTGCTCAACCGCAATGCTTCTTCCTTATCTACCATTTGCCATTCCTCCGTAAATTCCTGTAACAAGTTTTGCCCATTCTCCGTCGTCCGGACACCATATCCTGCCTATTGCTTCAATAGTTCCGCCCCGGTAATATCTTCCGTTTTCGTTGAGATAATGTTTTCTCAAGTACCACGAAACGTAATCAATACATTTCGGAACGCTCTCAAATTCCATTCGCCCAAATCCAAAAATGTTGTTCGGCTTAAATTGGTGCTCACCCCATCCGGATTCTGCGGCGGCGATGCTCGCAAGAAAGCAAGCGTTGATTTCGTAATCTTCCTCCGCGTTCAAAAATTCCTGCGCGTATTGTTTGAGCTCCCCTTTGAGCACGCTCTCAAGTTCTTCGGTGCTCAAACCGCAAGGCTCTGTGATGCTCAAAGTTTCGTATCCAAAAGCCTGTTCTCCGAAGATTCTCAACCCCACTTTCACGCATCCGCAAAAAATCAAGAAACATAACGCAAGAACAATTGTTATGCTCAAAATTACAGTTAATACTTTTTTAAGTGTTTCCATCTGATCTGATCTCCTTTACTTTTTGGAATTTCCTTGGCCATATTTGACCCAGTTAAAATGCCTTGTTTCCTGTGCTTTTGTCCATTTTGGAACGTCCGCTTGTTTTTCCTGTCTTATTTTTGCTCTGTTTTCCTTATGCTCTTCCGCCCAATCATCAAAACCGTGCGGACATTTCCCTTTTGTGTGGCAGAATTCGTTCCTGTCCGGACAATCTCTGCTGCATGGGCATTTTCTTTCTGTAATTCTTACTTCCATATTTCCGCCTTCGTAATTTCCTTTACGCGAATACCGTATTTTTCGAGCATCAGTTTTCTTTTTATCGAAAACAACTGATAAGCCTGCCCCTTGCGGTATCCTTTCACATCTTCAGCAATAAGTTCGCCGTTGCGGAAGTAACAAAAATCTGCGTAATAGGAACATTCTCTTTCAACGGTTTTGCCGTCTATTTTCTGTGCAGGAATAAGAACGTATTTCACTTGCCTGCGAAGATTTCCTATTTGCCCCACTCTTTCAAGGAGTTTTAACTGCTGCCATCTTTGTGCTTCCGCCTTGCTGTCAAAAACAAACCCGTCAATTTCAATTTTTTTATTTTTATACTTGTTCATCAGTTCTCCCACGGAAGGTCTTCCATTTCAGTAAAATCTTCGGCATCGTCAACAACGCATTCATGCTCCGGTTTCTGTTCGGTCTTTGCTCTGGGCGAAAATTCCACATTGTCGGCAACAATTTCAACGGATTTGCGTTTCTGTCCGTTTTTATCTTCCCAATTTCTTGTTTGGATAGTTCCCTCGATAACAATGCTGTTGCCTTTGGAAAAGTGCTTGCAGATAAATTCTGCGGTGTTTCTCCATGCAACAATATCAAGCCAATCGGTCTGGCGGTCTGCACCTTTGGTGTATGGTCTGTCAACCGCAACAGTAAAACTGGTTACTGAAATTCCGCTGCCTGTCTGTTTGAGTTCCGGGTCTGCGGCAAGTCTGCCGATAAGTATTGCTTTATTCATTGTTTTCTACCTCGCAATAATTTGTTATTTTTATATGGTCATAACGCTTGTTAAGTATTTTTTGACAGCCACAAAAAGGGCAATCAATCGCATCGTAAATTTGTGGAGGTTCGGTTAAACTTGCTAAAACTGGTAGCTCTTTCCTAATTTGGTAAACATATTCTTTGCTTAAAGGAAAAGTTTTACCACAAATCTCGCATTTGTTTTTTTCAAAAGATTTCAAATAAAAGACCTCCCAAATTTTTTAATAAATTCTTCAACAGTCCAGCCGTATCTGTCCATCGCCGCCTGCTGATATTGTGCCTGAAGTCTTTCTCTGACTTCTCTGTTAAAATGAACGCCGTTCGGCGGTTCGTTGTGGCAATAATGACAAAGGTCAACCACAAGTCCGTATTTTTCGGACAGCTTCCGGCAAGCACCTCCGAAAACGTGATGCCGTTCTATCCATTGCGTTGACCCGCATAGAAAACATCTTCTCATATAACGCCATCGCTTTCTTTCATTCGTTGCTCAAGAGCATCAATGTCAAAAGATGGTTTTTTGCCTTTGTTTTCCTTCTGCGCGGAAAATCCTCTTTCCCAGGTCCTTACGCAGGCTTTCCAATCCTTTATCGGTTTGCCCCTTCCTTGAACCCAACCGTTTGCCGAATAATAATCGTAAAACCTTTCAGCATCGACGTTGTTTTTTCTTTCCGAACAATAGGATTTGATTTCATCAAGCGTGGGCGCGGAAAACTTTGTTTTCCCCATACTCTTATTACCTTCTTCCTTTCTTCCCTTCTTCCCTTCTTTGTTATAAGAAGCGTTTGTTAGTTGTTTGTTAGTCGTTTGTTGATTGTTTGTTAGTTGATTGTTAGAAGGTTTGTTATCTCCCTGATAGTCTGCGTAATTATTCAGCGTAATCAAGCTGAATTTTGAGGTTGTTTTGATTGTTATTTCGTTTGTTGATTTTAAGCGATTTAATGATGTGCGTATCGACTGTTCTGAGATACCCGTTTTTTCCTTGATTTCCCTAACTGTTGTGGCGATTTGCCCGATTTCAAGATATGTATCACGGAAAAAATGCGGTTCATAACAAGCCTCAAGAAGAAGGTGCAAAAAAACGTCTTTGGTGTTCTGGTCCTTATACCAACCCCATTCGGTCATTTTACGGTAAAGTTTTATATATCCTTCGTTCGCCACTTTTTGCACCTCCGTTTCCCTTTCATCTTTCTTCACCAAGTCTTGCGATTTCCTCCGGTGTAAGCGTTACGATTCCGTTTTCGTCGCAGTCCGCAATTATCAGATCGAGAAGCCTTCCCATCTGCGCTTTGTCATAAGTCGATGAGCCGTAATAATTCCTGATATTGTGATAACCATTGATTTTGCTTTCGCCCAAATCTTCGGCAACAAATCCGATGCCTTTTGCTTCCCAGATTTCCACCCACCGTTTAACGGCTTCTGCCTTTATAGGAGTGATTTCATAATTTCCCCCGATGTCTTTTATATATTCGCGGTAAAGGTCTTTTGGCGGGATTTTAAGCGTTGCGGAAAGCTGGTTACACAAAACCCAGAAATAACCGTTCTGGTCAAGGCTTCGCTTTGCTTTTTGTTCTTTAAGCGTGCAAACGTGTTTTGCTTCGCGGTTATAACTGTCAACAAAATTCCTTGCCGCTTCTCTGCTTTCAATCGGAAGTTTTATTTTGAGGAACATTCCTTCCGGACTGGAAGCGAGAATTGCTCTTTCAAAAACAAACTCGGTGCTCATTCAATTTTCCCCCAAGCAAAAACAGTTCTGTGTTTCTTTTTATTTTCAATGTTAAGCCCTGTAATTTTGCCGTTTTCGGTTTTAATATAAGTCACAGCAAAATTGCCCTGCGGTTTTCCGGTTTTGCCGATTTCGTAATTGTCCTTCCCATCCTGCGTGGAAGTCAGCGGAATATAAATAAACGGTGCAGTATAAAGTTCTCTGCCGATTCCCCAGTTAAAACAAGCTCGTTTAAAAGCATCGCTCGCCTCGCCTTTTTCCGCTTCGGTGTTGCTTTCTGTTCCGCAGTTATCTTTCCAGACCCATTCTCCGCCACACTTGATACCGACGGAACAATAAAGATTCCCCTTAACTTCGTAATATTTATCCTGCCAGTTTTCGTTTCCGACAGTTTCGTCAAGAATGTTTGCGTCCGTTCTCTGGTCTTTGTAAAGCAGAAGGCAAATATAGCTGTTGTCTTTCGCAGCTTGACCGATTCTGCATTCAATTTCTTCTTCTTTAAGCGCTCTGAATTTCATTTGCTTTCTCCTTTTTTCTCTCCTGTAATCTTGTCCATTTCGCTTTCAATCATCGTGAAAACGTCGGAAAAGCTGTTGCCATAGGAAGCATCGTCCAAATGAACCAAAATGTGAATGGTGGAATCAGCACTGTCGTCCTCCCAATCATATATAAATAAATCAAAACAAGGAATGCGGCCATGAAACGAACAAGTTATGGATTTATTGACATTGTGTTCGTGGTACATATCCGAAAGCTGCATCGCTGCTTCCATCGCGTCAAAAGCCGTCAGCTTTTTTCCTTCAAGAATCATTTGACATTTCCTCCGTTTCGGTTATAATTGAATTGCATATATTTTCCTTGCCGTTTGTCTCTGCGCCAACAGAACTGGCGGCTTTTTTAATTCTTGCGATGTCCTGCATAATCAAAAAGATTATGTAATCGTGATCGGTAACAAATCCCCTTTTTGCTTTCGCCTCAATAAAGGCTTTCTTTGTCCCTTCCGGCAGCCAGCAATGAAGCGTTGCCTTGTCCTTTCTTCCTTTTTTGTCGTCCTTATATCCACAGATTTCTTTAACAAATCTCTTTGCTTCTGCGGTATAGGTAATTCCGCTTTCAAGCGGTCTTTCCGCAAGGCTTATTCCCGCGGCGTTTGCAACCGGAAATTCCGTCTTCATAATCGCCGCAAGTTCCTTGCAGGAAAGTCCTTTCCTCTTTCTCAATGCTGAGTACATTTTGTTCTCCTTTCGTTATTCAAAATCCGCGTCGCATTCCGGGTAATATTCCGGAACATATTCCTCGGTTTCTTCTTCGAGATCGTAGTAATCTTCTTTGGATTTTCCGACCCAGGGTGCTTCAATATTCCAGTCCATTTTTCTCACCTTTCCTTTTCATCTTCCAGCCAAACGCAGATCAGACCGAGCAAGGCAAAAAGTATAAAACACAAAATGCACAAGCCTGTTTTTCCTGCAACGGCTACAATAAATCCAAGTCCAAGAAAACAAACAGAAATAATTTCAAGAATGGTTTCGATTGTTTTCATTTTGTCCTCCTTAATAATCTGTTCCGAGGTTTACTTCATCATCCGGAAGTCTGCCGTTTGAAAGAAAAAATTCGGCAGGTTTTCTCGGAATAACATAAACCCAGCTTTTGCCTGTAAAATAGGCATATCCGAGCGGGAACGGTCTGTTTTTCTTCGAGGCTTCTCTCATCGCTGACCGCAATGTGTCAGCCTTAACTCCTGCTCTTTTTGCAAATTCGGGAAGCGGCATATTGTTATCCAACAATGTCATCTCCCATCAGTTCCTCAACGGTGCAGCCGAAAATTTTGCAAAGTTTTTTGATGTATTTCTTTGACGGTTTCATCTCGTTGTTTTCCCAACGACTTACTGTGCCTTGATTAACATCAAGTTTTTTTGCAAGCTGTTTTTGGTTGATATTTGCTTTTGCTCGCAAAATTTTAACGTTTATAAAATCACCCCATTTTTATCGCACATTTTATGCGTTCGCATATTGACAAAACCACCAAGAAAGCTTATAATTAAGCTGTCGAAAGAAAAATTAAAAGCTATCTTGAATGGCTGTATTTTTTGTACCCTTTTTCTGGGTACGGCTATATTATATCGCATATTTTATGCGATTGCAATATGTTTTCGCATATTTTGTGCGATTTGTAGATATGCACAAATTAGAGGTGTTTTTTATGGTGTTTCTCAACAAAAGTGAGATTATTGAACGTATAAAAGCATTGTCTAAAGAACAAGGTTACAGTTTAACCTTTATATACAAACAGCTTAATTTGCCTTCTGGTTATTTAAGAGATGTAAATGCCAATAAGACAGCATTGACCGATGAACGCATTGCTTTAATTGCTGATTTTTTAAACACCACCCCTGCATATCTTAAAGGCGAAACCGACATAAAAGAAAAAGCCGCCCCCGTTTCCGGGAGCGACCTTTCGGAGAGAGATATTCAATTCTTGGAAATTTTCAGACAGCTTTCTGTTGAGGAACAGGATTTGTTTTTGAAGATGTTTCGCGCAAAGCAAGAATAAAT
>JAZSOL010000232.1:0-5013 GCA_045536915.1 Clostridia bacterium
TGCTTAATTTTTTTACGGAAGGTAACCATAGTAAGGGCAGCTACCGGCACTGTCAACAGAAAAAACAGAAATACAAGAGCTGAAACAAGCACATGCAAGCAATGAAGAAATTGGACAAGTATATCCGGTACAAGAAGGAAAAACACAATCCGGTGTTTGCGAAAACACTCCAAAAGTAAATACTGAATATTCAAATACTGTTCCGGCAGAAAAATCCGTTACCGTTGAACATGAAGGAGCAGATGAAACAGACAATCAACTCACTTGCTCCTTGTCAATCCGATGTGATAATGCTGTCGGCAAATCAACAAAAAAAGCTGTTGTAATTCCGGGTGACGGAGTTATATTTTCAAAAAAATCTGTAGAGTTTTATAACGGAGAAAGTGTGTTTAATGTTCTGGTACGTGAAATGAAAAAGAATAAAATACACTTGGAGTTTGTAAATATACCTCTTTATAACAGTGCATACATAGAGGGTATAAATAACTTATATGAATTTGACTGTGGTGAGCTTTCGGGTTGGATGTATAAAGTAAATAACCGGTTTCCAAATTACGGTTGTTCTCAATACGTATTAAAAAACGGTGACAAAATAGAGTGGGTATATACCTGTGATTTGGGTAAAGATGTAGGCGGTGAGTATGCAGAAAGGAATGGTATGAAAAATGAATGAATTTAAAAATTATCATCCTATAGTAAATTTAATGTACTTTATCGTTGTGATTATATTTGCCTGCATTTTTCTTCACCCTGTTGCACTTGCAATATCTCTTTTCGTAAGTTTTGCATACAGCACTGTGTTAAAGGGCAGACATACACTGGTGCGTAGTATTGTTCACGCTGTACCGATGCTTATAATTATGGCTCTTATCAATCCTGCATTCAATCATCAGGGAGTTACAATTATAACATATCTTCCCGGAGGTAACCCACTGACGGCAGAATCTATATTGTACGGTTTTGCAGCGGCGACTATGATTGTTTCGGTTATAATGTTCTTTTCGTGCTTCAATGAAGTGATGACGAGCGATAAATTCATATATATTTTTGGCAGGATAATTCCTTCTTTGTCGCTGGTGTTTTCAATGGTGCTTCGCTTTGTACCTAAGTTCATTGATGATATCAAAAAAGTAACCGATGCACAGCGATGCATCGGTAGAGATGTGTCAAGTGGCAGCTTGATAAAGCGTGCAGTAAGTGGTATGTCTGTATTGTCTGTAATGATAACCCAAAGCCTTGAGAATTCCGTTGACACTTCTGATGCTATGAAATCCCGCGGTTACGGACTCCCGGGCAGAACAGCCTTCTCTATATACAGATTTACAAAGAGAGACATCAAGGCACTGATTACTATCTTGATTCTTTCGGCATATGTAATTACAGGAAAACTGCAAGGTGTTTTGAAATTTGAGTGTTTCCCGTATGTAGATACTGCCAAACTAAATATTTATGCTTTGTCAGTGTTTGCTGCTTATTTTATATTGTCGGCTTTGCCGGTTTTTATTGAGCTAAGAGAGGTGATAAAATGGAAATCTATAGAATCGAAAATGTAAGCTTTGCATATCCAAATCAAAGTGGAAATGTCTTGAAAAATATCAATTTAAATATAAGCAGCGGTGAGTTTATCACTATCTGCGGTAAATCAGGTTGCGGCAAAACAACTCTTTTGAGATTGCTAAAGCCATCCGTTGCTCCATTTGGGTCAATCACCGGTACTATCATATTTGACGGCACGCCTCTTTCTGAGGTAGATACATTAACTCAGGTTACCGATATAGGATTTGTTATGCAAAATCCGGATAATCAGATAGTTACCGATAAGGTATGGCACGAGCTTGCATTTGGTCTGGAAAGCCTGGGATATACTACCAATCAAATCAGAGCCAGAGTATCTGAAATTGCGTCCTTCTTTGGCATAGAGAATTGGTTTTATAAGAAAACAAATAAATTATCCGGCGGTCAAAAACAGCTTCTTAATTTGGCATCTGTTATGGTAATGCAACCCAAGGTTCTGATACTCGATGAGCCTACAAGTCAGCTTGATCCTATTGCCGCATCGGAATTTTTAAAGACATTGCAAAAGATAAACGATGAGCTCGGTACCACTATCATTTTGACAGAACATCGACTTGAAGATGCACTTGCTATGTCTCACCGTGTGGTGGTGATGGATAATGGCGAAGTTGTAGCAGACGACACTCCCCGCAGTATAGGAAGTATTCTTAAAGGTTTAAACCATGACATGTACGAAGCTATGCCTGCGCCGATTCGTGTCTATGGCAGTGTAGCGTCTGGTGAAGCTTGTCCTTTGACGATTCGCGAAGGCAAAAACTGGCTTAGTGATTTTTGTGATACCCACGATACAATAAAGCATATTGCATATGATGAAAGTGTTTCGGAGAATTCTCGACCATTAATAGAAGTCCGCGATGCTTACTTTAGATATTCCAAGGAATTACCTGATGTTATTAAAGGGCTAAGCTTTACTGTATCTGCCGGTGAAACTTTGGCTGTTCTCGGTGGCAACGGAACAGGCAAAACCACGGCTGTATCTTTAATATCCGGATTGCGTTCTCCGCAGCGAGGTGATATCTATATAGATGGCAGACGCATGTGTGAAATACCTGACCTTTACAATGGTTTAATCGGTGTGCTTCCTCAAAATCCCACGTCTCTTTTCACACGAAAAACAGTATATCTTGATTTGTATGATATGACTGATAAGAAGCTTCCTAAAGAGGAAAGGGAGCAGCAGGTGATGAATATATCACAGCTATGTGGTATATCGAAGCTTATGGATAATCATCCTTATGATTTATCCGGTGGAGAACAGCAGCGCACAGCTTTGGCTATGGTGCTTCTAAGACATCCTCGCATTCTTATTATGGACGAGCCCACCAAGGGTATGGATGCACAATTTAAAAAGTCATTTGCGCAGATACTATATAATTTAAAGGCGAGTGGTACTGCCATTATGATGGTGTCTCACGATGTGGAGTTTTGTGCGCAATACGCAGACCGTTGTGCCATGTTCTTTGACGGAAGCATTACTTCAGTGGATACACCGCGTAAGTTCTTTAACGGCAACAGCTTCTATACGACAAGTGCAAACAGAATGTCAAGAAACATTATATCGGATGCTATCCTTGTTGATGATATTGTATATGCTATTGGCGGCGAGTGTAGTTCAAAAGAAAATCAGAATACGGTGATATATAAACCGTCAATTCCTTCAGAGGAAAAGTCTCAAAAGAAGCATAAGCTCTCTATACCCAAAATAGTTTCGGGTATAATATTTTTAATGCTTTTTATTGCTTCTTGGATTATCAGAAATGAATTTATAGAAAGCTATACCACCGTATACTATATATCACAAGCAGCTTCAATAGCACTTGCCTTTCTTACATTATGGTGTTTGATACCGCATAAGGACTTAGGTATCAGTGTTATTCATACTCCACGAAGTGAAAGGTCGCTTACACGCAGAAGTCTTGTGGCAACAATACTTATATTGATATTAATACCGCTTACTATTTATTTCGGTATTTACTATCTCGGAGACAGAAAGTACTATTTTATAAGCTTGTTAATTATATTGGAAACCATATTACCTTTTGGCATGATATTTGAGAGCCGCAAACCCCAGGCTCGTGAACTTGTCATCATCAGTGTGCTTTGTGCTTTGGGTGTAGCAGGCAGGACAGCATTTTTTATGGTTCCCGAGTTTAAGCCGGTGATTGCCCTTGTTATCATATCGGGGATTTGCTTCGGAGGCGAGACGGGATTTTTGGTAGGAGCTGTTACCGCCTTTGTGTCCAATTTTTATTTCGGTCAGGGACCGTGGACACCATGGCAGATGTTTGCATTTGGTATAGTAGGTTTTTTAGCAGGTATACTCTTTAAAAAAGGCTTACTGAGAAGAAACAAGCTTTCGCTGATAGTATTTGGCTTTATGGTAACGCTTATAGTGTACGGAGGTATTATGAATCCCGCCTCGGTTATCATGATGACCAATAAACCCACTTGGGATATGATAAAAGCATCCTTCGTTATGGGATTTCCTATTGACATTATACATGCATTGTCAACCGCATTTTTCCTTTGGGTAATGTCTGAACCCATGATAGAGAAGCTTGAGCGGATAAAAGTGAAGTATGGATTAATAGAAAAATAAATCAAAACAACCATTAGAATATTTTAATAAAAGCTTTATTATGTTGATAAATGTTGAAAAATAGCTGTAAATGTGTTAGAATAGGTTTGTACAATTGTTTTGAAAGGAGCACTACATATGAAGTTAATTTCATTTTTACACATGGATAACAAATTGAGAAAACGAGGTATGTTTGTAATCGGTGTTGCTATTTGTATACTTGTAGCAATTCTGTCCGTTATGCTTGAGAAGTTAATTCCCGGAGAACTTTTGGGGTCTTCTATCATAGCACTGTTTATGGGAACGATAATTAATAGTTTTTTTCATCCGGACTGGATAAAACCGGCACTCAAGTTTACATCCAAAAGGATTCTGAAGGTTGCCATAGTTTTACTCGGTGCATCTCTTTCCGTCAACACAATTATGTCCGTTGGTAAAATGACATTTTTTGTAATGTTTTTTACATTTGCTATGTGCTTTGGCGGCGGCTTCTTTATTCGCAAGCTATTTGGACTTAACTGGAAACTAAGCAATTTAATTTCCGCAGGAACAGGAATTTGCGGTGGTTCTGCTGTGGCAGCTATTGCACCTGTTATTGATGCCGATGATAAGGACATAGCATTTGCTTTATCTTCCACATTTCTCTTTGATATGGTTATGATTGCATTGTATCCGATTATGGGCAAAGCTTTGGGAATGCCTGACATTGCATATGGCATTTGGGCAGGAACATCCGTGAATGATACGGCCAGCGTTGTTGCATCGGGATATGCTTTTTCCGAAGTTGCAGGTGACTTTGCAACAATGGTTAAACTTACTCGAACCATTGCAATCATTCCCACTGTATTAGTATTTGCCTA
>JAZSOL010000224.1:0-3085 GCA_045536915.1 Clostridia bacterium
CACGGATGAACGTATACCCTCAGGATAGTCCTCCAATTTCAATCCTTGCGGAAGGTCTATAGGCTTGATATAACCGCCATTGACGAATTCATCCATCCATATATCCTCAACCATGCATATATCCACACGGACTTCTTTGCCTGTGATAACGGAGCTAAGCATGCGATAATACTCCACACCGCCTTCGGCAAGCTCTATGAGTTTGATATTAGTTTGGGGACTCTGCTCAGAAAATTTCTGCACAATATCGGCATATGCGCCGGTATAATCCTTTTGAATGGCAAATACAATTTCCTGCTTTGGCTTCGGGGTGCTCACGGGTTTATCATATAATCCGCAGCCGGATATAGAAATCATAATAATACTTAAAATAAAAAACGGCAGTTTGCATTTAATCACGCTATCACCTCCACATCTATATTTTAAGCTAAAATCACCCTACAGTCTACATGAAAAACTTACTATTTTGTTCGTTAACTTCCTCAGTTTCAGTTTTATTCTTTCATTTAAAATGCAAATATGGTACAATAGTTACGGTGATATTAAATGAAAATAAAAAATACTTTCAATAATATGTCCATCAAGTTAAAACTGATTTTCTACTACACATTTGTGGTACTGATAGCTGTGATAATATTCTCTTCAGTAGTTTTGGTCCAATCCGGCAATGTGGTGGCAGGTCTCGCTCAGCGCAACACCGAGGAATCCATCAGCAATGCCCGGGGGCATATGCTGTCACTTATAGACAGCATCAATGTATCACTGCTATCATTTCAGGTAAAGGAAAACGCACAGCAAATACTTTCATCCCCTCCTACGGGCAATCCAATAGAAGATGTCAATGTGCTTGAAAAAGAACTTCTGTCTATAGACCCGTTTCAGACCAACATCAGCGCTTTGAAGCTGTATTCTCTGACCCGGGATGACTTCTCGGAATTAAATAACTACCAATCGGTATTCTCCGCCAAGCAAATGCAGAACGACAAGTTGTTTAATAAAATGCTGGAGGCGGGTTCTTCCACCGGTTGGTATGTGTCCGATTCACTCAATGAATCGAACTCCTATATAATAGCGTCGAAGGTTATCACCGATGTACACTCCAAGGAACCGCTGGCACTGCTGCAGGCAAAAATCAAAATAAGTAAATTTACCGACATAGCAGACAGCATAACCCTGGCAGAAACCGGCAAGATATTTCTGTGTACGCGGACTCACCTGGTAAACTCATCCAATTCCGCCATAGGACAGGAGCTTACCAATAACCCAAAAATATTCAACGATATGCTCAGGAAGGATAGCAAGCAATATGACTATATATATCTTGGCGGTCATAAATACTATGTATGCACCAACCCCATACCCGACACTCAGCTCTATCTGGTAGGTGCCGTGAAAATATCGGAATTTAACTCCGCACAGAAGTCACTTTCGCTGGCAATACTGATAACGGCTATGTTTCTGCTGGTATTCTCCATACTGTTCATTATGTATGTATCATCACTCATCACAAAGCCGCTTTCTGTGCTTACAAAAAAGATGTCCGGTGTAAACTACAGTACCGATACCACAATCACTGCTCAGTCAAATGATGAAATAGGTATACTGTTTAACACCTTCAATGCTATGCAAAATAAAATATCCGACCTCATAGAAAGTGTAAAGCGAGAGACCAAAATCCGACGTATTGCAGAGCTGAAAGCTTTGCAAGCGCAGATAACTCCGCACTTTTTGTACAATACATTGAATTCCATCTGTGCATTGTCTCAAAAACACAAGGCTTACGACATAGAGGAAATGACCATAGCACTGTCAAAGTTCTTTATGAATTCACTAAACAACGGCGGAGAAATGCTCACCCTGAAAAAAGAGGTTGAGCATGTATTAAGCTACATTTATATACAAAAGATACGTTACAAGGACAAGTTTGATGTAAATATAAATTTGCCCTTCGAGTTGGAAAACTACTCAATATGCAAGCTCACACTTCAGCCTTTGGTGGAAAACTGCATTAATCATGCATTTTACGGCATAAATTACAAGGGCGAGATAAATATAGACTTCAAAAAGGAATCCGAAAATATCATAATAACGGTTGCAGATAACGGATTGGGCGAACTAATCTGTGATCCCGACCAGCTGAACGAATATATAAATCAAAAGATAGATATGAATGAACCTATAGAAAAATACGGAGTACACAATGTGAACCAACGAATACACCTATACTTCGGCGATGAATACGGACTAAACTACGCATCGCAGGAGGAGGGCGGATTCGTTGTAACGATAAAAATAGCTGCAATTAACCACAGGGAGGATTTGAAATGAAGCTTATCATAGCAGAGGATGAATATCTGGCAAGAGAAAATCTGCAAAATATGGATTGGACGTCCATAGGAGTGGAAGTATCGGGAGTTGCCGAGAACGGTGTACAAGCAATAGAGATGGCTAAGGAATACAAGCCCGACATCATAATATCGGATATCAAAATGCCGGAAATGGACGGTCTGGAGCTTGCAGAGATTATAACAAACCTTTTGCCCAATACCAAGGTAATAATCCTGTCTGCATACAATGATTTTGAACTTGCTCAAAAGGCGATTTCATGCGGAGTTTTTGAGTATATATTAAAACCCCACTCGCCAAGGGATTTACTTACTGCCACCGAGCGTGCCATAAACGAAATAACGGTTCAAAATCAAAAAAATGAAATGATACAGAATATAACCAATCAACTGGAATTCAGTAAGTATTTTATGAAGAATTATTATTTAGGTTCTCTTTCGGAGCCCGTATACAATGACGACTTCAAGGCAATATTCGGCGAATATCCCGAAAACGGCAAGTATGTTGCAGTGGTTATTTCCTTTGACAAGGGTGACTCATTGGTTACATACAAGACCACCTACAGACTTTTTCATGACATTATCAAAAATATAAACAAAAAGTCTCTTAGCTATATTCCGTTTTTTGAGATAACATCCTTTTCGTATATATTCAGCTTTGACAAAAGCGATACCGAAAGCCATATAAACAGTATAATTCTTGATATTGCAGACGACATGTCGGAGTATTTGAATTTTTC
>JAZSOL010000258.1:0-7256 GCA_045536915.1 Clostridia bacterium
CTTATGGGCACCGAAAAGCTTGCCTTTGGCTGGAACAAGTATCTCGGTGCGGCAATAATGATTGGCGGGGTATTGCTTTTTAAAATGAAAAGCTGAAATCAGGATATATCACGGTAAAAAACCACCATTTGTTTAACGGTATGGGTTCTGAAATATCTGCAAATCACATATTTTAATTTCGAAATTCCAATTCCCATACCACCTATAGTTTGCATTAAATAATACAGTTGCTCTTTTCTTCACACAAATACAGCTCAAATTCTTTTGCGATTTTATTCTGTAATCAAAACTGTTCTGCCGCTTTCGTTCCACTGCACATCAGCACCAAAGGCTTCGGCAATAACGCGAACGGGAACCATTGTTCTGCTGTTTAAAAGCATTGCCGGAACATCAACAGGAATTGCCTTTCCGTTCTTATACATTTCATTTGCGCCAATTTGGATTTTCATTTCAACTCCATCACGCTTTGCAATGGCACTACTTGTGGCATCGTCCCATTCCACATCAGCACCCATCGCTTCAAAAATTGAGCGGAGCGGCACTAATGTTCTTCCTTCTAAAAGCTCGGGATTTTGTCCGTATGAATGGAAAGAGATTCTTTTGCCGTTGTATATAACCGTGATACGGCTGTTTACGGAATTATCGGTAAGATAGGAAATATCCTTTTCCTTGCATAATGATGCCGCCTTTGAATCTGCAGAGCAGTATATAATGCAGTTATCCGAATTTTCGGTCACACCATTGCCTAAACTCGTAACTGAATCAGGGACATACACAGACTCTAAATTTTTATTGTTTTCAAAAGCCCCGGGCCCGATTTCCTTTACTCCATAGGGCACAACAACCTCTTTTAACGATTCGCATCCGTAAAACGCATTAGCGCCAATCTCTTTTAATGACGTTGGCAAAATAATGCTTTCAAGCGACTTGCAATTCTGAAAAGCATAACCTCCGATTTCCTCTAAAGTTGCCGGCAATATTACTTCTTTTAAAGATGTGCAGTCATAGAAGAATCCGTTGAGCAATCTTCCGCATGGCAATTCCTTTATAGAGGCATCTATTTTTATACTTTCAAGATTTTTGTTTCTTGAAAATGCACCGCCTCCTATTTCTGCTACATTTGCCGGAATTACCACTGATTTTAAATTACATGAGTAAAAAGATTCCAACCCTATTTTTTCAAGTGATTGCGGAAAATTAATTTCCGAAAGCTTCTCACATTTTCCGAAAGCTCCCAATCCTATTTCTGTTATTGTGGACGGAAGATGAACAGACTCCAGTTCACCACAACCATAAAATGCTTCAAAGCCTATTTTTTCAACTCCCTCGGGAATAATCACCTCTTCCAAAGCATTTCCCGAACCGCTGATAACCGGCAGAATTTCTTTTATACCTGAGGGAAAAGAAATCGATTTAACATTTTTCCCAAAAATATATTTCTTCATCTGAGTTACGGGGCAACCATAGAGAGTTTCCGGAATAACAACCTCTGTGTCATCGCCAAGATATCCTGTAATTGTTACCTCATTATCGAGCAACTTAAACTCCCAGTCTCCCTCTGTTAATGCAAAGGCACTCATCGAACAGCAAATCATTGTTGAAAACACAATCACAGCCATTGTTAATAATAATTTTACTTTTTTCATTGTTTACATCTTTCCTTTCATTTTTTAAAAAAGACTCACCTGATTATCTTCATCGTCTTCATCCTTAAGATAATATCCGGTTGCCGGAATATTTTTTGCCGTGTAGTATCCGGGGTCTGTAAAGCTCACATCTTTTAAGAATTCAACCTTTGCAACGGTGCTTTTCTTTTTCATATTCATCAGAGCCACACCCATTGTGTCACGGGTTGATTTTGACTGCATTAGCGAGGTATTGAATATCACAATTTTATCGAGTGACGAATAAATAACAACATCCTCATCTTTAGAAAGAAACTTTATGCCAACGAGCTTAACCTTTGAATAATAAGCATTAACAAGCTTTTTGCGGTTGGTTTTGGTTTCGTAGCTTTTCATTGAAACCTTTGCTCCCTTGCCGTTTTCAAACACATAAAGCAAATCTCCCGAATAGTCAATTGTGGGAACAGCATAGAGAATTTTTTCTCCGGGTTCCATTTCAATGATGTTTGGCACAAAATGACCAAGCTCACTTGCCTTGCAGTCTTCAATTTCGTGCATACGGATTTTGTAGGCATTGAATTTATCGCTTATTAAAATCAGGTCTGATTTATTTGTTGCATCCCATTGGCACACTATATAATCTTCTTCTTTCAGCTTCTGGGCGCCGCTTGAGCGAAGCGAAACGTGGCTAATCTTCTTAAGATAATTTCCTGCAGTGAGAAACACTTTGAGATTATAGTCCTCAATCATATGGTCTTCGCTTATTTCAATAGCATCATCTTCATATATTATTTCCGTTTTGCGGTCAACGCCGTATTTTTTGGAAATAGCGGTGAGTTCATCAATGATGATTGCCTTGATTTTGCTTTCGTCATTTACGATTTCTTCGAGTTCTTCAAGCTCTTTTTTTAATTCCTCAATATCTTTTATGCGGTTTATAATGTATTCCTTATTAAGATTTCTGAGCTTGATATCGGCAATGTAGTCAGCCTGAATTTCATCAATCTTAAAGCCTTTCATAAGATTGGGAATAACGTCCTCGTCTTTTTCCGTGTCTCTTATGATTTTTATGGCTTTATCAATATCCAAAAGGATGAGCTTAAGACCTTCCATAAGGTGGAGCTTATGGGTAAGCTTGTTGATATCATATTTGATTTTTCTCTTAATACATTCTATTCTGAATTCAGACCATTTTTCAAGAATTTCGGCAATTCCCATAACCTTTGGAGTTGTGCCGTCGAGAATATTGAAGTTACAGCTGAACGAATCTTCAAGACTTGTCATCTTGAAAAGCTTGCTCATAAGAAGAGGCACGTTTGTGCTCTTTTTCACATCAAGAGAAATTTTAAGACCTTTAAGGTCAGTTTCATCTCTGAGGTCTGTGATTTCCTTTATTTTGCCAGCCTTTATAAGCTCAATAATCTTGTCGATAATGGCTTCCGAGGTGGTTGTGTAGGGGATTTCATATATTTCAATAATGCTGTTTTTCTTGTCGTAGCGGTATTTACTTCTGAGCTTGAAGCTTCCTCTTCCTGTTTTGTAGATGTTTTCAAGAGCATCTTTATCGTAAATGATTTCCGCACCTGTTGAAAAATCAGGCGCAAGGAGTGTTTTTGAAATATTGCAGTTTGGGTTTTTGAGGTATGCAATTGTTGTTTTGCACACTTCTTTGAGATTGAAACTGCATATGTTGTTTGCCATACCAACAGCAATACCCTGATTCGGATTTACGAGTATGTTTGGAAAAGTGACCGGCAAAAGCACGGGTTCTTTCAGGGTTCCGTCGTAGTTATCGGTAAAGTTTACGGTGTTTTTGTCGATATCCTTAAAGATTTCGTTGCAGATTTCGTCGAGCTTTACCTCTGTGTATCTCGATGCGGCATATGCCATATCGCGTGAATAATGCTTTGCAAAGTTACCCTTTGAATCCACAAACGGATGAAGAAGCGAATCGTTACCGCGGGTAAGACGCACCATTGTTTCGTAGATAGCACCGTCACCGTGGGGATTTAGCTTCATCGTCTGCCCCACAACATTTGCAGACTTGGTTTTTGCACCTTTAATAAGATTCATCTTATACATCGTGTAAAGAAGTTTTCTGTGGGACGGCTTAAATCCGTCTATTTCTGGAAGCGCACGCGAGATAATAACACTCATTGCATAAGGCATATAATTCTCACGGAGCGTATCCGTAATTTTCATATCGGTAAAATTCATTTATTATCTCTCCTTCCTTTAGCTTAAATCAAGCATTTCAAGATACAGATGACCGTTTGTGGCAATATAGTCCTTTCTTCCGGAAAGGTTGTCGCCGAGAAGAAGATCAAACATCTCTGCAGTTTTTTCAACGTCTTCACTGCTCACCTTAATAAGCCTTCTTGTTTCGGGATTCATAGTTGTTTGCCACATCATTTCCGGCTCATTTTCACCAAGACCTTTTGAACGCTGAACAGTGCATTTCGGCCCGAGCTTTTTGGTTATGTCGGCTTTTTCCTTTTCGGTGTAGGCAAAATATGTTTTGTCTTTGAGATTGATTTCAAAAAGCGGAGATTCTGCAATATACACCTTGCCCTCGTCAATAAGAGTGGGCACAAGGCGGTAGAGCATTGCTAAGATGAGGGTTCTTATCTGGAATCCGTCAACGTCGGCATCTGTGCAGATTATAATCTTATCCCATCTTAAATTATTTATATCAAACATCGAAAGATTCTTGTTGTGCTTGGAAGCGATTTCAACACCACACCCCAGAACTCTCATAAGGTCAACAATGATATCACTTTTGAAAATCTTGTCATATTCAGATTTCAGGCAGTTTAAAATCTTACCTCTAATCGGCATTATAGCCTGAAATTCAGCGTCACGACCAAGCTTACACGAACCGAGAGCCGAGTCACCCTCAACAATGTAGACTTCGCGCTTTGAAACGTCTTTGGTTCGGCAGTCCACGAATTTCTGAACTCTGTTGTTGATATCAATGCTTCCCGAGAGCTTCTTTGCTATGTTTACCCTTGCCTTTTCCGCGTGCTCACGGCTTCTTTTGTTAACAAGAACCTGAGCGGCAATTTTATCGGCTTCAACCTTGTTTTCAATAAAATAAATTTCAAGCTCGTGACGGAGAAATTCCGTCATTGCTTCCTGAATAAATTTGTTGTTGATTGCTTTTTTGGTCTGGTTTTCATAGCTCGTCATTGTTGAAAACGAGTTGGAAACAAGAATCAGACAATCCTTAACGTCGTTAAACGTGAGCTTTGATTCGTTTTTGTTGTATTTCCCTATTTGCTTGATATATTTATCTATAGTGTACACAAAAGCATTTGTAACAGCCTTATCGGGAGAACCGCCGTGTTCAAGAAAGCTTGAGTTGTGATAATATTCAAGCTGACTTACCTTATTTGAAAAACAAAATGCCACCGAAAGCTTCACCTTATAGTCCGGCTTGTCCTCGCGGTCGCGTCCGGTTCTTTCGCATTCAATAAACTTAACGTCAGTCATAGCCTCTTCGCCAACGATTTCCTTAACGTAGTCAACTATGCCTTCTTCATATTTATAGTCTGTTGTTTCAAATTCGCCCTTTGAAATTTCATTTTTGAATCTGAGAAGAAGACCCTTGTTTACGATTGCCTGCTTTTTTAAGATATCGTGATAGTGCTCAGCACTGATGTCAATATCCGTGAAAACGTCAATATCGGGCTTCCATCTGATTTTGGTCATAGTGTGGCGGTGACGGAACTGCTCTTTTGAAAGACCGCCAACGTTTTCACCTTTTTCAAAATGAAGCTGATATTTGAAACCGTCTCTGTAGACCGTAACATCCATATACTCCGACGCATACTGAGTAGCACACGCACCAAGACCGTTCAAGCCCAGACTGTAGCCATAGTTTGAACCCGAGTTATTGTCATACTTACCTCCGGCATAGAGCTCGCAGAACACAAGCTCCCAGTTGAACCGGTCTTCAACAGGGTTGTAGTCCACAGGCACACCTCTGCCGTAGTCTGTTACTTCTATTGATTTATCAAGAAATCTTGTTATTTCTATTAAATCGCCGTGACCTTCCCTTGCCTCATCTATAGAGTTTGAAAGTATTTCAAACATAGCATGCTGACAACCCTCTATACCGTCTGACCCAAAAATAACTGCAGGACGCAGTCTTACTCTGTCGGCACCTTTAAGCTGAGATATACTTTCATTGGAATATTCTTTTTTCTTACCGGCCATTTTTTATACCACCCCAATATATAGTATCAATAAATATATTATTGCACTAATTATCGAATTTGTCAAGCTATGTTACAAATTTGTAAAAATACGGAAATTGCACAAAGGTGCAAGAGCAATTCTACACCAATGATTTGCAGGAAGTTTGTTGCCCGATAAATCAAAATTCCCAAATCCAACAAAAAAAATACGTAACCCCCAAAATTTTGTGTAGACAAAACAAACAGCATATGGTATAATAAGATATAACTAATTAGCATCTGCACAAAACACTGTGCAAAATGCAGGGAGGTATTTTGATGAAAAAATTAATATGTATTGTGCTTTCATTAATAATGATTCTGCCGTCTGCCATGGCTTTCGCAGATGACCCTATAGGAATTTATTTAAACGGCCAGCTCCTCGAAACCGACGTTCCGCCGATTATCGTCAGCGACAGAACAATGGTGCCGTTCAGAGCAGTGCTTGAAGCAATAGGCGCTGAGGTTACCTGGAATGAAGCAAATAAAATGGTTTCCGCAAGTCTTGATGATATTGATATCATTCTTTTTATCGACAGTGATACTATGTATACCAACACTTCCGCAGGAGAAATTCATCTTGATGCAGCACCGTTTATCAACAACGGCAGAACAATGATTCCAATAAGAGCGGTGTGTGAAATATTCGGATGCGAAGTAGACTGGCACGCTCCCTCGAGAAGTGTTGTTATTCGTATGCCCGGCTACTACGGCCCCTCACTTCCCGAATCGGTAACAAATCCCCCGGCTCAGGATTCCGAATCGAATAATTATCAGGAAATCATCTTAGACGGAGGCGCATATCACGAAAAAGACACCAAATCTCTCATTGAAACAGCAATAACTCTTATCAATGAACACAGAACCGCAAATGGACTTGAAACCTTTGCCTACAGCGACGAACTCGAAGTTGTTGCCTACAATCACTGCAAAGATATGGCAGATAATGACTACATTGACTACACATCACCCGACGGAACAACTCTCTCGCAGCGTCTTGAAAACAACAACATTGCTTATAACCGTGCAGACGAGTGCATTGCTTCCGGAATCACATCGCCCGAAAAGGTGGTTGAAAGCTGGATGAACACACCCACCAATAAAGCAAAGATTCTTAACGAAAACTTCACAAAAGTTGCTCTTGGTTATTACGCAGGCGGTCCGAACGGTACATACTGGACTCTCGATTTAATTGCAGATTGATCTAAATGAAATGCTTCTTCCGGATATGGGAAGAAGCATTTTTGGATTTATTTGAGTTTCCCCATTTTTCAAAAATAAAGTCGCTAAAAATCGCACAGATACACGATTTGGAGTGAATCTACAAATGAAATTACAATGTAGATAAATTTGGATTTATCGGTGAGTTGGAAACCTAAATTTGTGTTGCGGT
>JAZSOL010000274.1:0-23086 GCA_045536915.1 Clostridia bacterium
ATCGTCCCCTACAACGCACTAACCTTATTTCATCAAATCGCTAAATCCGGATTTATAAATCATACAATTTCATTTTTTGAATAACTTGTATCTCAACAATATCTTGCTTTATCAGACAATTTGCTTTTAAAAAAATGCGGAAACTCAAAAAAGGTGAAATTTTGATTTGCAAAACAAAATACGGACAAGGTTTCACCCTCATCCGTATAATCAAATCTTCAAATTATTATTCCCACTCAAATTCCCCTGCCAAAACTCTCACCTTGTCGGAAGCTACCGTAAGGATTCCGCCGTCTGCTTTGGCAGACTTTTCGCTTCCGTCTCCAAGCTCAAGAGTGCATCTTCCGGGTTTTATTGCCGTAACAAAGGGAATGTGCCCTGCCATAACCGCAAGGTCACCCTCAACACCTCTGAGGCTGATTTTCACGGCATCGCCGCTGAAAACCTCGCCATTGGGAGTGGAAATAATCAGCTCAAAGGTTTTCATCACTGCACCTTCTTTGCTTTCTCAACGGCTTCGTCTATCGTTCCCACAAAAAGGAATGCCGATTCGGGAAGGTCGTCGTGTTTGCCCTCGATGATTTCTTTGAATCCGCGAATTGTTTCGGCAAGCGGAACAAAGGTTCCGGGAATACCTGTAAACTTTTCGGACACGTCGAAGGGCTGAGAGAGGAATCTCTGAATTTTTCTTGCTCTCGCAACAAGAAGCTTATCATCATCGGAAAGCTCATCCATACCCATAATGGCAATAATATCCATAAGCTCCTGATATCTCTGAAGAATTCTCTGCACTTCTCTTGCAACAGCGTAGTGTTCTTCACCGAGAACCTCGGGAGAAAGAATACGGCTTGTTGATTCAAGCGGGTCAACCGCAGGGTAAATACCCTGAGATGCAATGTTTCTTGAAAGAACGGTTGTTGCATCAAGATGGGCAAAGGTTGTTGCAGGTGCGGGGTCTGTGAGGTCGTCCGCCGGAACGTAAACCGCCTGAATGGAGGTTATTGAACCTTTTTTGGTGGATGTGATACGCTCCTGCAAATCACCCATTTCAGTTGCAAGAGTAGGCTGATAACCAACTGCGGAAGGCATTCTTCCGAGAAGCGCCGAAACCTCACTTCCTGCCTGAGTGAAACGGAAAATGTTGTCTATGAAAAGAAGAACATCCTGCCCTTCTTCGTCTCTGAAATATTCAGCCATGGTAAGACCCGAAAGAGCAACCCTCATTCTTGCGCCGGGAGGCTCGTTCATCTGACCATACACAAGAGCTGTGTTGCCCAGAACGCCCGAATCTTTCATTTCGTTGTAGAGGTCATTTCCCTCACGGGTTCTTTCACCAACACCCGTGAATACCGAGAGACCGCCTCTCTGCTTTGCTATGTTGTTGATAAGCTCCATAATAAGAACTGTCTTGCCAACTCCGGCACCTCCGAAAAGACCAATCTTACCGCCCTTTGAATAGGGGCAGATAAGGTCAATTACCTTGATACCAGTTTCAAGAATTTCTGTTGACGTTGAAAGCTCGCTGAAAGACGGCGCCTCACGGTGAATGTTCCATCTGTCGCCTTTTCCATCAAAGGGCATATTATCAACAGTGTCTCCGAGAACGTTAAAAATTCTTCCGAGAGTTTCTCTGCCAACGGGAACGCTGATTGTTTTGCCCGTATCTGTTACGGGAGTGCCTCTTTTGAGACCGTCGGTAGATGACATGGCAATGCAACGCACCACGTTGTCACCAATATGCTGCGCAACCTCAACGGTGAGAATTTTATCGCCGTTTGGCATTGTCAGCGCGTTATATATGGCAGGGAGACTGCCTTCTTCAAAGCAAACGTCAACAACAGGTCCCATAACCTGCGAGACCTTGCCTTTTGCTGTATCTGACATTTAATCTTTACCTCCTTTATGAGCCGCTTCCGGCCACTATTTCGGTTATTTCCTGAGTTATGGCACCCTGCCTTGCACGGTTGTAGGCAAGACCGAGATTGTCGAGCATTTCCTGAGCATTCTTTCCTGCGGAATCCATGGCAACCCTTCTTGCCGCCACCTCACAGGCAAAGCTCTCTTTCACACACTCCACAATCACCCCCGCCACATACTCGGGAATCACTGCATTGAGCACAGAAATTTCATCAGGCTCAAAGAGTATTGACGTGTTTTTTGCATTCTCATTTTTTTCAAGCGGAAGCACCCATCTTACCTGAGCTTCCTGCGACATCATCGAAATATATTTCGTGCACACTATTCCCAGACTGTCGAACTCACCGTCTGCAAACTCTCTGCAAAGCCTTTCGGAAAGAATCTTTGCATCTGCATAGCAGAAATTCTCTGCATATTTAAGCTCATCGGGATATCTGTCATATGCTCTTTTGCCAACGGAAATCACTTCTGCATCGGGAAAATCTCTCATAGTTCTGAAGATGTTGGCATTGTAGCCGCCGGCAAGTCCTCTGTCGCCGGCAACAACAATGAGCTTTACCCTGCCGGTCTCACGCTTTGCCATATACGGACTTTTTCTGCATTCATCACACGCAGTGAGCTTTGAAACCGTGTCGGCAACAGCATTTGCATATTCCTTTGCACGGCTCATTGCTTCGTTGGCTTTGCGAATCTTCGACGATGCCACAAGCCCCATTGCTTTTGTGAGGTGGAGGGTGGAGTTCACACTTTTGATGCGTGTTCTTAATTTTTTAATATCAGCACCCATACTATCACCTCTTAAGCTCTGAAAGTGCTTTTTTGAGTTCTGCTATATCTTCATCCTCCCAAAGTCCGGATTCAATCCTTTCAAGGAAAGAAGAATATTTGTTTTCAAGAATTTCATACAGGCTCTGCTCATATGATTTAACTTCTTTAACCTCAACATCGTTGAGATAACCGTTTATAACAGCATAAACAATAGCAACCTGACATCCCACTCTTATTGGAGAATTTCGGTTTTGCTTCAAAACCTCCACAATTCTCTCACCAAGCGCAAGACGTGCTTTCGTGTCGGCATCGAGGTCACTTCCGAACTGAGCGAAAGCCTGAAGCTCTCTGTATTGCGAATAGAGGAGCTTTAATTCACCCGAAACCTTTTTCATTGCCTTGAGCTGAGCCGAACCGCCAACTCGGCTAACGGAGATACCGGGGTTTATAGCCGGCATAACACCTGCGTGGAAAAGCTCTGTTTCAAGGAAAATCTGACCGTCGGTAATTGAAATTACGTTGGTCGGGATGTATGCCGAAACGTCGCCTGCCTGAGTTTCAATAATCGGCAGAGCCGTGATTGAACCGCCGCCGTATTCGGGCGCCACGCAAGCCGCACGTTCCAAAAGACGGGAATGCAGATAGAATACATCTCCGGGGTACGCCTCACGTCCGGGCGGACGGCGAATGAGAAGAGAAAGTGCACGGTAAGCAACCGCGTGCTTTGAAAGGTCGTCATATATAATGAGAACATCTTTTCCCTTTTCTCTGAAATATTCCGCCATTGCGCATCCCGAATAAGGCGCAACATACTGAAGCGGTGCAGTTTCGGATGCAGATGCGGAAACAACGATTGTGTATTCCATTGCGCCGGCTTCCGAAAGCATATTAACAAGCTGAACAACCGAGCTGTTTTTCTGCCCGATTGCAACGTATATGCAAATTACATCCGTGTTTTTCTGATTTATTATAGTGTCTATAACAATTTCGGTTTTACCCGTCTGACGGTCACCTATAATAAGCTCTCTCTGGCCTCTTCCAATCGGAATCATGCTGTCTATAGCCTTGATACCTGTTTGCAAAGGCACGGAAACGCTTTTTCTTTCAATAATTCCCGGTGCTTCCGACTCAATCGGGCGGCTTTCGCTTGCACAAATCGGGCCCTTGCCGTCGATGGGATTACCTAAAGTGTCCACAACTCTTCCAAGGAGCGCTTCGCCAACGGGCACGGAAAGTACCTTGCCTGTTCTTTTCACAACCGAACCCTCACGAATGGAGTTGTTGTTGGAAAGAAGAGCAACCGAAACGGTTTCGCTCTCTAAGTTCTGAGCCATACCGAAGCTTCCGTCTACAAATTCGAGAAGCTCGCTTGCCATACACTCGCTCAGACCGTGAACTCTTGCAATTCCGTCACCAACTAAGATAACCGTGCCGGTTTCTTTCATTTCAAGCTTTGATTTATAGTTTTTAATTTGTTCTTTAATTACATTACTTATTTCTTCCGGTTTTGCGTTCATGTGTTGATCACTTCCTTTATATCGCTGAGGCTTTTGCGCAGACTTCCGTCGATTATACGCCCGTCAATCTCAACCACAACACCGCCAAGCAGCGATTCATCTATGAAATATTCCATATTTACCATATTTTTGCTCATTGCTTCAAGTTTTTTCTTCAAAGCATCTTTTTCATCCGCGGTAAGCTCCACGGCACTCGATATTTTTGCAGTTTGAATATGCTCGGAGGCATCAAGAAGATTCTGATATTCTTCCTGTGCTTCAAAAAAGCACGACATCCGCCCTTTTTCAATCAGCAACTGCAAAAACGATACCACATCTTCGGGAAAATTCCCGCCAAAAGCACTTTCAACAGCTTCAAGCCTTTCTGATTTTGCTATGCCCGGAGATGCCAGAAATTCAATATATGCGGGGTTTTGCTCAAAAACGGATTTAACGTTTTCAAGAGCTTTGCCGTATTCGGATTTTGAATCCCTCTCGCAAGCAAGCATAAACAGAGCCGCGCCGTATTCCTTACTGATTTGAGCCATCTTCATCACCTATCTTTTCAATAAACGAATCTATCAGACTGCGATGGTCGTCCGTGTTGATTTCACGGCCAATCATCTTCTCGGTAAGAGCGCCCGAAACCTCAACAATTTCACGTTTGATGCCGTCTGCCGCTTTTTTCATTTCGAGTTCAGCCTCAAGCTTGGCGCGTCTCATAATACCCTCTGCCTTTTCGTTGGCTTCGGATATTATTTTTTCTTCGCGGTATCTTGCATTTTCTGTTGCATTTGAAATTATTGAATCAGACTCAGCCTTGGCACTGCTTAATTTTTCTTCCCAAAGTGCTTTGTTGTTTTTTGCCTCCTGCTCTGCAGAATCTGCAGCACTGTAGCGCTCGTCGATTTCGCTCTGACGTTTCGCCATAACGTTTTTAACGGGTTTATACAGAAACTTTTTGAACATCAGAAACAGTATCAAAAGGTTAGCAAGAGAAATCAGAATCTGCCATATGTTGACAGAAATGACATCTAATGACTGTAACATTACATTAACTCCTTAAATTAACCTATTGCATTAAGTAAGATATCCACAAACAAATTCGGTGCAACGAATATGAGAAGAATTGCAACAACGAGCGCATAAAGACCTGTTGTTTCCGCAATAGCACAACCCATAAGCATTGTGCTTGTTACATCACCCTTACACTCAGGCTGTCTGCCTATAGCCTCACACGCCTTTGCAACTGCGTTACCTTCACCAATACCAGGTCCGATACCCGCAATCATAGCCGCACCCGCACCGAGTGCACAGCCTCCCAAAATAATACCAATAGCAAGTTCCAACATTTTAATTTACCTCCTGATTAATTTTTTGTTTTTTTCTTTTAAAGTAGTCCTCCATCGGGAATCCGTCGGAGACATACATCATAGTGAGCATAGCAAAAATATATGCCTGCAGGCATCCTGAGAACACGTCAAAGTAGATTGACAAAACCGCCGGAATACCAATCTGCAAAAACGGAAATTCTCCCAAAAATCCCGGAAGCCATCCGAGCACAATATTTGAAAGCCCCTGAAGTCCTGCCGCAACAAGAACCGAAATAACCGCACCGGAAAGCACGTTTCCGTAGTGACGGAAAGCCATTGAAACCGGAGTTGCAATTTCGCCAATAACGTTAAGCGGCGTAAGTGCAATCGGACTTGCAAGACCTTTTGCATAATACCACGGTCCGCATTTGAGCTTGTAGTACGTAATCAAAACAAACGATACCAAAGCCCAGCCGGCCGTAACATTCAAATCCGATGTAGGCGCAAACAAACCGAAAAGCGCCATCAGACTTGAAAAGGCAGAAAGCGCTATTATTGAACCAATAAACGGCGCAAAGCCTGAAAAATACTCACCCATATTAGATTTGACAAGCTTATCGAGAGCCTCAACAATCCATTCAGCAAAATACTGCCTCTTAAGTTCAATACGGGTTTTGAGACTATGAGTAAGATACAGGCAAAGCCCCGCAATTGAAATCATAATAAGCCACGAATTAACCTGCGATTCGCCAATTAGCAAATCCTGAAGCGGCATCCGAATCGAAAAATATATCAGCGCCCCGGTTATTTCAATGCCTGAAGCTGCCGGAGATGTGAGCACCGATATCACGATACCGCACAAAATGGGCAAGACCATCATACCGATATATAAAATGTCGGTCAGCATAAAGCCAACACTCTTTTTCTTCATTACATTATCACCTCCATTATCTGTTATTTATTATATGACTTATCTGTAAACGGACGAATGAAAATTGCTATTCTCGGGAAAAGCAATCCTATAACCACCGCCCACATATTAAAACAAGGAACAATAACCCCCATAACAACAAATATTATAAGAAGAAGCATCCTGTAGGTCTGGGAAATCTTAATAAATCCCTTTGCTTCACTCTCCGACTTTTTAACTGCTTTCTGAACTGTAAGACCCATCAGAAAGAAATTGCCCGTTCCGGCAATAATACTTAGGATACTGCCCAAAAGCACCGTATAGTCCCATTTTTGCACAACGAGAAACACAGCCTGCAGCAAAACGCTCAGCACTATGCTCCATTTTAATATATATTTGGTTTCTTTCATAACCGTGGGATTAATTTTTTCCATAAGCCACCCTGCCGTATTTTGTTATTATTTTATTGATAAATGCCATGTTTAATACATCATAATCCAAAATAGTTATTTTTTTGTCAAAGAAAGGACATACAATCTTGTATGTCCCGGATAAGGCGGAGCCAAACCCGGTTTGACTCTGTGTATGAACAAAATTGACTTCGTCAATTAACTGTTCGCTTCGCTCACAATTTTATAAGGAAAATTTTGTTGTTACAAGCAATTGCTGACGCAATTTCCTATGTAATAAAAAAATATTTTCAAAAAGCAAATTCAAAACATATTATACTATAAATTGAAATTTATGTCAAGGAGTTTTTGTGCTTTGAGTTTCCCCATTTTTTTGAATCAATCGCAAAAATTTGATTTGTAGGTATGATGGAATGTGGTTGGTGCGTTGTAGGGGACGGCGTCCTCGACGTCCCGTTTCTGCGCCAATGCGGATTTTGAACAATTAAATATATTTCGGCTTGGCGGCGAGATGAAACAAGGTTAGTGCGTTGCAGGAAGCCATTGCCTGCAATTTCATCTATGCCCAATTTCTTCAACTATTCTTCTTCCCATTTCATTGCATCCAACAAGAATATCCGAAGAATCCGAATCAAAAATATCCGCAGTTCTGCAGCCTTTATCGAGAACCCTTGAAACCGCGTCCTCAATTGCGCTTGCCTCGTTTTCCATATCGAAGCTGTAGCGAAGCATCATTGCCGCCGATAAAATTGCGCCAATAGGATTTGCAATATCCTTTCCGGCAATGTCGGGCGCAGAGCCGTGAATCGGCTCGTAGAGTCCGCATTTGCTTTCCCCGAGTGATGACGACGGTATCATTCCTATTGAACCGGTTATCATCGACGCCTCATCGGAGAGAATATCACCAAACATATTTTCCGTAACAATAACGTCGAACTGCGCAGGGTTTTTCACAATCTGCATTGCGCAGTTGTCAACTAGCATATCCGTAAGCTCAACTTCGGGATACTCCTCTTTAAGACGGTGCATAACCTCTTTCCACAGTCTGCTCGAATCCAGAACATTGCTTTTTTCCACACTGCAGAGCTTTTTGTTTCTCTTCATTGCAGTTTCAAAACCTATTCTTCCAATTCTTTCAATCTCTTTTTCGTCATAAGAAAGAACGTCTGTGGATTTTTTTATTCCGTCTGCATCCTCTGTTTTGTGCTCGCCGAAATATATTCCGCCAATAAGCTCACGAACTATAATAAAATCGATTCCTTTTTCAACAATCTCTTTTTTAAGCGGTGATGCATCGGAGAGCTGACTCCATATTTTTGCCGGACGGTTGTTGCTGAAAACTCCCATTGCCGCCCTGAGGCGCAACAGTCCTTTTTCAGGGCGCATATGCCCCGGAACCGCATTCCACTTCTCACCGCCCACAGCGCCCAAAAGAACACTGTCGGAGCGTATGCATTTTCTGAGCATTTCTTCCGGCAATGGGTCTCCCCATTTGTCGATTGCGCATCCGCCCATATCAACACCGGTATATGAAAATTCGTGGCCAAAAACGGATGCCACCTTGTTAAGAACCGCTATTGCCTGTTCAATTATTTCGGGGCCTATTCCGTCACCCCGTATTACAGCTATGTTTTTCTTCATAAAATTTCACCTCAGCTATTTTGCCATATCTCTTCGCAGATTTCGCAAAAATACTCCGCAACTATTCCCGTCACGCTTTCATCTGCCTGAAATTCCGAGGAATGAAGCGGTATTTTTCTGCCCTCCGGCGCACATCCGACCCACGCAAAAACCGACGGTCTTTCAAGCGCAAAATACGAAAAATCCTCACCCGTCATAAGCGGTTTTTCAAATTCTTTAACGTTTCTTTCGCCCACAACTTTCCCTGCGCATTTTTTTGCAACAAAAGAAAACTCTTTGTTGTTTATAAGAGGCGGAAAAAGATAGTTGTAGGCATATTCATATTTGCATCCGTATTTTTTGCAAAGTTCATCTGCAAGCGCATCAATCACCTTGTCGGCAATTTCCCGGTCTTCGGTTGAAAAACTGCGGAATGTTCCCGAAACCTTTGCTTCATCGGGAATGATGTTTCTTGAAAATCCGCTGTTTATTGTGCATATGCTAAAAACATTCGATTCAAAAGATATTTTTTCTTCAAGCGCTTCGTGAATTTTCAAAACGAACTCACTCGCCGCCGGAATAGGATTTATCCCGTCCTGAGGCTGTGCACCATGGGTGCTTTTGCCCTTGAAAACGAGCTCAAAATCATCGGGAGAAGCCATAAGCGGACCGGGGGTTATGTAGATTTCCCGAGTTGGATGCATTGCCGATACGTGAGCACCAATGCAAAAATCAATATGCGGATTTTCCAGTATTCCTTCGTCAATCATCGGCTTTGCGCCGCCGTTGGTTTCTTCCGCCGGCTGAAAAACAATTTTAACGCAACCGCCGAGCTCCGCTTCATTTTTTTTGAGTATGTATGCCGCCGCAAGAGCATTTGCAATGTGAAAATCGTGACCGCAGGCGTGCATAAGACCTTTTCTTTGCGAGCTGTATTCAAGCCCTGTTTTCTCTTCAATTTCAAGAGCATCCATATCCGCACGAATCAAAACGTTTTTTCCTTTTTTTGCATCGCCAATCTGCGCCATAATTCCGCATTTGGCTATTTTATCCGTGTGGGAAATACCATGCTTATCCAAAAATCCGCAAATGATTTTTGCGGTATTCTCCAAATCAAAGTCAATTTCGGGATAAGAGTGTATTTTTCGCCTTATGCCAATAATTTCCTGTTCAATTTCTTTAAAAGCTGATTTGATATTTATCATACTATCAATCCTTGTGATATATTTGGTTGATTTTTGATTTGTCGGGGAGATTAATCTGCAAAAACCATCTGGCGGCGGATAGGTTTTGCGAAATGGCAGGAATATCTATGTTTTTTTCTTCACTAGGGCTTCGGATTGAAGCCTATGGCTTTCAATCCTGCAGAATCGTTACGAAAAAAATCACATATACACCTGCCCGACTTTGGTAATTCGTCTGTTATGCCGCCTATTTTCTACGATGAACACTAAACTTTCACTCCGGCAAAATGAATATGTATTGTAGATGCATTTTCCGGCGACCCCTGAAAAGATGATTTTTAATGCGAAAAGTCCGTTTGTTAGCATCGGAAATACATATTCGTTTTTCCGGAACATCAAACATTCAATTTCAAATATTAACAGAGCGACAAATCAAAATTTACATAAAAAGCAATTGCCTTAAAATCCGGCAATTGCTTTTCGTTATTTATTATTGAACCATTGTTTTTTGTTTTTCAAGCGTGAGACTCACGAACACCACAAGCAGGATAATGAGTACAAACGAAATAAACGAAAGCACCTGCTGACCGTATATATGGATACCGAAAAGTGTATTTCCGTTTGCCTGAACGTAGTTTAAAATCTTACTTCCCACAAGTGAAGCTCCGAATCCGCAAAGTCCTGCAATACTGCTCTTTATTGCATTTGCCTGAACATAATACTGAGTCGGCACATAACTATACATAATGTTGAAGTTATTGGCAACCGTTCCGGCAGAGCTTACCGCCATAAGAACTGTGTAGATAATAATAAACCACCATGTTCTTTCGGTTGTGAATGCATTAATCAAAAATGCCGCTGCGGCAATTAAGTATCCGAGCTTCATACCTTTAACGTAGGAATACTTGTCGCTGTATTTACCAAATGGAATAGATATTCCCATACGGCACAGATTCGACACAATATTTATAATCTGAACTGCTCCAACCGAAAGCATAAGCTCCTGAGTTTTGAAGGTTCCGAGGAAGCCGATTGTTAAAAATCTTGCAACGTCCCAGATAACAATCATAATTACTACGTATATGTAGCTTTTATTTTTCATTATATTCCCGATTACTTCTTTAATAGGTTTTGTTTCCTGCTTTGGAATATCCTCTTTCTGAACCATAATCAGTGAAATCAGATTGAGTGTGCTCAGCACAATCATTGTTATTGCAATAAAAATGAAACCGTTATTAATCTGACCGATTGCTTCATAATAGTCAAACACTTTTCCCACAACAAGAGTAAATATCATCCCCGTAAAGAGTGAAACCATTTCCTTAAACGAAGTAAATGCACCTCGTTTTTCCGGATCAACAAATGAATTGCACCATTTAAACACCGTTCCGAGTATGACGTAATGAGCAAAATATGCTACCATCAGAAGCGTTATGACAAGGGTAGTGTTAAGTTGCCGCCCGAGATTTAAAAACGGAATTATGTAGAGACTTGTGAATAAAAGCTGAGCTATTGTTGTGAGGTATATTGAAGCTTTTTTTGTGTTCTTAAGGCTTTGAGCAAGCGGAATTGCCGCAAGCTGAAAAACAAACGAAAGGCTTATAAGCGATGAAATAATACCCGTCAGAGAATCGCTCACACCCATCGATTTAATGAGTTTTGCCAGAAAAGCATCCGATACCAGAAGTGAAATGAAATAGTCAAAAGTACATTGAGCTGTGTATGCACCGCGATTTAGTTTGTTTCTTGCACAGTTGAATTCAGCTCTTTACATTTGCTCCATAAAAACATCTCCTCGTATAATATTATATCATTGGTAATTTTATTACAAATTCAACAATAAGTCAATGGTAAAGTTCATAAAAAAACAAGATAAAATTGGTTGATTTTAATAAAAAATTAAAAATAGGCTCCGCCATATTAAAACGAAGCCTATTATTTATAAAATCACATATTTTTCTGAGTGAATCTCCAACTGTCGGCACACATTCTTTCAAGGTCAAGTTCGGCTTTCCAGCCAAGCTCTCTGAAAGATTTTTCCGGATCTGCATAGCACATTGCAATATCGCCGGGTCTTCTTGGTGCTATTTCATATTTGAGTTCTTTGCCGCAGGCTTTTTCGTATGCGTGCAAAATATCAAGAACACTGTAGCCTGTGCCTGTGCCGAGGTTGTAGGCTTCAACACCTGTCATAGACGAAACCTTTTCAACAGCCTTAACATGGCCTTTGCTGAGGTCAACAACGTGAATATAGTCTCTCACGCCTGTGCCGTCGGGGGTGTTGTAGTCATTTCCGAAAACGTTGAGGTGGTCAAGCTTGCCTACTGCAACCTGAGCGATGTAGGGAACGAGGTTGTTGGGAATACCGTTGGGGTTTTCGCCAATAAGTCCGCTTTCGTGAGCACCGATGGGATTGAAGTAACGAAGAAGTGCAATGCTCCATTCATTGTCGGAAACGTAGAGGTCTGTGAGAATTCTTTCTATCATATGCTTCGTGCTTCCGTAGGGGTTGGTTGTGTGGAGAGGGAAATCTTCTCTTATCGGCACTGAAGCCGGATCGCCATACACAGTTGCAGAAGATGAAAATACTATTTTCTTGCATCCGTATTTAGCCATTGTCTGGCAAAGCACGAGAGTGCTTGTGATGTTGTTGTGGTAATATTCAAGCGGTTTTGCAACAGATTCGCCAACAGCTTTTAAGCCTGCAAAGTGAATCACGGCATCAATTTTGTTTTCTTCAAAAATCTGCTCAACCTTATCTTGGCAAAGAAGGTCAGCTTCGTAGAATTTGAAATCCTTTCCGCTTATAGTTCTGATTTTATTGAGCACTTCGGGACTTGAGTTGCAAAAGTTGTCAATAATTGCAATTTCATATCCGGCATCAAGAAGCTCAACACATGTGTGACTTCCGATAAATCCTGCTCCGCCTGTAACTAAAATCATTTATATCATTCCTTTACATTATTTTTATGCATTTATTATATAATATATTTTTAACTTTTGCAACCTTTTTTTATTAATTTAAAAAATTAGTTTGAACTTTGGATTGACGGCGGTGTTATTATGTGATAAAATAAAAAGAAAGTTTTAAAAATTATCTCTGAAAGGATATGATATAAATGAAATACATAGTAATTCTTGCCGATGGTATGGCGGATTATCCCGTTGACGAGCTTGGCGGAAAAACTCCTATGGAAGTTGCAAAAAAGCCCAATATGGATGCTTTGTGCCAAAAAGCTGAGGTTGGTCTTGTTTATAATGTGCCGGATAATCTTTCACCGGGAAGCGATGTTGCAAACCTTTCCGCTATGGGCTACGACCCTCAGAAATACTACACAGGACGTTCACCTTTAGAGGCTGTGAGCATCGGGGTTGATATGAAAGATACCGACATTGTTTTCAGATGCAATGTTGTAACAGTAACTGAGCAAGAAGATAATTATGAAGAAAAAACAATTCTTGACCATAGTGCTGATGAAATTTCAACAGAAGAAGCACGTGTTCTTATAGAAGCGGTTCAGGAAGCTTTCGGAAATGAAATGTTTAAATTCTATCCGGGAGTAAGCTATCGCCACGCACTCGTGTGGGATAAGGGACCTGAGAAATTTGACCTCACTCCTCCTCATGACATACTCGAAAGAAAAATAGGGGAGTATATGCCTAAAGGTGAGGGTAGTGAGCTTTTATATGAAATGATGAAAAAAAGCTATGATATTTTAAATAATCATCCCGTGAATCTCAAAAGAGCCGAAAAAGGTCTTAAAAAAGCCAACACAATATGGATATGGGGTGAGGGAAAGAAGCCTGCTCTTGAAAGCTTTTCAAAGCTTCACGGAATAAACGGAAGCGTTATTTCGGCAGTTGACCTCATAAAGGGCATCGGCATCTGTGCGGGACTTGACTCAATTGAAGTTGAAGGTGCAACAGGAAATGTTCACACCAATTTTGACGGTAAGGCGAAAGCGTGCGTTGAGGCTCTTCAAAACGGAAGCGATTATGTTTTTGTGCATATGGAAGCACCCGACGAATGCGGTCACCGTCATGAAATAGAAAATAAAGTAAAATCCATTGAGCTTATAGATGAAAAGGTTGTGGGCTACGTTATAAATAAAATGGAAGAGCTTTCAATGGACTACCGTATGCTTATTTTGCCCGACCATCCCACACCGCTTTCACTCAGAACCCACACAAGAGATGCCGTGCCGTATGTTTTATATGACAGCACCGCCGAAAAGAAAAGCGGTATTGAATCATACACAGAGAAAACTGCAGCAATCTCCGGTATTGTTGTTGAAAAAGGTTATACCCTGATGCAGAAAATGCTGAAGAAGTAATATCAAAAATGCGAAGGGAATGATAAATGTGCCGATGAATAGCTATGTTCTTGTTGCCGATGACGATAAAAATATTTGCGAGCTTTTAAGGCTCTACCTTGAAAAAGAGGGCTTCAGAGTTGTTTGTGCATATGACGGAAATATGGCATATGAATATTTTTTGAGAACCAAATTTGATTTTCTGATACTCGATATAATGATGCCCGGAATTGACGGAATCGAACTTCTGAAAAAAATCCGCCGTAAAAGCGATGTTCCGGTTATAATGCTCACCGCAAAGGGAGAAACTATAGATAAGGTATTGGGGCTTGAAATAGGAGCAGATGATTATGTGGTTAAACCCTTTGAACCAAAAGAGCTTATTGCACGCATTAAAGCGATACTGAGAAGAACCGAAAGAAGCACAGCATCGGAGAATAAACCTCTCAGTTTTGAAAACCTTGGAATTGATATGTCTACCTATGAGCTTACTGTGGGCGGTGAAAAAATGGATGTTCCGCCAAAAGAACTGGAGCTTTTGAATTATCTGTGCTCACACCCGAATAAAGTTTTTACGAGAGATCAGCTTTTAAACGAGGTGTGGGGATATGACTGCTATGTTGATTCCAGAACTGTTGACGTGCATGTTAAAAGACTCAGAGAAAAAATAGACGGTGCGTCTGATAGCTGGGAACTCAAAACAGTGTGGGGCGTTGGCTATAAATTTGAGGTGAAATAAAATGCGCAAAAGCATAATCAAAAGTATGGTTGCCGGATGTCTGGCTGTTGTGATTATATCGTTTGTGCTTATGACTCCCGTGTTTTTTATTTCGATAAAAAAAGACGAAATCCAAAAAAACTATACTGAAATGGAAAACACGGTTAACCACATAAAACCCCTTGCCGATATGGCATTTACCTATAACACCAAGTCAATGTACCGTGCATTCGATGAATCTATGAGGCAGTATTCATATTTCACTGATTCCGATATACTCTTTCTTGACTCAAACGGTGTTGTTGTGTGGTCTAACCGTAAAGTTGATTTTAGTGTTGTTAAAGAGCATTCTTCAGTGATTTTTGAAATTTTCAAAAATAGCGGCAGTGTGAAGATGGTAGGTCTGATGGATGGCATCTATAATGCTGAGACACTCACGATTGGTGAATATATTAAAGGTGAGGCATATGAAAGCGGTTATGTTCTGCTCTACACCAAAATGATGCCCGATGTGTTCGGGAAATATAAAAACGTTATGCTCGACATTCTCGTTATGGAGCTTACGGCAATTGTTTTCATAGCAGGATTTTTATGGATGTTCTCGGTTAATATCACAGGACCGCTTAAAAAAATCAACAAATCACTCACTGAGTTCTCAAAAGGCAATTTTGATTCAAAGGTTACCTATAAATCAGAAAATGAAATTGGTGAGCTTGCCAATAATATCAATCTTATGGCAGACAGCTTGAAAAATCTTGAGGAAATGCGTTCGTCGTTTATTTCGGATGTGTCGCACGAACTGCGCACTCCCATGACTTCAATCTCCGGATTTGTTGAGGGGATTCTGGACGGCACAATTCCAAAAGAAAGTCAGGAAAAGTATCTTGGAATTGTTTTGTCGGAATCAAAAAGGCTTTCGCGGCTTGTAAATGACTTGCTCAACGTATCGCGCATAGACAGCGGCAAGCTTAAAATCGAAAAAACAGGCTTTGATATAATAGAGCTCACACGTCTTGTGCTCATAAAGTTTGAAGATGCGGTTATGTTGAAAAAACTCAACGTTTCATTTGAAACAGAATGGGACGAGTGTATGGTTTGTGCGGATAAGGATGCAATAACACAGGTGCTCACAAATCTTATCCATAATGCCGTGAAGTTTTCCGATGAAAGCGGATATATAAATATCAAAATTTCGGAAAGCTCAAATCCCGGAAAATGCGAGGTTTCGATTGAGAATGATGGTGAGGGAATAAGCCGTGAAAAAATAAAATATATCTGGGACAGGTTCTATAAGGTTGATGAGTCAAGAAGCTCCGATAAAAGCGGAGTCGGACTCGGACTTTACATTGTGATGAGAATAATAAATGCCCACGGTGAAAAAATAAGTGTTGAAAGTGAGCAGAATGATTACACAAAATTTATGTTTACGCTTGATTTGAACTGAAAAATTAAAAAGATTTAAATGCTTTTTACATTTTATTCATAATTTATTAAAATTTATATAGTATTATATGATTAAAGATAAAATTATCAGGAGGTAAATTTTATGAATAATTTTGAAAATGATAATATTTTTTCCGGCAACGGAAATGAAGCAGAGTTAAATTCCGGAGCGCCTCAAGCCGAAGAAACCCACATCGTTGAAGAAATTCAACTGAGCAATGAAGCTACCGAAGAGGTTGCAGACGATAATGCACCTAACCGTATTTACGGCACAATTTCTCCGCTTCAGGAAGAAGCTTATGAATCCGGAAATCCGGCATATTCCGAATCGGAATTTGCATCATCTGAAACTGAAAGTGCAGGAACATCTGCAGCCTATGAAGAAAATTCGCAGTATTCAGATTCATATTATATGAACAAATCCCCCTACGGTCCGAGATACGACGAAAGCTTCTGCAAGCCAAAGTCATCAGGCAAAAAGAAAAAGAAATACATTTCCGTTCCTGCGGCGGCTGTGGCGCTTGTTCTGACGGCTGCAATATCAATAGCCGGCGGTGCCGCTCTTTCCAACACAAAACTTTTCGGCGGAAAATCAGGATTCTCGCAAAACGGAAGTGCATCGCTTAACGATAACATAAATAATTCAGTTCATACTCCCGAATCAATTCCGGGCACAACAGCAATTGCAAATCAGAGCGGTCAGCCTCTCACAACTCCGGAAATAGTTGATAAGGTAGGGCCTGCAGTTGTTGGTATTATAAACAAAACAACCTTCGGCAATGCCTACGGTCAGTTTGGAAGATTCTATGGCGACCTTGAGGACGAAATTGAACAGTCCAGCGGTTCCGGTGTTATCATCAGTTCCGACGGATATATTGTAACCAATAATCACGTTGTTGAAAACGCAACAAAACTCACAGTTATTCTCAATAACGGTGATGAATATGAAGCAAAAGCAGTGGGCCGTGATTCTTCAACCGACCTTGCTCTCATTAAAATTGAAGCATCAAATCTCACATACGCGCAGATGGGAACAAGCTCAAATTTAAGAGTGGGTGAAAAAGCAATTGCAATAGGAAACCCCCTCGGTCAGGAATTTGCCGGCACAACCACTCAGGGAATAATAAGCGGACTTAACCGTTCGGTAACAATTGGCGATAAGACCTTAAACCTTATCCAGACAGATGCCGCAATAAACCCTGGTAACTCAGGCGGAGCACTTGTTAATGAATACGGCGTTCTCATTGGTATCAACACCGCTAAGATTTCTTCAGACACCCTTGAAGGACTTGGTTTTGCAATTCCCATAGACGAAGCAAAACCCATCATTCAGGAGCTTATGACAAATGGTTATGTTACAGGCCGTCCCGTTGTTGGTATTGCCGGAAGAGCAGTAACCAAAGAAGATGCACAAGCCTATGGTCTTAAAATCGGTGTGTATGTTTCAAGTATGACTGCTAACGGTCCGGCTTATATGTCGGGAATGAAAGTCGGCGATATAATTGTTGAATGTGAGGGTCAGGCAATTGAAACTGTGGACGATATAAACGAAATCAAAAACAAAAAATCTCCCGGTGATGAACTTAAATTTAAAGTATGGAGAAAAAGCGACTATAAAGAGCTTATCGTTATTCTCGGCGAAGAAATGCCGGCAGAATAATATTTGTAATCAATACTAATTAAGTGGCTGCAGCAAGTCGATTTTTGCTGCAGCCATGGTTTTTTATGAAATATCAGTGCTGCTTTGCAAGTCTTTTTTCAAAATCATCAGTATCCATTGCAAACACCTGAACCACTTTGAGTTTTTCACTATATGCGATGTTTCCGGGGGTAACCGAAAAGCCTTTGTCTCTGTCGAGGTCAACGCCGGCATATTTATATGCCTGCCACACGATGTGTGAACAGTTTGAACGCGAGGGCAGTGCTTCATCTGATTTGTCTTTTTTAAAAATTCCCGCAAGCATACTGTAGTCCACACCGATGAGGTGATTTTTGGCATATTGTGCCGCTTTCGAGGCTGTTTTCGAATCGGTGTATCTGAGGACTGCAAACGACGGATAATCAGACCAAAATTCCGAAGACATCAGGCATGATTTTTCCCCTGCGGCACGGTGCTCGAGAATAAGACCGTTTTTGGCATCTGCAACCATTGCACAGTGTCCGTGGCGCCAGTCGAGAGTTGAGGTGTTAAACGTTACGAGTATGTCGCCGTCTCTCAGGTCTGCAAAAGGAATTGAGCGCCCTTTTGTCCGCTCTTCCGATGTGAGAGGATATAATATATATTTTCTTTTGATTTCCGGCTTTTCAAACATCAAATCCTGAAGCATAAGTGCAACGTCAAACTCTTTTTTCTTGCATATGTTGTCAATTGCAACAGGAGACAGGCCGGTCTGCCTGTATAATACAAGATAGTCTTTTTCTGCTTTGGATTCGGATTTTAAAAGGTTTGATATGTTGGTTCTGGGGTAGTCCGGAATGTGATATTCACCCATATTGCAATAGATGTGGCGTATTGAGAGTATGAATATAAGGAGTGTGAAAATAAGTAAGTAATGTTTTTTCATGATTCACCGTACCTGTTATAAAAGATAATTTATCTGTTTTAAAAATATGAGGAAAACCCCTAATTTTAAAAAAACAATTGAAAATATTTCACTTTTGGTTTATAATATTAATATTACCCGAAAAGGAGGATATAATGAAACATTTTCTGAAATATATAAAACCGCATATACTGTTTTTTATCTTTGGTCCGTTTTTTATGATAACCGAAGTGCTCGGCGAAGTATTTATGCCGAGACTCCTTGCACTCATAATAGATAACGGCATTGTTCAAAAGGATACCGCTTACATAATATCCACGGGTGTTATGATGATAGCTGTGGCACTTATGATGCTTTGTGGAGGAGTTCTGGGGAATTATTTTGCCGTGAGGGCATCAATAGGATTCGGAACGGACCTTAGAAAAGCCCTGTTTTCCAAAGTGCAGAAATTCTCGTTTAAAAACATCGACGATTTTTCCACAGGTTCTCTCATCACACGTCTTACCAATGATATAACCCAGATGCAAAACGTCATACGTATGAGCCTTGTGATGCTTTTAAGAGCTCCGGGTATGCTGATTGGCGCTCTTATAATGGCAATACTCATAAATGCACGTCTTGCTGTTGTTATTGCTGTTGTTATTCCGATTCTTGCTTTTGCAATAATTCTTATTATGACAAAGGCGTTTCCTATGTTTGGGATTATGCAGAAAAAGCTTGACCGTTTAAATTCCAACATTCAGGAAAACCTTACCAACGTGAGAGTTGTTAAATCCTTTGTACGTTCGGATTTTGAAACCGAAAAATTCACCTCTGCCAACAATGACCTCAGAGACAGCACATTAAAAGCAATGCACATAGTTATAAAAAACTGGCCTGTTATGATGCTTATGATGAACATCACAACAATTGCTGTTTTGTGGTTTGGCGGAAACTTTGTCATGAACGGTTCCATGGAGGTTGGTGAGCTCACCGCCTTCACAACCTACATTGTTCAGATTCTTATGTCTCTTATGATGGTTTCAATGATAATTTTGCAGGCATCAAGAGCGTTTGCATCGGCAAAAAGAATTATTGAGGTGTTCGAGGCGGAAATCGACCTTGACGATGCCAACTCAAAACATAAAAATCTTGAAGTAACTTCCGGGTTGGTTGAATTTAAAAACGTGTGCTTTAAATATAATAAAGAATCAGAAGAAAACATTCTTGAAGATGTAAGCTTTATCATAAATCCCGGTGAAACAGTTGGCATAATAGGTTCAACCGGTTCGGGAAAAACGAGTCTTGTCCAGCTCATTGCAAGGCTTTATGATGTAAGCTCCGGCGAAGTGCTTGTTGACGGAGTTGACGTGCGCGATTATTCGTTATATAATCTGCGCGAGGGAGTTGGGATGGTTTTGCAGAAAAATATTCTGTTTTCGGGCACAATCCGTGAGAATCTTCTCTGGGGATGCGAGGATGCAACAGATGAAGAAATTGTTGAGGCAACATCATATTCACAGGCGCACGGATTCATAACATCATTCACCTCGGGATATGAAACCGAACTCGGTCAGGGCGGAGTTAACGTGTCAGGCGGTCAGAAACAGCGTATCTGCATTGCAAGAGCGCTTATCAAGAAACCCAAAATTCTTATTTTAGACGACAGCACAAGCGCAGTTGACACAGCAACAGAAGCGCGTATAAGAGAAGCTTTTTCCAATGAACTTAAAGACTCAACGAAAATAATTATTGCTCAGCGCATCAATTCTGTTATGGATGCAGACAAGATACTCGTTGTTGATGATGGAAAAATAGTGGGAGAGGGAACCCACGCATCACTTATGGAATCAAATGAAACCTACCGTGAAATATATTATTCTCAGAAAGAAAAGGGGGAGTGATGATATGGATATGAATGAAAGAAAAAATCGTCTCTCCGAAAGATATATGCGCCAGCCGTCATTTCCGCCTGCGGGCGGTCCCGGCGGAGGTCCGGGAGGTGGACCGGGAAGGGGCAGAATCCATGGCAAGGGCGGTAAACCAAAAAATACGTCCGCCACGGTTAAACGTCTCTTAGGATATATTGCTGATGATAAGCTTAAGATTATTACGGCATTCGTGTTTGTTATTTTAAACTCCGTTTCAACACTTGCCGGTTCATATATGCTTCGTCCCATAATAAATGACTATATTATTCCAAAAGATATTAAAGGTCTTATCGGAATGCTTTTTATTATGGCAGTTGTTTATTTAACCGGAGTATTGTCGAGTTATTTTCAGTCGAGAATCATGATAGGAATATCCCAGAGAGCACTTTGCAAAATACGAAGCGATTTGTTTGGTAAAATGCAGAAGCTGTCCGTTCGATTTTTCGACAATACACCCAACGGAGAGCTTATGAGCCGTTATACCAATGATGTAGACACTATTGGTGAAATGCTTAATTCAACTATAGTTCATTTATTTTCCGGTGCTATGACCATTGTGGGTACGTTTTCACTTATGATCTACACAAACTGGATTCTTGCTCTCATAACAATTGTTATGGTGCCTCTTCTTGCCAAAACAGCAACGGCAATAGCCAAAAGGAGCCGTAAGTATTTTTCGGCTCAGCAGGCATCCCTTGGTGCAATAAACGGATATATTGAAGAAACCGTGTCCGGTCAGAAGGTTGTTAAGGTGTTTAATCATGAAGCTCCTGCAATTGAGGATTTTGAAATTTTAAACGACGAGCTTCGTTCCAAACAAACAAAGGCGCAGTTTTTTGGTTCAATGATGGGGCCTGTGATGGGGAATTTAAGCCAGATAAACTATGCACTCACAGCCATAGTCGGTGCGCTGATGTGTGTGATTAAGGGCTTTGACGTTGGGGGACTTACGGTGTTTGTAACATACTCGCGTCAGTTCAGCCGTCCCATAAATGAAATTTCAATGCAGGTTGCAAATATTTTTTCTGCACTTTCCGGTGCGGAACGTGTATTTGCGATTATGGACGAAGAACCGGAAACAGATCTTGATGGAAAAGATGTTCTTGAACATGTTGAAGGGGAGATTGTTCTAAATAACGTCACATTTGGCTACAAGCCTGACAAAACTGTTCTTAAAAATATATCTCTCTCAGCATCAAAAGGTCAGAAGGTTGCATTTGTCGGCTCCACCGGTGCCGGAAAAACCACGGTCACAAATCTTATAAACCGTTTTTACGACATAAATGATGGCGAAATCTTAATTGACGGCAAAAACATCAATACGCTCAATAAACTCAGCCTGCGCCGTAACATTGCAATGGTTCTTCAGGATACTCATCTTTTCACCGGAACCGTTATGGAAAATATCCGCTACGGCAGACTTGATGCCACAGACGAAGAGGTTATTGAAGCTGCCAAAACCGCGAGCGCCCATTCGTTTATAAAACGTTTGCCAAACGGCTATAACACAGTGCTTGAAGGTGACGGTGCAAACCTCAGTCAGGGTCAGAGACAGCTTATCAACATTGCCCGTGCGGCAGTTTCAAAAGCACCTGTTCTTATTCTCGACGAAGCCACAAGCTCCGTTGATACCCGAACCGAAAAACACATAAACGAAGGTATGGACCGCATTATGCAAAACCGCACTACGTTCGTTATTGCCCACAGGCTTTCAACCGTGCGTAATTCCGACATAATTCTCGTTTTGGAAAACGGAGAAATCATAGAACGCGGAACCCATGATGAACTCCTTAAACTTCAGGGTAGATACTACGCACTCTACACGGGAGCTTTGGAACTTGATTAATTATGTGTAACAAAATAACCCATACTCTCATATAATTAAAACAGATAAAATTATATGGGGGTATGGGTTTTGTTTTTCAGGAAATTCAGCAAAAAGATATGCACAATGTGTGTTATGGGATTTGTGGCAGGTCTTTTCCTTGCGTTTATCGTGCCTCCTGTAATAATTGCAATTACGGAAGGAATTCTTCTTCTGTTGCTTTGCTGGATGCTGTATTGCACAAATTAAATTATTGAAAGGTTGTTGGATATAATGAAAGTTGTAATTTGGAATGCACCGGGATTCTTTAAGAAAGTACTTAAAAAAGTGTTTAAAATTAAACCGGAAGGTGAAATTTAGATTTATTGGTGAGATAAAGCTAAATTTTGAGCTACGCTCAAAGCGAAATTATCAAACTACGTTTGATAGCTAAATTGTTTTTTCAAAACAGCTAAATTAAATTCGCCGAAAGCTGCCCGTAGGGCAATTTAGCTGACCGTAAGGTCAATTTAGCTACGAAGGAATTTAGCTCGCCGTAAGGCGAATTTAGCTATTTTGATTTATCGGGCAACTGCCCGATAAATCAAAATTTACCCAAATACCACATTCCGCCGCCGAAAAACTCTGCCGTAACGGTATTGGTATCGGTGTTGACGGTTGATTTATAAGAAATCGGATTGCCGCTTTCGTCAATTCGCATAAGCTTTATGCATGCT
>JAZSOL010000004.1:0-1896 GCA_045536915.1 Clostridia bacterium
GGAAACCGCTTTTCTTTCCTGAGTGTCAACCGTTGTGCCGGGGAGGCGGTAGTAATTGATATTTTTCCAGTATTCTGAAACAGATTTATTGGAATTATCTTTGAGTATAAGCTCTGTTCTGCCATCACCCAGATACCATCCGGTAAGATTCTGACTGTTTATGGATTCATAGTTGAAAATTCTCGATGACGACATTGAAACACCTATTCCCCATTCTTCACGGCGGTGCATCACCTTGTCGATATTGCCGAACACCTTTGAAAGATTGGTTCTGTAGGCATTATATTCTTCATTGGAAACAATCTCATTATATTTATCAAGATATTCAAATTCAACCAAATCGCCAATATCGCCTCTTCCGGAATCGGCATATTTTTTGATTATTGAACCAATTATGAGCTGATCTTCTTCGCTGAAATAATCGAAGCACTTAACTGCGGCGGCAACAATAGTTTTTGCCTCACTGATTTCCGCAGGATTATCATGCCTGCCGAGAAACATTCTCATCATTCTGGTGCCGTATATGCCTGAATCGAATGAATTTATTATCCAGTCTGCCATATTATCGGCTGAAGGCTTAGAAATACCGCAGGATGTGCCATCAAAAAGACGAATAAGCTCTGCCGACATTGTAAGATGAGAAAGACCGTAGGATCCGTTCATGGCATGGAGTGTGTGAAACAAATAAGAACCGTCACGGTAAAATCCATGCCCTTTGCTTAACGTATACGCCTGACGTTCGGCATCAAGCTGACTTTCGGGGAATCTGCCGTTATCTACATACAAAAATGCTTCTTCGGCTTTTGACTTAAACTGCATCACTCTTTCGGGATTATTTTCAAGTGCCGCCGCATTTATTATGAGAAGCGCAGAGTCTATGTAATTAGCCCCGGTGGAATACACATCCGGAGAAAGTCTGTTAAACAGCATCAGATAATCTGAAATCTGCTTCGGAGTAAGATGAGTACGAACTATCATAATTGCATCTATGAGATGCTTCGGAGTACCTGCCTTCCAGTCTGCCCAGTTAAAGCCCGAGGTAGAGTGCCAGCCTGTACCGTTTAATTCATCTTCACCGTAACGATTCTGATAAAACCATTCAAGGCAGTAGAGAATATCTGAAAGAAGCTCCTCATTCTGATACAACGTGCTACCGTATGTGCCGTAGGCAAGAGCAAGCTGTTTGATACGCTGAGCCGTGGTTGTCATGTGTGCCGTTTGGGTTGAGGTCTGATCTGAAAACAGCTCGGAGCTGCCTTCTGCCTTGTTAAGCTTTGCACAAAGCGATTCGGCAGTTGAGGTTATTTTAGAAATTTTTGATTTGATTTTCGGATTTGAAAGGTCGTTCAGTTCTTCGTTTCCAACAAGAGCTCTGAGTCGGTTTGTAATCAGAATTTCACAATCGTCATTTGTATATTCACCATTTGAATCAAAAGTGATTTTCTGAGCTATCTGTTCATTTATTTCGTTAATGCCGCAATCATAACTTTCAAGTATTGTATCAATATCACTTTCAGAGCCCATCACAGCAAGTCTGCCGTCTGTATGAACTGGGATATTCAAAAGCAAACACATATCCACCAACGGTACATATATAACCTCATTTTTCATATATGACGCTTTAGTCAGGGTATGGGTATAGTCCCCTATTTTCACATAAGGTGAACAGTCTTCAAAATTCATAAGAAACAAATCGGATGTGAGAGTGTCGGATTCTGATTTCATTGCAAAAAGCTCTTCAAACAGAGTAAGAGGAGCATAAATTATTCCGTCTGAACAATCCGGTGCATTGGAAAGACTTACGTGCTTCAGCTCTTTTAAAGCACCTGATGTTCCGGCATACACAGCGCATGAATCAGGTATTGAATCTGCTACATATTCTGCCATTCCCTTGCC
>JAZSOL010000051.1:0-4200 GCA_045536915.1 Clostridia bacterium
AAGTATATTATATATGCATTTTACAAATATTTCAATAGATATTTATAAAAAAAATAATCCAAAAAGATTGACAAATTTCGAAAATACTTGTTGAAATATGATATTCTGTTATGATATAATAGAAAAAAACTAAGGAGATATGTTATGGCGTCTTATGTGTTGGCTTCCGACTGTTTGTGTCAGAATTGTCAGAAGTATTTCAGCCTTAATAACGAAAGGATATCAACCGTTATCAATCTTGATATTGAGGGATTTGAAAAACGCAGGTTTGAAGATGGAAGTCTGAACAGGGTTCGATGTGATAAATGCAACACGGAATTCACATTTGAAACAAAACTCGTTGTATTCAGTTTTACCGGAAAATTTGCAATATATGTGAACCCCTCTCCGGAATTCGGTTTATCATCAGAGCTTACTGCACCGAAAATTATTCTTCCCGATGGCTTTATTTTCCGCGAAGTTAATTTTCTGATTGAAGCAAGAGAAAAAACTAAAATATTCAGCGACGGTTTTTCGGACACAGCGATGGAAAAATTCAAAGCAGAAATGTTTGATGATTCGGTTATAAAACCCATAGACGAAGAAAACATTATGTATACCTCAACGGTTGACGGCGAGCATATTTTCACCGTGTATGATTGCAATGACAATGTAGTCAGAACACTCTCATTCCCTGATACCGGATGCTTAAATGCCACATCAGGAATTGATATAAAATCAAAACATTGGTTAAAAATAAACAGGTTAACGATAAACAAATTATGTAAAGATGGTTGAAAAATTATGATGAAAAACGCTATTGTGGGGCAATCCGGCGGTCCAACTGCTGCAATTAATTCTTCTCTTGCCGGAGTTATAAGCAAATATCTTGAGCTTGAAGACCACGGAACCATATTCGGTGCCGTAAACGGAATAAAAGGACTGCTCAGAGAGGACATTATAAGCCTCAACGACACATTTTCCAATAAAGAAAACATCCGCCTTCTGATGCAGACACCGGCATCCTATTTGGGTTCATGCCGCCATCGTCTTACATCTGAAGCGGAAAATGACATAAAAAAAATCATGGAAATTCTCAAGAAAAACAACATAGGTTATTTTTTCTACATAGGCGGAAATGATTCTATGGATACTGTTATGAAGCTTTCCGAGTACTGTGATGACAGCATTAAAATAATCGGTGTGCCAAAAACAATAGACAACGACCTTATCGGCACAGACCACTGCCCCGGATACGGAAGCTGCGCAAAATACATTGCGTCAACACTTAGCGAAGTGGGTCTCGACAGCGGATGCTACGATATAAAAAATGTTTTGATAGTTGAAATTATGGGAAGAAATGCCGGCTGGCTTACTGCAGCATCAGCTCTTGCAAGAAATTCAAAGCAAACGGCGCCTGATCTGATATATCTTCCTGAAAAGCCTTTTGATGCAGAAAAATTTCTTTTTGATATACGTCAGAAGCTTATGAATCAGGATACCGTTGTTGTTGCTGTTTCGGAGGGAATAAAGGATGCATCGGGCGCATACATATCTGAAGATAAAAACATTATGAAAGACGATATGTTCGGACACGGTCAGCTCGGAGGAGTTGCAAAAAAACTGGAAATTCTTGTGAAGAACCGTCTCGGAATAAAGGTAAGAGGTGTTGAACTCAACATTGCGCAAAGGTGTGCCGCTCACATCACTTCCAAAACAGACATCGATGAAGCTTTTGCCTGCGGATCTGCGGCCCTTGAAGCGGCAATCAGAGGCGAAAGCGGAAAAATGATTACTATGTCGAGAGATAAAGTTGAAGAATATAAGATATCTTATGAATGCATTGATATAAACTCTGTGGCAAACGAAGAAAAGAAAATTCCCGACGAATTTATAAGCGGTGCGGGCAACGATGTGACAGACGCATTCATCAGATACGCCTCTCCGCTTATAGTCGGTGAATGTGATATTTCATACAAAAATGGTCTTCCTGAATTCATTGTCAGATAATCAAGTTGTGTATGGTATCACTTTTGCTGATGAATATTTACCTCTGACTGATATAAAAATATTCATCAGGGAAAATAAGTTCATCAATATCCCCTATTTCCGTATTCTTTTCAGGATTTGATGAAAATTTATTTTCGTTTAATTTATTTGCATCATTTTCGCAAACAATATCAAACGTAATATGGTTCTTTTTGATCATATTTTCAACTCCTTTCGTCCATATTGAATATTATATTCAACAAGGTTGCGTAGGATACCATATTTTTTAGAGGTGATAAATTTTGGAATATAATATCATTAAAGATATGAAAATATCCACAATAGTTATCGGAACAGATTATTATTCAACAAAATACTCTGACGAAACGTGCACTCAGATGCTCGATTTATATCTTGAAAACGGCGGAACGATGATAGATACCGCACGGTTATATTGCGGCGGAAAAAGCGAGGAGTTTATTGGAGATTATCTTCGCAAAAAAAAGATTAAAGACGGCGTATATATTGCAACAAAAGCTGCTCATCCGCCTGTTGGCAACATGAATTGCAGTCGTCTTTCAAAAGAAGAAATTGAACATGATGTAGATTTAAGTCTCAAAGCTCTCAGAATTGAATGCATTGACCTTTTATGGTTGCACCGTGATGACAAATCTCTTAGCGTTGAGCCTATAATAGATACACTCGACGGTCTTGTGAGAGCAGGAAAAATCAGGCACTACGGCGCATCAAACTGGTGTGGCGAAAGAATTGCTGAAGCAAACAGATATGCATCATCAATATCGTCCGAGGGGTTCATAGCAAGCCAGATTCAATGGTCTCTTGCAAAGCACAACGGCTCCGATGACCCCACACTCGTTATAATGAACGATTCCCAATACGATTTTTACCGACGCACGAAAATGCCCGTTTTTGCATTTTGTTCGCAGGCAAAAGGATTTTTTGAAAAATATGCTGTGGGCGCTTTATCGGAAAAATCAAAAGAAAGATTTTACAACGAAGAAAACGTGAAAACTTTTGAAAGGCTTAAAGAAGAATCTGAAAAAACAGGCAGAACAATTTCGTCACTTTCGCTTGACTATCTTATCTGCAACAAGGATTTTGACACATATGCAATAATCGGTCCATCGAGCACCGAACAATTGAAATGCAGTCTTAATATTTAACAACAAAACTCAGGCTATGGCAAACGATCTTGCCATAGCCTGAGTTTTGTATTTTTCATTACAAGTTTATATATTTACTCATAACCTGTGTATATCTGTCGTCAAAAGTTACTGACGAAACATAGTCGGTATTGAGCCTTACAATGTCATTAAAAAGATTTCCGGCACCATCGAAGCATTGCATCTGAATTATTTTGTCCTTCACAGATACCACCTTTCCGAAATAGTAATCAACAGCATCGTCATATGAACATTCTGCCATAATCACCTTGCCGGTGGTTTTGAAATGTGAAAATACACTGTTCCAGGAATCTATATTCATTTCAATATTCTTCGGAAAAAGCTTTTCTTTTGAATAAATTGAGCTCACAAATTTCAGGTTTTCGTTTTTATCGGATGTGGAAATTTCGCTTATATCGGAATTTCTTAAGATTTTGCATCCGTCGAAGCAAAACTCTCCCGTCTGGAACACCAGAGAAAGATTTTCCGAAACCGAATTAAACCATACAAGCATCGAACAGTCATCAACGTTATATCTGAATATCTCTGTGAGTTCGCGGTTATTCAATTTATTTTTCAAAGGTTTTAATAATTCTTTTTTGTTCATCACATACTCCTAAAAGTGAATTTACTTATTTCAGCCCGGAATCAAACAAACATTAATTTTAAATTGTTGAATCGGGCATTGCTTAGCCTGACAGAAGTCATCCGAACCTGATTTTATAGCGGAAGATTTTCACCTGAACTTCGTTAAAATGCTCATAAATCCGACAGGATTCATTGCGCTTTTGCCTTGTTCAATTAAAAATCTTTTTGCTGAAAATTCTTCGACCTGAAAACTACGTATTTTGTGATAGATTTCGGTACGGAGGACGAAGTAAGGCTTTGCGCCTTTCGAGGACGACAAACCGAAAGATACCGAAAACACTTGTTTTCAGGCAGGTTCGGATAACTCCTGTCAGGCTAACAGTTTCAGTCGGTTCGGTAGAACATCCGATGGCACCGGAGCATTATATCGAGCGGGTGTGTATTGGAAGTTATTATGGCT
>JAZSOL010000185.1:0-5868 GCA_045536915.1 Clostridia bacterium
TGAAAAACATCGATTTTACGATGTTTTTCTCTTTATAAAATGCTTTTGACTATATACAAATCTCACCACTCGCAGTACTTTTGTACAGCTTCGGGTTATCACCCCAAGCAGGATAAATCCTTGCTTGGGGTTCGATTTATCAATTCTGAATCATTTTTTACTGTCCCTTGTTACTTTTTATCTGATTCCGTAGTTTTCAATTATATAGTCCATATCCTTGTCGCCTCTTCCGGAGAGGTTAATAAGAACAGAACCGTGATCCATTGTTTCAGCAAGCTTCATACCAAAAGCAACTGCGTGAGCACTTTCAATTGCAGGGATAATACCCTCAAGACGTGAAAGCTTAAAGAATGCATCAATAGTTTCTTCGTCATTAATTGCATCATATTTAACTCTGCCGATTTCATGCAAAAATGCATGTTCGGGACCGGAAGACGGATAATCGAGACCGCTTGCAACTGAATATACCGGTGCCGGTTCTCCATTTTCATCTTTGAGCATAATACTGTTGAAACCGTGCATAATTCCTTCTGTACCATATTTAAGACTTGCAGCATGGTCACCGAGTTTTTCCCCTCTGCCGAGAGGTTCAACACCGTAGATATCAACAGGGTCATTGAGAAATCCGGCAAAAAGCCCTGCGGCATTTGAACCGCCACCAACACACGCAACAATTGCATCAGGAAGATGACCTGTCATATCAATAAACTGTTCTCTTGCTTCAATACCAACAACACTCTGAAAATCACGAACCATCATCGGGAACGGATGAGGACCGAGAACTGAACCAATGCAGTAAATTGCATTTTCATATTCTCTACTATAGGCATCAAAAGCGGCGTCAACTGCTTCTTTGAGGGTCTGGAGACCATGGGTAACTTCTATGACATTAGCTCCGAGAATTTTCATACGGGCAACGTTTGGCGCCTGCTTTTTAATATCAACCGAGCCCATATAGATATCGCATTCAAGTCCGAAATATGCTGCCGCCGTTGCAAGAGCAACACCATGCTGACCCGCACCCGTTTCGGCTATTACTTTTTTCTTACCCATATAAGAAGCAAGAAGAGCTTCACCCATACAGTGATTAAGCTTGTGTGCACCTGAATGATTAAGGTCCTCACGTTTTGCATAAAGCTGAACCTTTCCGCCGAGAGCATCGGAAAGACGTTCAAGATGGGTTACGGGAGTCGGTCTGCCCTGAAACTCCTTGCGGATTCTTCTGAGTTCTGCAATGAATTTTCTCGACTGACATATAGAAAAATATGCAGTGGTTATTTCTGCCATTGCTTTTTTCAACTTATCATCAATATACACACCACCGTATTTGCCGAAAAATCCGTCTTTGTCGGGATAATTTCTAAAATATGTATCAAAATCTACTCCATTTAAATTCATAATATATTCCTCCGGTTTATAAATTAATTTTTATCAGTTGAAATCAGTTTAAGCGACGCCATCGTTTTGTTAAAAGTATCACAGTTAAGACCCCTCATTTCAAAAAAATCCCTGACAGAACATCATTGCTCTGTCAAGGACGAATAAACATAATATCCGCGGTGCCACCTTGAATTCACGCATAAGCGCACTCCTCAGAAAGATACAAGCATATCTCCGGCTACTAACGCAAGCCTGACGTCAGTGCATTTAACACTACCCTCAGCAGCCCATATTATTCAGGCGGTTCTGCGGAACTCACACCATAATCCGCTCGCTCATAAAGAACCGTGATCTGATTTTTTTCTGCTTCAACGGTTTATTTGCATTGAATTATATCACATTTTCGCATAAATGTCAAGCAAAATTTGATTGTTTGAGTTTCTTCATTTTATAAACAAAATTCAAATAATTCATTCGGTAAGCATCCATGCCGCCATTTTGCTTTCCTCTGTCCAGAGCTTTCCGGCTGATGCGTAGTCGGTTACGGTGAATGTTTCTCCGTTTGCAAGAGGAACATTTACTTCTATCATATGCTCATAAGGGGCAATATCATTTTCGGGGAATGTAACATCAACGGTGCCGTTTTCATTAACCTTAATATCAACCGGATCGTCAACGCTATAGCCGAGGCGGTTTTCCTGAGCAAGGACAATCGGCCCTCTTAGGAGAGCAATATGATTTTTGGCTATCGGGTCTTCCTCATCATATGCTGGGATAATATAGTTATGTCCCCAGACAACGGTGTTCATAAGAATCTGGTTGCCATAGCTGATGGGATACACAGCCCTTGTGGACATATCAAAGTCTATCTCGATTAAGTCTCCGTCTTTCCAAACTCTTTCCAATGAAATATAACCTTCATTCACATCTGTCTCTTTGTCGTTTACTTTAAGAGCTGTATTTTTGCTCCATGCAGGATTTCTGAGAAGTATTTCAAAGGTTTCATCTTTTTGCAGAATAAGAGTTATTTTAACGTTTCCGCCCTTTGGGTAGGTTGTGTTGGTCATAAACACAATCTCATTGCCCGAGGGGGTGGTGCTTTTCATGATACCGTGGAAAAAGAGGTTATATGCAAAACCTTTTTCCGTGGAAAGCAGAGCCATTTTGGGAGCAAGTCCGTTGCCGACTGAACCAATGCATGCGCAACATCCGTAGTAGTGCTTATCAGACATGAGCTTCAATCCCCCTACTCCGTTGCCACGTGTGCCGGCTGTGAGCGGACTGTAGCTATCGAACGGGAGAGGCTCATAGAAAGCATCCGGGAATTCGTCTTTGATTGTGGGTTCTGTTACCTGAGCAGTGTTGATTGAGCCTAAGAATGCATTATACAGTGAGGTTTCGAAAGCATCGACGTATTTTGCCTCACCTGTTATCAGGGTGATCTGATAAAAGAATTTCATCAGAGTAACAGTTACGCAGGTTTCCTGAGCGATTTTACCATTATTTGTGTTAGCCTGGCGGACGGTTGAATGGTCGAAGAGCTCGTGGGTACATCCGCAGCATCCTATTATGGTGAAATCACTTTCGAGAATTTTATTTGCAAAATTTACTGCAGCAATTTTCAAACGTTCATTACCGGTATGGCGATAGTATTCGATAAGACCTTCAAAGCACGAGGTCATCTCATAGGCTTTGGTTGTGGGATACTGATAAGGATACATCTTGTCTTCGTATGCAAGATCAAAGATATTTACAACATCCGTGCCACCTTCATTAACAATATAAGTTGCAAAATCAAAATATTTCTGCTCACCGGTTATGCTATAAAGACGCACAACAGGCTCTAAGAGTGACGATGAATTAAGCCCTCTCCAATGGCGTGTTGCTTCGGTAATCGGCTTTTTGCCTTCTTCCTTCGGACCGATTTTTGACATTATGTAGTCAAGTTGTTTTTTCATGGAATCGATAATTTCCAGGTTTAATTCTTCGTTGGTGCAGATTTCCATAAAATACTGCATTCCAAGAAGAACATACTTTCTGCTCCATATATCCCAGCCGTCAAATTCATGATTTGCGGCATAGCTGCTGATTCTGCCGAGCTCATCATGAGAATCAAGCATATCCTTTACCGTTTGGGTAAGAACGGAATATAGCTCCGGATTTTTAGTATATGAATAAGTAAAGCAAGCACCGCGCATCATCTTGCCCCAGTACTCCCCTCTCCAGCCTGCGTCAAAGTCAGCATCTTCTCTGAACTGCTGAACAAATCTGCGCCATAGCTCGGGCTTTAAGAGCTGGAAATCTTCAATATATCTGATTGCGGTATCCATATAGCCCATAAAATCATATGTATTGGAATAATCAGCAAAAAATTTATCGGTGCCGAGACGCGGATAATTTGCTGTGTTTGGCAAGTATAATTCTCTCATTTTTACCTCCACTTTTATTGTTTTTTTGATTGTAACATTAATTTGTTACTATGTCAATATATTATCAAAAAACAGGAATGTAAAAAAGTCCAGAACGTCAAAAGCATGATTTAAGCCTGATATTAGTGATAAAGTACCTTTTAAAATTCTAAAATTTTCTCTTTATAAAATGCTTTTGACTATAGACAAATCTCACCACTCGCAGTACTTTTGTACAGCTTGGGGTTCGATTTATCAATATCATTTTTTCCTATTCCCCAAAAAAGGACTGTGAAAAATCCGTAGATTTTTCACAGTCCTTTTTTTAAAATCGGAGTGACAGGACTTGAACCTGCGGCCCCAAGACCCCCAGTCTTGTGCGCTACCAGCTGCGCTACACCCCGTAATATTAACGCGCCTAAGTGGATTCGAACCACCGGCCTAACGCTTAGGAGGCGTTCGCTCTATCCTACTGAGCTATAGGCGCATAAATTACAAATCCAAGGCGCTCATTGAGCACTCAATTATAATACTACACTTTGCACTTTTTGTCAAGAAAAAATCTTCCAAAAAATCAAATTCTTTAAGAAAAAGTTTTTGCATTATATCCAAAAAGCCTGTTAATATGGAATTAAATGCAAAAAATATTTTTTATCATATTTTGTAGACATTTTATAAATTATATGTTAATATAGTGTCGGTGATAAAAATGTTAACTAAGTTCAGAATTTTATTTTTAACAGTTTTACTCTTTTTGTCATTATTTTTCACGGTTTGTGCATCTGATGAATACAACGGATATATTGTTACATTCAAAGACGGATATTTAAGCAATATGTTAAAGCAAGACGCGAGTCTGATGAATGTGAGAAGCAAAAGTAATGATGTGACTATGATACATAAAGAAGAAAAACTTTATAAGATTGAAGATGAAAAAACACTTGAATATTACATATCAACAGGCGCAATTGAAAATTATGAGCCTGATTATTATGCTGAATTGATGTATAATCCAAATGATACATATTATAACAAGACCTATCAGAAATATCTATGGAACATTAATGCGCAAAGTGCATGGAATCTCGGGTGTTATGGAAACGATGTTAAAATCGGCATTATAGACTCAGGAATTTCAGATCACAACGACCTTAAAGGTGTTGTTGCTGGAGGACGAAACTGCGTAGAAGAAGAAATTGAAGCAAATTCCGAGAGCATAAATGACTATAACGACATTCTCGGGCACGGAACAATGGTTGCCGGAGTAATCGGAGCACAGTTTAACGGATATCGCGTTGCAGGGATAGCGCCAAAATCAATAATATATTCTTTAAAAGCTACCAACAATGAAGGAAGACTTAAATATTCTGATATAATAAAAAGTATAGATGTCGCCGTTAATGAATATGATTGCGATATTATAAATATGAGTATCGGTGGCACAACCCGCAATAATGGACTTTACATAGCTTGTCTCAACGCAAAAAACAAAGGCGTTATTTTGTGTGCCGCATCCGGGAATTATGCCGAATCAAAAAACAACCCGCTTGTGTATCCGGCGGCGTATGATTGCGTAATAAGCGTGGCGGCGGTGGATAATGATAATGTTCACTGTTATTATTCGGAATATAATGATAAAGTAACTGTTTGTGCACCGGGCGGCAACAACAAAAACGATCAATGGTTTTATGGACTCGACATAAACAACGGTTTAATTGGAAGAATAGGCACATCGTTTTCATGCCCTCAGGTTACAGCAGCTGCTGCAATTGCAAAAAACATAAAGCCGGATATTAATCACGACGAATTTGCGGAACTTTTAAAGCAGGCGTCAACAGATTTAGGTGAACCCGGATACGATATATATTACGGCTACGGTCTTTTGAATATTGATGCTATAGCAAAAGCTCTTCTTAAAGACCGCGAATATTTCATTTCACCAATCACCAAATGGAAAAATAACCGAACGGACATAACATTTTTTAACAACACCAACTCAAAAAGAGATTTTTTCACTCTGTGGAAGCATGACGAAAAAGCAAGCGTTGGTAAGTCGGAGGCCAAGCGGTCTTAGGAAGAC
>JAZSOL010000218.1:0-4419 GCA_045536915.1 Clostridia bacterium
AAGACAAACCAAATGATCAACTCCTTGGCTCACAGAACGACATGGCTACGATCCGACTTATTCACATACACATTTTTCTTCTGCGGAAGATATTCATTTCCGCCATACACTACAACAGAATACATTCCGGGTGCAGCATAAATTTCAACATATCCGGCACTGTCTGTTTTATAATGTGTATAACTGTTGGCTGAATAGTCAAACAACACATCAGCACCGCTTATTGCGTTGCCTCTGTCGTCAACAACTCTTATTTTAGCTTTTGCTTTTGCATCCTCACGCTCAACAACTTCAACAACCTTCTTTATGGTTCTCGAATTACCTTTAACATTGGTAACCGTGAGACTTACTGTGTATGTTCCGGGATTATTGTAGGTATGGATAGCAACCTTTGTATAAGCTTTTGTTCCATCACCAAAATCCCACATATAGCTTTTTATACCAGCTTTATCCGTTGACTTAGAGCCGTCGAAGCGCTCCTCGTCGCCAACCTTTATAAGCGACTTGCACACAATCTGCGGAGCAGGTATAATTTCCTCTTCCTCCTCATCATCACTTCCGGTATAGAGCTGAGATACTTCGTTGGTTATAACCGTATGCGAATTTCCGGCTTTATCATACGCGGTAATTTTTACGATATATGTTTGCTTATACTCCTTAAGAGGAAGAGTTATGCTATACTGATTTCTGATTTCATCAATATTAATATTTGCCGCATCAGTGTAGTAACCGTTTTTGGTTTTGTATTCAAGCTTAAAATTGCGGATATCCGTATCACTGCAATTCCACGAAACCAAAACACCCGAAGAATCCGCCTCTGCAATCTGATTAGTTATAACAGGTGCAACACTGTCATAATAATATTTGTATTCTTCAGATTCTGCAATATTGCCGCTTGCATCGCATGCATATCCTTTAAAATAATACACAGCATCGGTCATGTCATCTGCAATATCAAATACAGCATTATAATATTTGGCAGAGCAATCCTTAGTACCGAGGTCAATCCATGAGCCGTTTTCTGCTCTGTATTTAAGACCTACATACCTCAGGCTGTTGTTATCTTTAGCATGAACAGCAACCGTCGATGAAGGCTTTATCCACGATTCGTTTTTGGGGCTGAGATAATAAAACGACGGTGCTTCGTCATCCTTTTCAGCCGTAGCAGTTACCTCTTTGCTGAATCCGCTTTCATTTCCAACGTGGTCAAATGCAATTATCTTATAAGTATAGGTTTCACCGGGATTAACATTGTAATCAACGTAATCAAGGAATTTTCTGTTTTCATCAACGCACACATACTCACCGTCCGCGGTTTTTCTGTATACCTTATATCCTGTTACATCATCCTCTTTTGCTTCATCCCAGTCCACAACAATATGTCCGTCATATCCGGCTGCAACCAGACCTGTTGTTGCATCGGGAGCATCGTTGTCTATTATATAGAGTTCATATATGCCGGCATCTTCCGAACTTATATTACCGTAGATATCTTTAACAACCGGTCTTATATAAACCTTTTGCACACTTCCGGTTCCCACTCCGTACGAAGCCGCATCAAAGCGATATGTGAAGCTTTTGTTTTTTGACGGTGTTCCCTGAATTTCAAAATCCGTTACATCATTCCATATTTTTTCATCAAATGAGTGCTGGATTTTATAGGCCTCCACGCCGAAATTATCCGTCGCCTTTATTGTAACATCAAATTGAGCATTTGCATTTACGTACTTTGCCGAGGGGTTAATTGCAGTTACAACAGGAGCATTTGTGTCACCTGTCGTTAAGGCTTCAACCGGTTCTGATGCTTCACCTGAATTTTCACATATATCAATAGCCCTCACCCTGAATGTGTAGTCCGTATTGCACTCAAGATTACCAACAGTAAATTCGGGTACATAGCTTCTTCCGCATTCTGTGTATTTTCCGTTTCCATCAAGAATTTCTATAACATATTCCTTAAAATCATCATCCGAAACAGGAGTCCATCCAAGCACAACCTGAGATTCAATTGTCTCTTTGCAAACAAGGTTTGTAACCTTAGCCGGCGGAACATTATCAATCCAATATGTTCTCACAGGCTCACCGTTACTCATCTTGCCATCATTTGACCACGCAATTACCCTGAAATATGCTTTTCCGTCTTCCGGGAAAATATTCTGTGCAGTGTCAACATAAAATGATGTCTTTCCGTTTTGTGACTGCGATAACGACTTAGTTTCATACAATGTCCATGTCCGGTTATTCTTATCTTCATCCATACTGTATTCCAAAGTCATTTTATTTATATATGATCCCACAACATGTGCAGAAACATCGATTTTCAAGCTTTTGTTTACTTTCTCACTACCGTCAGGAAGAATAGAAATAATTTCAGGTTCTTCGGATTCAAGAGCCGATGCAGATGCAATATTACTCTTTTCGCTCTCACGTCCGAGTGTGTCAACAGCTGTCACATAATAATAAAATTCTCCAGAGATACCAACCGGATCAATATATGATACATAATCTCTGTCACCTCTGCCGTTGACCGTTCCAACCTTTACATATGTTCCTTCTTCCGAATCAGCACGGTATATGTAATATTTACTAACCGATACCTCCGACGCCCTGTCCCACACAAGTTCGATGCTTTTTGCACCGCTGTATGCCTGAAGATTTTCAACCGGCTTCGGTGGAGTTCTGTCTATTTCATAATATGTAATATATTCATTCCCGACTCCGATGCTGTCAGAAATCGTAAACTTAAACATACATATTCCTTCGGGAATTGCCGATATATCCGGCTGTATTGTAAGTCCGGAGGATGTCCTGCCTGAAACTGTGCTTTCAAGCTTCTGATACACACCGGCTTCATCCTGATAATACACATCCACATTAACACTGTCAGCATCTGAAGAATCAAAGAAAACAGCAAATGCTGAATTATCATTTATTACAGATGCTTCTTCCGGGCTTACCCCTATAATTTCCGGTGTTCCTCCAACATACTTGTCCGGAATTGTTATATCGGTAATTTCAATTTTCTCTGATTTATGAGTCTGCGGATTAGTTGCATAAAAACCAAATCCGTCAGGCTCTGTTTTCTCATAACAGCCTTCGCCGTCAGCTTTTGTTGCTGCGCGGAAGTCTACCTTTCCTTTTGCTTTTGCCCTGAATTTTATTGTGGCAAGTCTGTGTATACCATCAACAGAAGTATAAGAAACATTAGCAAACATAAGCGAAATGAGACCTTTTGAATTCGACACATACGGAAACTCATCATTTACAAATGATATATCACCGCCCGTCCATACAGAATAAAAGTCGAAATTATCCTGAATGCCACAGCTTCCATCAATTATTTCGTCAAGTGTATATACTCCGTCTTCTACCCTTGAATCATCTGCAAACGAAATAATTTCAACAACATCCTTATCAAAATGTATGGGAAAGCCAATTGATGCAAGATTTTTCATATTTCCCACATTTACCGTGAGATAATACACCTCACCTATAGCAAGCTTCTGCTCATCAGGAACGCGAAAATCTTCTGCATTCTCAACTGGCATAGCCATGTCATAATCATAATAGCCTTCCTTATAATATGCAAGTTCAAGCACCGGTTCATCCGATACCTCAACGGCAAATGCAACCGTTGGAAGCATACTTACGAAAACAGAAAGTATGCAAATCAGGGAAACAAGCTTTTTAAACATTATTTTCCTCCCATATAGTAAAATTAGTTAATCAAGCAATTGTATATTATTTTTGCAGCCTCAGCACGGGTTGTTCCGGAATGCGGATCAAACATCATATTTTCTTTTCCGGAAACCACTCCATTTTCATACATATAGCATACTGCATCAAAAGCATAGTCGGAAATTTCATTAATATCATTAAATTCCGCCTTTAAGTCTGCCTTTTGGGAATTAAAAAATGCTCTGTGAAGCATAAGGCAAACGTCCTGCCTTTTAACTTCATCCTCCGGGCCGAATTCATTTTCTGAATAACCTTTAATTATTCCGGCTTTATATGCTGTGCTAACAGACGGTGCATACCACATAGCTGCATCCACATCATCAAATGAAGCTTCTGAAGTATCTGACAAATCAAGCTCCAATGCCAGGGTTATCATCTTAGCAAGCTCGGCACGGGTAACGGATGCATTAGGGGCAAACAAATTATTACCTCTGCCGTTTATTATGCCTTTTTTACTGAGAGCATAAATAGCTTCATGCGCCCATTCAACACCGGAAATATCTTCATATTTAAATTCCGGGGTACTGCTTTCATCTGATGGTGGCAATTTAGCAGTTTCACCATTATTTAAATTGCCATCGCTGTCAGCATATTTATCCGTATTAACAGGTTTACTGTTATCCCCGTTTGAATCTGAAGATGTTTTTTTCCCGGAACTGCTGTTTGAAACAGATGAAGAAC
>JAZSOL010000002.1:0-1910 GCA_045536915.1 Clostridia bacterium
CTGCAAAGAACGAAGTTAAGGTTAAATACTTCATATCTGCCGACGGAGAGCACTGGAACAAAATTTGTGATGATGTTGTTGCAAGAAAGACCACCGTTACACCTCCGGGTGCAAACGGAACCTATGCCGACAACGTAAACTTTCTCAGATTCGACTGGGCTCAGGTGGATGATATCAGAGTATATCAGTATGGCACAGCTCCCGAAGCAGATGGTGCTTCCATAAGCATTACCGATGATGGTACGTTTGCAACTGTTGAAGGCTATTCTGATGCCGAAGGCGATGCAGAGGATTATCCTAAGTGTCAGTGGCAGTATTCAACCGACAATGTAACCTTTACCGACATTGCAGGACAGACAAGCTATAAGTTTAATGATGACGGTAAATACGACGGTGCATACCTCAGATGCCTCGTGTATCCCACAAGCACAAAATGGCCCTGCTACGGCGAAGCTATCCTCACAGATTCAATTCTGTTTGAAAGCTCAAAGGATGCATACGTAACCTATAACCACTTTAACAATTCAGATGAGCCTGCTTCGACCTATGTTCCTACAGAAGGCTTCAAAACAGTATTTGTTGCCAACAACAATACTTTAGACCTTCTCCCTTTAATGGTTGTTTGCGGTGTGTACAACATTGAAACTCATGAGCTTGTTAAGGTAAACATGGAAACCGTAACTCTCAATCCCAACGAAAAGGGCAGAGAAATTCCGCTCACAAACGTTGCTCTCACTCAGGAAGAAATTCCATCGGAAGGCACATTCGTTAAGGTTATGGTTCTTAATGCAAATAATATGAAGCCTTACAACAAGGTAGGCTACGTTCTGGAAACAGAAGCAAAATAATCATAGAATTTAAAATATAACTTTTGAATTTTAAAATAATTTAAATCAAGGCGGTGTTGAAATTTGAAGATGATTTGTCTGAAATTCAGCACCGCTTTGGATTTATCAGAAAGCGTGATAAAATGTCAATCAAACTGAATATCAAAAAAACATCAAACCCCATCCGTGAGCTCAACGGTGTGGGCAACGGTCCTGTAAACGGTAATTTTCTCAGAGACCGCACCAAAGAATTTAAAGAAGCCGGATTTTTCTATTCCCGTACTCACGATACCGAAGGCTACTACGGCTCCGGTGAATTTATCAACATCCATTGCATATTTCCTGATTTCAGGGCAGATGTAAACGATCCCGAGTCCTACAACTTCGCCTGCACGGATTTGTATCTTAAAAACATCATAAATGCCGGCACAAAGGTATACTACCGCTTGGGTGAATCCATCGAAAACCGTTCGCACATTGTGGCACGTTATATCCATCCTCCCAAAGACCCGAAAAAGTGGGCTGAGATTTGTGAGCATATCATCATGCACTACAACGAAGGCTGGGCAAACGGATACCACATGGGCATTGAATACTGGGAAATCTGGAACGAACCCGACAACTGGCATCTCTGGTCGGGTACACCGGAAGAGTATTATGAACTCTACTCTGTTACGGCAAATCACCTTAAAAAACGCTTCCCCAATCTCAAAATAGGCGGCTACGGCTCAACCGGATTCTACACAGCCGTACGTGAAGACTACACCCTCGGTGCTTTTGACGACTGGTTTGTGGACCTGATTCCATTTGCAAAAGGCTTTCTCAAATACATCACCGCCCCCGAAACAAAAGCACCTCTCGACTTTTTCTCATGGCATTTCTACTCAAATGCCGTGGAAGATATAGCCATAATTCAAAGCTACATCCGTAAGCTTTTGGATGAACACGGCTTTACAAATGCGGAAACCCACCTTAATGAATGGAACTACAACGACCTCATCCATGGCGGTAACACCACCAAAGAATTTCGTCAGAGCATGCCTTGTGCCGCATATGTGGCGGCAATGTTTGCGGCACTTCATG
>JAZSOL010000264.1:0-3275 GCA_045536915.1 Clostridia bacterium
AACGCTGACATCAGTTTCTCCGTCAGCAGGAATGCTTGTCATATTCATCATCATTAAGCCGGCTTTAAAAACAATTGATGAATCATAGCTTTCGTTCATGATGCTTGTTAAACCGTCAAAAGATAAGGTATACTCTTCTCCCGGCTCCAGTTCTTCACCAAGAGCAATATTCAAAACAGATTTATCAAAAGAATCAAGCGTTGGAACAATACTCATATTCTCACCGTCTGAATTTATAAGGGCAATACTGTTTATTGTTGCCGGATTAAGAGGTGATGTGAATTTGAGACTGATTTCTCCGGTCTTGGGATTTACATTCTGAAGCTTACCGTCTATACTGGTGCTTTCAAGCTCAAATCCCGGATATTCAAATATTTTCACATCATCAATATATGTATTACCTGCCGCCCAGGCTCTGTGGGCAATGTTTATGTAGTCAATGGTATTTGTTGTAGTAAAGGTTCCTGCTCTTTTTAAGGAAGAGCCAATAAGCTCACCGTTGGCATAAACGTCATATGTTCTGTCTGCAGGATTTTCTGTGTTGTTTATAACAATATAGATATGATACCACTCATTTACGGAATAAGTGGTCATAGCACCGCTTGCGCCTTCAATGTTGCCATTTTGGAAAACAACCAGAGGTTCAAAGCTCGGATTGCTTGTATAAGCATGTGAGCTCCATGTTTGTTCAAACAGACGTATTGCGTGGTTACCCGCTGCCGTGGGATAAACCTTTGCTTCCATAATAACCTTATTGTCCACAAGTGAAATTCCGGGATTGGGATTGAATTTTATAAAGTTATTTCTGTTGGTGCCGTCACTTGGTTTTGAGCTGAAATTAAATTCAACCACATTACCTCTTTCGGGAATATTTGCTATTCCTACGATTCCGTTTGAACCACCGTGCACCTGAAAAATTTCAGGTCTTTCTTCCAGTTCCTGCAAATCGGCTACGTTTTCAAAATTTTCGTTTACGTAGTACGTCATATCCGCACTCGCGGAAAATGGCATTACAGTTATACAAGATATCAATAATGCAAAACTCAGCAGGGTGCTTATTATTTTTCTGTTCATTATTTTCTCTCCCTGTAACAATATGATTTTTGTTCTATACAATTCATAAAACAAAAATTACCGAATCGGTTTTAAAACTTCGCTCTCGCCTAAATACCCAATAGTGTCGAGACTGTCAAAGCAGAATACCTTGATTGTATCTGTTGCAAGACATCCGGTCAGATCTACGCTGAAGGATTTTTTTTCATCACCCATTGAAAATGGATTTGGAGCTTTAATATCAACAAGTATTTCTTCTTCATTATAACGTGCAACTACAATCTGTGCATTGCTCTCCTTCGACAAAACAGTGCCTTCAACCGTAATCATTCCGTCTATTGTATTTTCAATAATATTGGTTCCATTTAAAAACTTTGCTCTGAGTTCGTATTTCTTTTCTCCAACCTTAAAAACAACCTCGTTACTGCCGGTAAATGGAATTCCTGTTGCACCGGTGAGCTTTTCGGGATCAATTGTAACTGTATATTCAGAATTCATCTCTAATCCACCTGCAACTTTGAGCTTTACTATCTTTTCAAAATCAGCTAAAATTGTGTCTTTTATTTCAAGAGAATTTCCGTCTTTTGTAACTGTGATTGCATCTGCTACGGTGCTGCCGTTAACCGCACTTGTAAAATCAAGATAAATCCAGTCGCCCTTATCAATAACATCAGGTGATGTGCATGCAAGCTTAAACACCGGAACATGGTTAATTTCCAGTCTGGAAAGCTCCGGACTCCATATGTTTTTCATTCCATTTTCATCAAGCGGTGAATCTTTAGGATCACCTATTTCAACCTTAAGATATTTTGAACCATCCGGCACGTCGGTTATCATCTCGTGCTTATATGCAGTAAGAAAGTCATGAAGTCCCGAAACTTCAATAACCTCTTCCGGAGGAGTAACATCTTTCCAGTCTCCAATACCTGTTTGTTTATCATACTCACTTGCTACATATATCTTAACAGGACCATCTTTATCAGGTCTTTGCGAATTACCAACATGTTTATTTAATCTGAAGGAATGAATACCATCTTCAATATAATAAATCATATACGCAGGAGCTTCATTGTATGCTACTGTGAGTATACTACTGTCAACATTATTATTAGGTTCTGTGGGGAATGTAAAATTCGGTCTACTTCCATCGCCCGTTTTGCTGTAGTCATACATACTGCGTACATAATTATCAAACTCATCAGTAAACTTACCGGAAACCCCTGTGGTAAAGGTAAAGGATTTATTGAATACCGCTTTGGAATTCGTAAGTTTTGTGCTTCGGATAGTGTCTGATAAAGTAACCGTGTATTTAGTTGCTTCATAAAGCGGTCTGTACAAAGTAACTGTTATCACATTTTCTTGTGTTAATTCAGCCTTGAAATCATTCTGAGTCAAGCCTGAAATTTCAATTTTTGATTTATCAAAAGTTGCAGGATTAACAGGTTGATCAAAACTAAGAACAATATTTTCAAATACACCCACGTTTGTTGCACCGTCTTTTGGAATACTTGTCATATTCATCATCGGTGCACCGGTTTTAAACGATATGGAATCATTATATATTTCTCCAAGAACACCTGTTATTCCTTCAAAAGTCAGAATGTATTTTTTACCGGAAATTAAATCTCCATTAATTTTAATATTCAATACCGATTTATCAAGAGAGTCCAATTCAGGAGTAATAGCTACTTCATTTCCATCTGAATCATTTAATTTAATTGCGCCAAGCGTATCGGAATCCAAAGGTGCAGTGAAATTGAGATTGATATCTTTGCTTTCCGGATTCACATTCTGCTGATTACTTGCTATACTGCCACTTTCAAATCCAAGTCCGGTATATTCATATATTTTTATATCATCAATATAGCAATAGCAGAAATTATTATCCCATGCTTTGTGGCCAACATTTATAAATTCAAATGGACCAGATTCAGTAAATGATTTTGACAGTTGCAAACCGGAACCAACATTTATCCCGTTAACATACACATCGTACGTTCTTTCTTTAGGATTGTTTGTGCTGTTTACCACAACAAAAACATGATACCACTGATTTATACTATACTGTGTCAATTCAGAACCGTTTAAACCTTCAATATTACCATTCTGGAAAGTAACTAACGGATCGCAGCCTGAGTTTCCGCTGGACCACGTGTGCTCAAACAAACGGATTGCATAATTATATATATCAAGTCGGATCGTAGCCATGTCGTTCTGTGAGC
>JAZSOL010000008.1:0-5315 GCA_045536915.1 Clostridia bacterium
CTACGATCCGTCTTGTTCTCCTGAGTTTAAAGCGAATCACAAGCTCCCCTGAGCCGACAGGCAATCTGTCTTCATCGGGATATATGTTAACACCTGTCCATTCTGAATTGTCCGTAACATCCTTGAGTATTTTCAGCTCACCGTTTTCCAATGCCACGGTTCCTGCCTTTTCGCCATCACTGCTTTGGACGTGAGTGGTGATTCTTCCGTTAAGCTTTGAATCGCCAAAATCATCCGAATATATCATTGTTACGGGTTCGGGAATCGGCTCTTTGTTTATTTCATCATCCGTTCCGTCACTGTCTATTATATCATCGTCAGTTCCGTCGCTGTTTATTTCGTCATCATCGGTTTCGTCGTCATTTGTTTCTTCATGGAGAAGATAGTACTCAAAATCATCAACAAATAGCTCTCCGCCCTTTGTCTGAGTGTATATTCTGATATACGTCAGATCCTGCGCAGCTGCATTTCTGGGATATACGTCTTTTGCAACAAGCTCATCATTTATCCACATAGAAAATGTCTGATTGTCAAGGTTATAGTATGTGGTAATAACCATTTCATCGGAGGCATCCACATCCATTTTGATTCCGAGCCCCGAAAATTTTCTCAAATCGGAATTATCTTCTCCTTTTTTGGTGGAATACCAGGTTCCGCTGTTGCTGTTTTTGCTCCACTGAACTCCGGTAAAGTCTTTTGAACCGGAGTTCCTCATTCTGACGTGAATTGTGGAATCAATAGATGTACGTCTGATTTTAAATTTTGTCACAAACTCCCCCGAGGCGACGGGGGTTTTGTCTTCGTTTAAGTATACGTTGACTCCCGTCCATTCGGTGTTATTGGTAACATCCTTCAATATTTTAAGCTCACCGTTTTCCATTGCCACGGTTCCTGCCTTATCACCACTGCTGTTTTGGGTGTGAGTGGTGATTCTTGCATTAAGCTTTGAACCGCTAAAATCATCCGAATACTTCATTGTCACAGGCTCCGGAATTTCATCATATGAGCTTGTATATCCGATATTTGCGGTCGGAAAAATCGTGAGAAAAACCGAAAATGCCAGTATCAAAGATAGAATTTTTTTCACAATTTCTTCCCTCCTATTCGTTTATGATAACAACCGCCGAAATCATTCCGTCATCGTTGGTATAGGCACAGATGCCTGATTCTCCCGTGAGAATATCATCAGTGGTTGCAGGGTAAATCCATCCGGTTTTGGGTTCATAGAGATATACCGGAGGTCCGTCTGTCACAGGGACTCTTATCTTTCTGGTGATATCTTCGCCAAGGTCAAGATATATCACGTCTACAATTTCGTTGTAGTTATAATAGTAGAGCTCTCTTTCGATGCTCTTTGCCATGCCGTAAATCATGTTGCCTTCCTGGCGATAGTCGTGTTCTCTTTCGTCATCCTCTTCAAGGTCTGCATCAAGCCCCTGAACATGACCAATGAGTTCTATTCTTGCAATTCTGCCAAAACCGTCTTTTGTGTAGCACACAAGGTCGCCCTTGATAAGACCTTTAGCTGTATCGAAGGCTTTTCCCGATGAGGGAGTATATTCAGTAACTTTTTTATCACCGTTTAAAAGCTCCAGACGGAACACCTCACTCCCCTCATCGTCACCGGTTTTGCCCATGGTAGATGAAATCTTACCTATGATGCAGATGTCGGCATCCTGAGATACGGGGGGAGGATTGTCAGCCTTCATTTCGGCACGGATCAAAAGCACGTCAACGGGCTGACCTTTCTGAACCTCTTTTTCCTCTTCATAATAAAGATCGGCAGAGGTGTCAACAAAAAAGCTCTTTATGCCGTAAACGTAGTTGCCGCTTGCTTCATCATTAATTTCAAGCTGAACAAAGTAGTCATCATCGGAAGGTGATGCGTGATTGGGCACGCAGATAAACTGAGTTGCGCTGTTTGTGGCATATCCTCTTCCGATGGCATTTCCGGTTGCTTCGCCGCCGAAGGAAAGTATGTCGGCATTAAACTCAGAATTTCCGAGAGAAGAATCATTCTGGGGAACAGGGTATGCATAGATTTTGTTTACTTCGCCTTTTGAATTGGTGGTGTATCCGATTATACAATTCACAAGATTTTGTGAATCTACAGGAATTTCTCTGAAAATCTGAACAAAGTGTTCATTGGAATTAACGGTCTCTTCGGTTTCGTAGCAAACAGCCTTTTCGGAACACTTAAGCTCAATAAATTCGCTGTTCTGGAAAAGATAAGAAACTTCTGTATTGCCGGATTTCACTTCTTCGCGGCGAATCGGATCTGCACCCTTAACCACCTTTAAGGAAAGTCCTGTTTCAAGACCCTTGCCCTCAGATGTTGCCATAACGTAGGCATATTCCATTTTGGTTATCTTGTCGCCGTAGATATCAATGATTTTTCCGAAAACATCCAGCACAAAGGTCGCTTCATCCGAAAGGTCAACGTCAACATTGGGTTCACCGCTTATTCCGAGGGCAAGCTCAAATTCTTCACCGCCGATGACAATTGAGTTCTCACTCTCATTTACGCCATCAACCTTGCCGGAAACGGATTTATCGGAAATCATGATTTTGGTGTATACATCATCCTTACTGGACATGATTGTAACACCAAAGCCCGGGAGGATGCTTGCAAATTCAATTGCATTGCCGTCTTTGTCGGTTATTTCATATACCTTCTCGTCATCGTCAATCTCATATGTGATATTGTTTGTGCCGCGGTAGAGCTCTTTGTTGGCAAAATAAATCGTGAGCTGCTCTGCATTTACCCTTTCTGCAATAAAGCTTTCGTATTCCTCAATAAAAACTATGTCGATTTTGTTGTTGTCGTCATTGTCGAGGAGTCTGTAGCGGCCGGTGTGAATAACCTTATCTTCGTTTTTGATATCTTCTAAAAGACGATTGTTGTACATATAAATAACATCGGATTCAAAGCTGAGCTTATCGGTTTTTTCGCCGCCGTGAGTCCAGTATTCCATATAGTCCTCTGAAAGCTCGGCATCCTCGGCTTCAATGATTGTGATTTCATTATATTCTTCGGGAGCAGTAAGGCTTACTACCTCGTATCTGCCCTTTGCTCCTCTCACATATCCCTCAACACGGCATCCGAGAAATTCGTTATATGCCTTTGAGGTTTTTAAGGTGATTTCGCCAAGAACCTCATCTTCATCGCTTGAAGAGATAACATCTATTGTAAGATACCCTTTGTCGGACTCAAATTCTTCCTCTTCTATGCTTGCATATTCATTCGAAAGCAAAATACCTTCAATTTCAATCATATCATCCGTGCGCATCAAAAGCTCATAGAGTGTGAGATTTTCGGAGCTTGTCTCGTAGCTGTCGGTGCCGTATACCCTGTCGAGAGGAACAACGTCCAGGGTGTTATAGATAAGCTCTGCGGCAGTTTGTCTCGTGATGGCATTGCTGTCATCGGTGATGCCGGAGATGATGCCAAGCTTTGATGCCATAGCAAGATAGCCGTTGGGGTAAGGATTTTCGCCCTCAACTGCCACACCGTAGCCAACCGCACACACCAAAACCTTAACCGCTTCGGGAAGGATGATGTTATTGTCGGGGCTGAAAGTGCCGTCACCGTTGCCGTTCACAAGTTGCATAGAACAAAGTGCACTTATGCATCCGCTTGCCCAGTGGCTTTGGGGAACATCGGCAAATCCCGTATCAGACGGAGCGGAGTAGTCACCAAGCTGAAGGAGACGCGCCACAAGAGTGCAAAATTCTGCTCTGGTGAGGTTGTCTTCAAGGCGGAGTCCACCTTCGTCACCCTGCATTATGCCAAGACCCGTGAGACGACCTGTCACATCAGAGTCAGCATAAATAGTGGTAAATCCTGTAGTTAAAATTGTCAAAATCAAAAATATGCTTAAAAACTTTTTCAAAATACGCACCTCTTTTTTAGTATACATATGCTCAAAATGACTGCAAAGTCTTTGTCGGAGCTCTGCAGTCATTTGGTATAACTGTTATTGAATAACTGTGTCTAAGGTTTTGTTTTCTGTCAACCATGCAACCGGTTTTAGTGAATCGGTTACTATTGTCTTGAGAGTGTATCCCTGTGCATTTTCGGGAACAATAATTGAAAGTGTATCGGTTGTTTTTTCACCCGGAGCATCAAAATCAAGCTTTTCAAAAACAACGGTTTCCATTTTGTCTGCCGAGGAATAGAGTGCTGCAAAAACACACACGCTTCCTGACTTTGAAGACTTAACCGTTACCGAGGTATCAACAGTTTTTCCGCTGATGATATTTTCTGCGGGTTCGCCTTCGATGGTTGTGGTTTTATTGGTAACTGCAGTTTCCTGAGCGTAATATATCTTCACATCATCCACAGTAGCTGTAATGTAGGTTGTAGTTTGCAGATAGAAGCGTAAATATCTGAGATTTTCTGCCGGAAGCGTTCTTGCACTTGCATCTTCACAAACCTTTTCTTCATTAAGCCACAAATCGAAGGTGTCAGCTGTTGTATCGATCAGAGCCGTGACTCTGAGCTCATCCTCATATAAATCTTCCGCCTTGTTTTCGCCCGAAACGCCTTCGGAATCTGTCATGTAAAATCCCGCTTCATGGGTTTTATACCAGTCGATACCGGTAAAATCCGAACCGCCTGACTGACGGAATCTTGCAAAGAACTTACCTGCTTTCTTTTTACGAAGTGTATATGATATACCGATACGGCCTTCAATCCCCTCATGTTCTTCATTAAAATAGATATCCGCAATAGTTGTACCCGTGTTTTCAGTTCTGTTTATTTCGAGTGCATTGTTATTGACGGTTACGCTTCCGCCGCTCTGGTTTAAAGTAAAGTATTTTTCATCAAGCTCACCGGAAGAAAAATCATTTGCATAAATAATTTCCTCTACGATTGGTTTGCCGGAAATGTATTCATTCTCCTTAATTACCTTAACTGTGAATACTTCCGATTCCGAAACCGAGCCCGATTTAACGGTTGCGGTAAGTGTGACCTCGGGATTTGTTTCACATGTATAATCCGCATGACTTACCTCACCGTTGGTTTTGATAAGAGCTTCATTGGAGCTTGTCCAGGTGATTGAGCTTCCGGATGCACCGGTTTTGGGCAGGGTAATATCACTTTTAATCAATCCGTTTTCCGAAAGACTATCGGCAAATATGCTCTCACTAAGCGCTTCAAGATCGCTTTGAACCTTTTCGGCATCTGTTTTTTCAATGTAATATGAAAAATCATCCACATAAAGCTCTGCACCGAGTGTATTGGTGTATATTCTGATATACTTCAAATTTGGTGCAGTTGCAACTTTAGGATACTTATTTTTTACAACTTG
>JAZSOL010000243.1:0-19599 GCA_045536915.1 Clostridia bacterium
CAAAATAACCAAAGAAAGAGGCCGCAGCAAAATGATTTTTCCGGTTTTGTCCGGGAGGCCGTCCCCTACATATATTGTGTACATAGTATATATACACAGCAATTTGTAGGGTTCGGCGTCCTCGACGAACCGTCATTTTTCATTTTGCTACAGCCTCTCTTTGAATTTACAAATATAGTTTTTATTTTACGGATGTTTCTTTTTTACTTCTGCAGCTTGCAGACACTATGTATTTGGGTCTTCCCTTTATCTCCTCGTAGATACGTGCAACGTAGTAACCTATAATTCCAAGACTTATCATAATTATGCTTCCGATGAAAATTGTGATAATTATAACCGTTGTCATACCTTCGAGTGCTCTTCCTATGATTTTGTCTATAAGCGCCCACACACCGAATATGCAAGTTATCAGAAGCATTATAAATCCGAGCACGGTAACAATCTGCATGGGTATTGTTGAATATGCGGAGATGTTTGAAATTGCATACTTAATAAGTGCTTTTGTTGACCATTTGGAAACACCTGCCGCTCTGTCTTTAACATCAAATTCAACAGTTGTTTTATTGTAGCCGACCCAATAGGATATTGCGCGGAAAAATCCTTTTCTTTCGGGAATTGCATTCAAAATATCAATTACCTTTCTGTCGAGAAGCTTAAAATCCGAAGCATTGAGCATATCAAACCCCACCATAGAGCTTATCAGCGAATAAAATGCTCTCGCCGCCATACCATACATCTTGCTTTCGTCGCCTCTTGATTTTTTTACGCCCTCAACGATTTCATACCCTTGCTCCCACAAACGATACATCTCAACAATCTTTTCCGGCGGATGCTGAAGATCGCAATCAATAACCACTGCGCAGTCGCCTGCGGATGCAGCAAGACCTGCCGAAATTGCCGCTTCCTTTCCGAAATTTCTTGAAAAATGCAAACCGCTCATATTTTCGTTTTTTAAGGAAAGCTGTTTTATTTTCTCATATGTTGAATCGGAAGAACCATCATCAATAAATATAATTTCATTTTCTATATTTTCTCTGCTTAAAATATCGCGTATCGTGGAAAAAGCAGTTTCCACAACAGACTCTTCGTTATATGCCGGAATAATCACAGACAGCAAATCAAATCACCTCTCTTACTTTCCCAAAATTTCCTCAAGCTTAGCCACAGGCATCGGGCGGTAGTAGTAATATCCCTGAAGCATATCACATCCGGAATCTTTGGCAGCCTTTTCGTGCTCTGCATTTTCCACACCCTCGCAAAGCGTTTTGAGTTTCAACTCCTTAGCGGTAGACACAATGTTTTTCAGAATCAGAAAACCGTTCTTTGAAAGTGCATTATGAGTTATCGTCTTATCAATTTTAACAATGTCAATGCCAAAACTGTTTAAATCCATAAACGAGGTATATCCGCTTCCAAAATCGTCAAGAAGTATCAGAACACCTTTCTTTTTAAGAATAGAAAGATTTTCTTTCATAATCTCCCTTTCCTCAGACGTCAGAGTTTTATCTTCCAGAATTTCAACAGCAATTGACGAATAATTCAATTCATATTTATCAACCATTTCAGTTATGGTTTGCGCAAAATCCCTGTTGCAAAGAGTGGAACGGGAGAAGTTTATTGTATACACATACTTTTCACGCTGAGTCTTATTGTTGGAAATCCATTTGCAATTTTTCTCAAATATATAGTAGTCGAATTTATTGTTTAATCCAACAGAATCAACAGCCGACAAAAAAGCGCCGGGAGAAAGAACTCCGTCCGACTCAGAATTGAGCCTTGCCAGAACCTCGGCGCCAACGGGTTCTCCGCTTTTTGCATCAATAATAGGCTGATACTCAAGGAAAAATCTGTTGCCTGATATTTCATCGCTGATGCTGTTTTCTCTTTTAATTTTTTTCTCAAGATTTTTTCCGCTGGTATTATTCCACTCACAACACAACGAATTTTCATGCTCTGCCATTATATATGCCTGCTTCGCTCTGGTTACAGCAGTGTTAAAATCCACTTCTGTTGAACGTGTTATCATATAACCGAATCTCACATAAGCAACATTTATTGCTTCGTTGTCCGAAATGATTTTTTTGGCTTTTTCAATACATTTCATAATATCCGGCATCGCCTGCGCTCCGCTGCAGTTTACAACAGCAACAAAGCTTTTTTCACCATACACGGCAATCTCACCTTTATAATCTCCGGGAAACACATTGAGTAAAGCCGTTCTTATTCCCGATAATATTCTCAGAGCCTTTGAACCCGAATAAAGTCTGCTTATGGTATCGAGAGAAACGCCAACATAGATAACGCAACGGGATTCCTGCATTTTAACAAGCTTCTCATACAAACTTTCAAGCTTTCTGATACTGCAAAAATCTTTTCCCACTGTTCCGTTTGCAGTTTTAATAAATTTGGAGGCAAATATCAAGCCAACTGCGCACGCCGTTAAAAAGGCGAAAGCCAGAATCGTTATTATAACATAAGGATATTCAAAAATCTGCATCAGCATCAACTCCTGTCCGCTCCGGAAAATACCGGAAATTCAACCGTGCCCGATGTTTTTTTCAGTCCGATTCTTTTTGCGGCTTCAATGCATGATATTCCATCAGCACGGGCACTTTTCTTGCGTCTTAAAATTTCCTTTATCAAAATGAAAACATTCAAATCTGTCATAGCTTTTATTATATCTGCCTTTGCAACTCCGTGCCGTTTATATTCTGCCAGAATTTCAAAAAAAGCATATCCCAATGCATCGGATGTAAAAGCATGGGTCTTTTTATTTACTTCTCTTATGCGTTTAAAAAACAACCGGAGTTTGTTTATATCGGTGTTTTCCCTGAAATATACTCCGTTTATGTGGAATTTTTTTGATTCTGCATCCAATTTTTCAAGCAGGTTTCCGTAATAAACATCCTGAATCTCAAGAACCTCTTTATGCTGTTTTTCCAATGTTGTGGATGTGATCTGTTTGTCGTGAAGTCTGTATATGAGCAAATACTCCGGGAGTATTTCCATTTTCAGATTGTTCATTGCAAATCTTGTCCAGAGTTCAAGGTCTTCGGTGCAGGTGCGTGTTGTGTCGTATAAAAGCGACTTCATAACATCGGCTTTTGCAATAACACCCGGATGCAAAATCGGATTTGCAACCAAGAGCATGGCTCTTATGGCTTCATTATCGCATCTTGAGCCGCATCCGCCTGATGAATACACACCATTTTTAAGTGTTAAAAATCTGCACGACGAAAGTGAAATTTCCGGATTTTTCTCCATAAATTCATACTGCTTTTCAAATCTTTCCGGCATGCAGATATCGTCGGCATCCATTCGTGCTATGTATTTGCCCCTGCAAAGTGAAATCGCCTTGTTAAGTGACGCCGGAAGCCTTAGATTAACCTCATTTGAATAAACCTTTATTCTTTCATCCTCAGCACAGTATTTCCCGAGAATTTCAGCGGTTGAATCCTTTGAACAATCGTTTATCACAACAAGCTCCCAGTTTTCAAAAGTCTGATTTATAACACTTTCTATTGTTTGGGCAAGATATTCCTCGCCATTATACACACTCATTATTACTGATATTTCAGGCACTAAGTTCACTCTTCTCACCCTTTTTTAAAAATTTTTCTGACCTTACTGCAAAGATTTAGAAAGACAAATGCACTTCCAAAGCATCCTTTTTTCATAAGATATATTCCCACACGGCTCTTTGGTGTGATATCTGAAAACTGTGCTTTTTTTATTTTTGATGCATGAACGGAATTGAGGATTGAATGCTTTATAGCTTTAATGCTTTTAAAATAATTCCCTTCTGCTGCCGCCGCCAGAATTGCAAAACACATAAAGCACGAATATCTGCAAATCTGATTTTCAAAATCAGCCGGCTTCTCCATATCAAGATTGCATATTTCATTTATAACATTCTCTATAAGATATATCTGTTTTGTGTTGAAATTCTTCGATATTGAATTGCTTCTTTTGGTATACAGATACGCTGTTTTTTTGCTGATATACACACTTTTTGCCATTAGATAACAAGGCACAACGCAACACAAGTCCTCACCGAGTGATATATTGGGGTTTACGCTGAGCTGATGCGGCAAAAGAAACTTTCTTCTGATAATTTTCCCTGCCAGATAATACGAAGTATGCTTCATATTTTCATCCATCAAAACCCGGGGCAGAATGTGTTTTTCAATGCCGTCACGGTCATAAAACCCCTCATCAAGCTCATCATCCGTAACATTTGTGCACATTGCGTTTTCTATCCACTGATACGCAAAAGATATTATATCGCACTTAGTATCGGATATTATTTTTTGGGCACACCCGAGAGTATCAGGCTCAATTTCATCGTCGGAATCGAGATTCAGCACATAATCACCGCATGCAATTTTTATTCCCGACTGCCGTGCACCGGCAAGTCCGGAATTTTTCTGATGTATAACCTTTATGCGTGAATCTTTTTTTGCATATTCATCGCAGATTACAGGACATCTGTCGGGTGAGCCGTCATCCACCAAAATAAGTTCAAAATCGCCGAATGTCTGATTAAGAACGCTTTTAATACACGCTTCAAGATAATCCTCAACATTATATATAGGCACAATTACCGAAAACAACATTTTTGTTCTTATCCCTTTCTCAAAGAAACCATAATTTTCTGAAGCAAATACATTTTGTGTTTCATAGCAAATGCAAACGCTGCCTGCTTCCCCGGAAGCTTTGCTATTGGATATGTTTTCAAAACACTCACAGTTTTTTCATGGTTGCATATTGTTTCAAGTCTTTTTTTCAGCTCGCAATATTTCATCTTTTTTTCCAGAGCATACATTATCTCCTGAGAGCATACTACTCTGCAAAACGACTGAACGAATCTTCCTAAATATATTTTATATTCATCGGGAGAAAAATCATTTTCCAGCCTTTTTTCAACCTCTCCCAGAAAAACGAGGCTTTTTTCAAACCGGTCTTTTTTATATGACTTTGATATAGATTCTTCATTGCGGCAATAGTTATAATACGCACCGCTTATGCCAACAGCCTTTTTTATACATCCTGCATAGTCCATCAGAAACAGTGCATCCTCAGACATTATTTTTCTTTCCGACATAAAGCTCAGAGAGTTTTTTTCAATAACATCACGGCGAAAAAGATTTTTCCAAACGCTCATTCCGTATCTGGAGTCCTCAGGTTCATCAGGAAGTGCCCCAACAATTCCGAGCCGTAATTGTTTTATATCTTCATCTGTTTCAAAAACAGTGTCTTTCTTAAAAAAATTTCTGACTGTCAGATTCCCGTTTTCAGAAAATATATTTCCGCCAACGAATCTTACTCCGGACATAACAAACTCTGCACCATAAGTTTCGGCCGCATCATACAAAGCTTCAAACATTCCGGCCTCTGCGTAATCGTCTGAATCAACAAACCCGATATATTTCCCCTTTGCAATTGAAAGTCCCGAATTTCTTGCAGGGCCCGCACCCTCGTTGAATTTATGAATAACCTTTATGCGTTCGTCTTTCAACGCCCAGCTGTCGCATATGTCGGGACTTGAATCCGTTGAAGCATCGTCAACGAGTATTACTTCTATTTCCTCAAGAGTCTGCCCGGTTATGGATTCAAGGCATCTGTCAAGCTGCTTTTCAACATTATAAACAGGAATAATAATACTTGTTTGGGGGGCTGTCAAATCTTTCACCTCCGGATTTGCATCTAATTATACTTCTTAATCAATTCGTCATATTTTTCTTTTAGTATTTCACAATATGACTCTATACTCAGAATGTTTTCATTTTCTGATTTGCAATTTTCTTTTAATTTATTGTAATAACTCTCATCACTCATTATCTGCCTGATTTTTTCTGCTATTGATTCGGGAGTTGCTTCGTCAACAAGTGTTCCGGTTTCCCCGTCTCTTACGAGTTCTGCCATACCGCCGTAGTTCATTGTTACCACCGGGACGCCCATTGAATGCGCTTCCAGTATGGAAAGGGGGCAGTTTTCGTAGCACACCGACGGCAAAAGCAAAATTTTTGCATTGGACATTACATCATAGAGTTTCTCTCCGGTGAGAAATCCTGCAAGCTCAACATTGGCGATGTTTTTAAGCACGTCCTCATCGGGTCCGCTTCCTGCCACAACAAATCTGTATTCTCCGAGAAGCTTTGCCGCACCGGCAAGATTTTCCACACCCTTTTCTTTTGAAAGACGTCCCACGAAAACTATATACGGTTCTCCCGAAATATCCTTTTTGGCAAATTCTTTTTTATTTATAAAATTATGTATGGTGAAAGTTTTACCCTTATAAAAACTCTTTGCCGACAAAAGCCTGTTTGCAAGAAAATTACTCGGGCAAACAAACAAATCCACCTTTCTGTAGGTTTTTAAAGCAGAGTAGAAAAGCGCTTCAACAACACCAAGAAAGCTTTTGATTTTTGAGTTGTGAATACATTTATTTTTCAGGCAGTTAATATACGAACCCTCAAGACACTTTTCGCACGCAACATTGCTTTCAAAATCATACAAAAGGTGATTCGGGCATATCATCTGATAGTCGTGAACCGTTTGCACAAGCGGTATGCCGCGCTTTTTCACGGCATCTATTATTGACGGGGTGAGCTGAAAATTAATATTGTTCATATGAACAATATCAGGTTTGAAAGTGTCGATAACCCTGCCTATTTTCTTCTTTGCTTCGAATGAATATATTATCTTAAACGGATAGATAAACCGTTCAAGCTTTCCGGTATGAAAATCCATATTCTGAGTGTACTGACCTGCGGAGTTGCCAACAGTGTTTTTTTCGTCATACATTCCGAAATACTCAACCTCATGACCCAGCTTTTCAAAATACTCACCCAGAGAAAGCATATAGCTTTCACTTCCGCCGCGCGGATAAAGAAATTTATTTACCATCAGTATTTTCAAAGTATCGACCCGCTTTCCTTTTCCTTATTGGCATCAGATATGCATCCGAATATTTTCAGTTCGGTATCTCGCACCTCTTTATCATAACCGCTTCCAATCATAAGGATTGCCAAAACACCCGTAAGAAGCGGATAGTTCATTGTGTTATCTGTAGAAGAAACAACAATCAGATAAATTGTGAGCATAAAAACAATTATTGCATTTTCCGTTTTACCTTTTGCCCCAAAGCACCACACTCTCAAAACAGTCATTGAAACAAGCCAAATAATATAGCCAAAAAATCCGAGGTCAATAAAGTGCTGAAGAAAATCGTTATGAATAGATGCCACACCAATCGACATATTGGTATTTAACTGATATGTCAGAAAACCTATTCCGTTGCCGATAAATCCCGGCTTAAATTCATAGAACTCATCAACCGAGGAATAAATTCCCACACGTCCGCTTGTGTTGATTCCTGCTTTTTCAAGAATCTCAAATGCTCCCGACTTTATAAAGGCAATGTAGCATATCAAAATTAAAATAACTGCAAACGATAAAAACGTACACAAAAATCTTGCCGCCTTGTCGCTGCGTTTTGCAATCAGTCTGAGCCCATAGCCAAACAAGAGCGCAATTGCAATTGCAATAATTGCAATTCTCTTGAATGCCGACAAAAAGCAAAATAAACTAAGCAAAAAAAGTATCAGAAAAGCAATATCTTTTTTGGGTTTGAACATCATATATATCAGATACGCTCCCAAACAGAATGCAAGTTCATGAATTTCCGCATGAATTATAATATCGCCTGTTTCATCGGCAAATGTAACAATAAGCGTAAAAAGCTCCGAAAAATAATTCCCTATGCCATACTGTGCAATTATTGCGAGAATCATAAATATGTTGGCAATAAGAATAGCAATCAGGTTATACCAGATTCCCTTTTCACCGAAAATATAGAGAAAGGCGCCTGCCGCAAGAGCAAAAGAGAACATATTCATAAATATAAACGAGCTGGAAAGTCCTCTGGATATAACATCTGTGTCGACCATATTTACAAACCATATAAAAAGCGAAACAACAGTTGTGATAAGTAGAGGGATGCTGTATATTGATGCCTGTTTCAAAGAAACAGCACCCCTTGCAACATTTGGTTTATACAAAAAACACAACACAGCCGACGTAGCAAGCGCAACGGCAAATGCGTGACGGTATGTAATGTGGATACCAAGGTCAATGTATTCATTAATAAAATAATACATCATCACTGCCAAAGCCATAAAATACACAGCTTTAACCTTTTCGGCAAATGTATTTTCCACGCACTTCCCCCCTTTAATTTGCGTTTATGCTATAGCTATGCCTTATGTTCATTAAGGTCAGACACAAAATCCTTCTTACTTTTAATTGCTTCGGAAAGCAGCTTTCTTGCAGTTTTATTTTCTCTGAAGTTTTCTGAAATACCAATTTTATATTCTATAACTATATCGCGGTATTCCTCACGGTCATCAAGTCTTAAACTAAACAGTCCCATAATGTCTTCAACCGTGATATAATCTGAATTATTAACCATCATAACAAAGCTTCCGTTGCCGTTATATATTATGGTGGCATCTGATTTTCCAAATGATTCTTTGATATAGCGGGTAAACATTTTTATGATTTCATCACCCACACTGCGAGTGTACTCTCCGTTTATGTGCACAAGATTTGCAATATCTGCCATACAGTACACCGTACCATCATCAAGGAGTTTTTTATCCATTGATTTAAGATATTTATCCAAGTAGGCTCTGTTGTAGAGAGAAGTGAGATGGTCGGTATAGAAAATATAATTTATAATATCGCCCATTCTTCCGAGCAAAATGGCACCGCCGCAGCATATAACCATAAGAAACACAAATGCAATCAGCGTGTAGAGTATCACGTTCACACTTTCCTTAACAGATGCAGATGCCAGAACGGAAATATAGCTTGCACCAAGATACTCATTGAATTCATCGTTTGTTTCCATAAGCACCTTGTAAAGACCGTTTAATTCATCAACAAGCTCCGTTATCTGAGAATCAATGCTTTCTCTCATCTCATTATAACTGCTGTTGTGAAGTTCTGTACACGTTTTGCCCGAATATGCACATTCTCCGTTTGCACACGCTCCCGTGCAACGCTGAAATGTGTCTATAACGTAGCGGCAGTATGCCGAATCAATAATGGCATGTTCTCTTGATTCATTGTGGTCTCTCCAGCCGTATATAAGTTCATCATAAGTTACGGTCTGGTCGCCGAAATAATCCTGAAGATCTCTTTCGTGGAGATTATCGAGAATATATTCATGGGAAATGTTGGTATTTCCGGAATCTCTCATTTTCACAACATATGCATCTATAACGTTTACCAGGTCTTCAACAATGCTGATTTCCTTTTCGTTGGAAATGCCGTTGTTGTCTATTCTTGTTGTATAGTCAGAAACAAGTATGGGTTTACTTTTCGTAATCTGATATTTATATATTTTGGAAAAAAGCTCCGAAACCTTAATCTCTCTCAAATAATTAAAATCGTCGGCAAGGTCACTGAATGATTCGCCGGTTCCGGTTGCACGATAATAGTTGTTTTTCTCCATTCTCTGATACAGAGTTTCCAAAGTGGAACTGATACTGTCATCAATAAGTTCCATCATTTCTATGTAGTCATAATCGGCGCTTTTCAGATTTTCAATTGTGTTGTTGGCAGGAGCCACATTAACATATTTCTGACTGAACTGCGAAAAATAAACGTCGAGAGTTTCATCAAGAATAGTTCTTGCAAAATCTCCACCCTCACTGCTTGTTGCCGTGAAGGAAACAACATAGGTACTCGGTTCGTATATGTATTCTTCGCCTTCTTCAAGCTTTGCTTCTTTCTGAGCCACCTTATCTTTATCCTCAATAGGGATTATTTCTATTCTGGAAATAAGACTGTCAACAGAGTATATACCCGTGAGTCCCATTTTGTCCACAACCTTGGACATAACCGACGACGATTTGATTTCATTCACATCAAGCTTATCGCCTGTTGGCGCAAGCCCTTTTTCTGCCTGCTCGTCGTTGTAGTGAATAACCTCGGATGCAATGTATGTGTTGGATGACGAAAACTTATAGTATACGGCATATGTTGCTAAAAGGCAGAAAACTATTATCAGCGGTAAAAGCTTTTTTATGTATCTGAAAACTTGAATATTTTTCATTTTATCCTCCTGAAGCGGCTTTGTTTATACCCTTTTCGGGAATCTTTCTGATATTTTGTAAAGCATAAGCGACACATAGGCAAAAGCCGCAAAAAGTATGAGTGATTTCAGCTCATCAACAAGCGAAACACCATAGATACTCACCGCTATGCACTGATTCATTTTATGGTTTGAATATTCTCTTCCCGCTCCGATTGCTTCTCTTTCAAAATTTTTAATGCTGCTATACATAGACTCAATAAGCTCGTCTGCTGTCTGATAATCCTGAGCCTCGGGAACTGCGCTGCTGATTTTTCCTATAATAAGATTGTTATCCATAATTTCTTTTTCGTTTGATGCAACGTTATTGCTGTATTCTGTTGCCTTAACGGAAAGCTCATCTATTCCAACCTTGGTTCTTCCCATATAATATTTCCCTGTTTCATCCCATGTCGGCACAAGCACAATTCTCGTCATTTCTTCGGAATACATTGCCACCGCCTGATTACACAAATTATAGGAAATCTGATTTCTCTGACGTTCAAAATCCGTAACGGTATTCTGATAGTTGAGTCTGTCGATGTAGCTTTCACGGTCTCTCACTATTCCGTTTTGCAAAATCAACGACTTGAGGTTCTGATTAATCTGCGTTTCCTCAAACTGATAAACCATACCGGCTATGGAATTAAAGGTCAGTCCCTTTTCAGTCACAAAGCTCGGATTCTTTTCAGACATTCCATACAGATAGTTAAGAAGTGACGAGGTTTCTTTTTCAAAATATGAAACCGTATCCATATATTCCATTTTGTCAAAATCCGGTTTTTCTCCGGATGTGTCAAGCTTAAAATTATCTGTGTATTTTTCAATATAGTATTCCTTATAGGCTGCTGTTATAAGCTTAATAACATTTTCCGCATCCAGATGACGCGTGTGTCTGGATGCGTGGTATTCAACTGCAAATTCCGTTGAAATATGATATTCCGATTCACTTCCCACACCGCCCTGCACACACGGATAAACACAAAGGCATTCTTTGAGTTGCTTCACACTCACATTCTCAAAAGCACCTTTTTTAATTGCCTTTGAAACAACTTCATCACATATAATCTCAGCCATATTATATCTTGTACCGTTTGAATTAAGAGCCTGAGATGCTTCTGAATAATTCAGAGAAACAACAGCACTAACAGAGTGTTTCAGATTAATATGGTTAAAAATGCCAAACACTCCCGTGAGCACAAAACACCATATAAGCACCCATGAGCTAAGATATTTGGCAGTTTTGAATATCTGCACAAATTCCGTATGGCTCACATTTTTCATTCGTAAATATATTCGCGCAGCTCCGAGCATAAGCAGGATTAACGCAATTACCACGGGGATTTTCCCGAAAATAACTGAAAACATTTCTTCACCGACCTTTCAGTTTTAAAATTTGTTGATATCAACAATAACAAGCTCAGGTTGATTGTTTATACGGAAAATATTTGAATTTTCAAGCCCAGAACTCACAATAAGAGGTCTTCCTTTAACATCATATCTTCCGTAAGCATAACCGTCGCTTCTTTCCGGAAACAACCCGTCCTCGTGAGTATACACAGGTCCCAGAAAGGGTAATCTGACCGTGCCGCCGTGGGTATGTCCGCACAAAATCAAATCCCCCCAGAATTCAACATCAAACTCCTTAAAAATAACCGGTTCATGAATGGCGGTTATTTTCAGATTATTCGGATTTGAATTGATATAGCTTTCAAAAACCTCTCCCGAATAACTCCAGAATGCCGACGGATTTGATGTGAGAACTCCCAAAATATCGATATCTGTTGAGCCAACAGAGAGCGTGTCGGTTTCGTTTTTAAGAACCTTAACTCCGCAATTTTCAAGTTCCTTTTCAAAACTATCTGCCACTTCCAGAAGCTTATTGCCATCACGGTTATCGTCATTAAATCCGAATTTTTTATCCAGTGAAGTCTGATTAAGATGAAAGTCATATATTTTTTCAACTTCATTGTTGCCGTAGATATAATATGAAGGAGCAATTCCAGCTAATTTTTCACACATATTCACAACATCTTCACGGCGATTCTTCACAGAATCAAGAATATCTCCGGTGCATATTATAATATCCGGCTCAAGCTTTTCCACACGTTCTATGAGTTTTTGGTTGTCTTTTCCATAGGTGCAGTTGTGCAAATCAGAAATCTGAACAACTCTTATGTGGCTATCCGCTTTCAGACTGCTGACGGTGTAAAAGCTTTCGCGAAATTCCCTATTGGAAATATAATTACATGCAACTAATGCAATAACAGCAGCAAAAAAAGCAAATACGGCACTTACCAGAAAAAGCTTTACAGCTTTAATATTCCTGCTGCGTTTGGTAGAGGATTCATGATTTTTTGCATTGCCTGTTTCCTCATAAATCCGCTCTGAATCATACATTTCAGCGTTAATATTTACCGCTGCGTCTGCAGTTTCGTCTTTTATTTCAGGTTCAGAATTTATTTTGGATATGTTTTTTACTTTTGAAATCTTCAGCTTTTTGGAATATCCCGTAACAGAACATATATACATACGGATTTCTTCCTTATACTGGCGGTTGAACAGTGCAAGCGGTTTGTCGCCGTAATATTGGGCAACAATGCATCCGGAATCCGCCCTCACAAAAATCATATCTTCAATCCATGAATTGTAAACCTCTTCATCCAAAACAGACCTGAGATGTTCTTTTATCCGCATATCAAGTTCTTCTTTGATTTCATTGCGTCCGGTTATATTTGATTTAAATGTATCCATATCAAACTCGCCTTTCATTTATTAACATTTTCATACACTTCTATAGTCTTTTGCGCAACATCATTCCAGTTGTATTTTCCGGTAATATATTCGCTGACTCCGCATCTGAGTTCATTTCTGATATCGCAGCTGTCACACACCGTCTGAAGCTTTTCGGCAAGGTCTTCAACATCACCTTTTTTAAAATACATAGCTTTTTTTGATGCAACAGAAGTATTTTCCTTTATATCCGAACACACAACGGCATTACCGTAGGCAAGAGATTCCAAAAGACTAAGGCTCATCCCCTCAAGATCGGACGGCAAAACCACCGCATATGCGTTTGAATACATTTCACAAATCTCATCTCCCGAAATAAATCCGGTGAATATTATATCGGGATTACCCTGCGCTTTTTCTTTCAGAAGTCTCACATAATCGTCGGTATCGCTTGTATCCCCTGAAATAACCAGTTTCTTTGAAGTGGAAATTTTATTGTATGCATCTATCAGATAATGAATGCCTTTTTCTGCCGTGAGTCTTGATATTATGCAAATATATCCGTCTTTTTCAAGACCGTATTTTTCCGTGATTATTTGAGCATCTTTAAAAACGGGTTGGGATATACCATTTGGAATAACAACCGTTTCGCGGTTATACGTCTCTTTGAAATAGTCGCGCGCAGAATCACTCAGCACAATAATTTCATCAGCACATTTTGCAAGTGTTCTTTCTCCGAATTTTATATATTTTGAAGCAAATCCGCTGCCCCATTTTTCTCTCTGCCAGTCGAGGCCGTGAACAGTTGCAACGCATTTTTTTCCGAAAAGCTTCGGAATCCACATAGCAGCACACGGCCCTTCTGCATGGAAATGTATGACATCGTATCTGCAAAAACTTGCGCATATTGCCGCCGTGAACGAAGCAATCATAGCCGAAATTCCGCGTGCATCAAGCGTCCATGCCTTTTTAAGTCTGACCCCGCGGTATTTTTTATTTTCAACTGTGCCAACATATTCATTTTCCACCTTATCGGCAGAGCGGTTATAGCAAGTAACGCTGTGTCCTTTTTCAACAAGTATGGGACAAAGTGTTGTGAGCACATTTTCAATTCCGCCGCGTCTCGACGGTACAACCTTATGCCCTATCATTGCAATTTTCATTTTTTTCACCCGTTTTCTGATTATCTTCCCGTTGCAGTGAGCATTGCTATTGGTGTTTTAAGCATAATTTTCAAATCATTCGGGAAAGTTCGTGTTTGTATGTATTCAATATCCATTTCAACCCATTGTTCAAAAGGAACATCGTTTCTGTTTTTGTGAATCTGCCAGGTGCAGGTGATTCCGGGAGTTACGAGAAGTCGAAGTTTCTGATAGTCGGTGTAGTATGCCACTTCTCCGGGAAGAGGCGGTCTTGGGCCCACAAGAGTCATATCTCCTTTAAACACGTTAAAAAACTGCATAAGTTCATCGAGAGAAAGCTTTCTTAAGATTTTTCCGACTCTGGTTATACGCGGATCGTTTTTTATTTTAAACACAGGCCCGTCCATTTCGTTTTTACTTTTAAGTTCTTCAAGCATCTTGTCAGCTCCGGCACGCATTGTGCGGAATTTATACATATTGAAATGTTCGCCATGGCGCCCCACTCTTACCTGCTTATAAAAAGGTCCGGCACTCGGATCGTCTATAACAATAATAATTGCAATAATACACATCAGCGGCAGAAAAAACAGCAATATCAGTGTTGCAAAAAATATATCAAAAAGCCGTTTCTTCTTCCAGTATGTTGCATATGATTTTTCAATTATCAACTCCAGCTTTTCCCTTGTTTTTTCGTCAACCTTCTCCTGATCAATATAGGCCATTATCAAACACTTCTTTCCTAAGATTTTTAATATTCAAATTCATCACTGAATCAAACTCAATTCTGCGTCCGTCTGAAAAATAGAATTTTTCAAAATCCTTGTTGCATACATCCGTTCCAACGTCTTTCGCACTCATATATCCCGGATGAAACAGAATTTCTATATCTTTTTTATGCTTTTGCGCTTTTCGCAGGTAATGAGGTAAAACCTTTTTCACTCTTTTTTCATCCATAAACCCCGAAAATAAAATCCCGAAAAAATATGCCGTAGGCAAAGGATTTTTCCTGTATTCGGATTTGTTTATCTGCCATAAAAACTTCAAAAGCCACTGTTTTATTAAGTTTACTAAATTATATGTAATGTAGAGTGATGGTGTTTTAACATAAGGCATAAGCGGTTCTGCGGGAATTCTCAGATATTTCACTTCAAGCTTTTCTTCGGCAATAACCCTCATCAGCATTTTAAATACGGAAGGTATCATATGGGTATGCTGATGGCTGTCGATAAGCACCGGTGCTCCGCCGGAAACCTTGTTTTCCCAGAATTTTATCTGAGCTTTAAGTTCGTTATATACCTGCTTTTCAAATTCTTTTTTTCTGAAAACGGAAAGTAAAAGAAGCTTTAAAAATGCACACCTGAACCTGCCGTTTTCATCTGTAAGCAAATTAAATTCTCCGTTTTTGGCAAGCGCCTTTCCCTCAACAAGATTCAAGTGAAGCGATAATTCAGCTTTAAAATTCAGTTTGGAAGAATTAAAATCCTCAAAATTCGGAAAAACACTCACCTTATTCAGAGACCCAAAATTCACGCATTCCCGTATTCGCTCTGACGCTATAGAACACAACCCGTAATCATCTGCACAAACATATATCATCCTTTTGTCACTCTCCGGATCCAAGTTTGATTACTATTACCCCTTCAACAACATCCACACAGCCTTCAAGCGGCCATTGGTTCATACTTTTTATTTCAGCCCTTTTTAAAAGCTCTTCTTTTCTCTCGCCGGCTATAAAATCATATTGCTTTTCACAATAGTCGTTAAGTGCACTGCAAAGCACACTTTGTCCCACTGTTTCGTCATCTCTGCGAAGAATATAGCCATTGGTGATACCTGTTATGTCGGGCGGAAGATTCACGCTGTACGCTTCGCTTCCGTCAAGAGCGCCAACAACAAGAATCTCTTTGCATTCTAAAGCTCCTTCGGTTTGCTCAATCCTGTCGGCAATACGAATAAGTGTTCCATATGATTTTTCATATGCCATCTGAGCCTTGTGCCAGCTCACATTGGCAATCACGATATGATTGAAAATCAAAACAGCACCGAGCCCGAGAACCACCCACGATTTAAACATTTTATGCTTTTTTGATAAATCTTCTCCGCGTTCATAGAGTATAACAAAAAATATGTAGAACACGCAATATCCCATCAGCATCAGATTGTGATAATCAATTCCGGAATCGATAAACGCCAGCACATTAGCTCCAAGCAGGAGAAAAGCACCCAAAATCAACAACATCGCAATTTTCACAGGTGACGTGAAAATCCCTGATTTCACTGCATATTTCAGATACATAAAAACCGTAATCGCAAAAACGGCAATATTTAATATTACCAACAAATTTATTCCGTTTGAAAAGTCAAAGAAATATCCGATAAAAGTTTCTTTAATAACATAAAGCGACTCAAAAACATTTACCCCCGACATTGATGCCGCACTATCAAGCCCCTGATAGCTCAGCATTTCAGTTCCGGTTATTTTAAGAAGCAAGTTTAGTATAGCCGTGTATAAAAGCATACCGGCCACACCGGTTGCAAGATATTTTAAGCCGCTGACAACTGTTTTTTTCGCTTCCTGCTTTTTATAAATCAAACCATCTGTAAGACTGAGCAAAAGCAGCATCACGGTAATGGTTATGTATGCCTGATAAATTGCAACCGACAAAGTTATCAAAACGGTTGCCGCAATATACTTCGGTTTTTCCTCTGTGAGGCAAACTGCCGCCATACACGCCAGAAAAAATGCCAGGCCGTAGCCGTCGGCAACGTAGTTATACATCAAAACAGATGTTACCGTTGGCATACTCACAACAAAGGCTCCGATTAAAAATGCTGTTGCATTTTTTCTTACATGCAGTATTTCGCAAATACACACTGCTCCGAGCGCGTGATAAATAATTGCCACAAGCCCGTTTAAAAAAGGAAGGTCATAAAAAGAACTGAGTGCACACGCAACCGGCAAAAACCATCTGCCAAGTCCGAGCATATTCTGAGCATCATATCTGAACACCAACGAATCCCAGTTGGGAAGCCAGCCGGTCAGCTTATAAAGATGAGCAATCATTCCAACTGTCACTGCTGCCAGAAAGCATATTTTCCACTGCGGCAAAATCCACTTATTTAATTTTTCAAATACTTTTTCGGGCACTTTTTACCACTCCAGCCATTTGAATTTGTGTAGAAATTTTCCGTAAAGCTTATCATACAGCTTTACGCCTGTTATATGTTTTATAAATGTTGTGCGTTTCGTTGTGGATGATGTCCACGATGCACTGTAGTGATGTATGGAATATGTGTTGGGAGTTATCCTCTTTTTGCCCGTGTAATAATCCATCGGGCAAAGGTATTCCTCGGGAAAAATCTGCATTTCCATAAAAATCTGATTTTTGTTTGAAGCATCAAAACCGAGTTTTATCATTTTTTCAGTATTTCTGTTGGGGCAGGGAGTAAGATCATAGCTCCCGTCGGGCAAAACGAAAGGAATTTCGTTATAATCCTCAAGCAGAAATCCAATAAGCTTATTACCTTTTTCACACGCAAAGCCAAGTCCGGATGATACAACACCGTCGCGTTCAAAGCCCATATAGCCTCCTTTTGATATAAGAGAATCTATTGGTTTTATAAGCTCAACATCAGTATCAAAATACACACCGCCCATATCATACAAAACTTTAAGTCTCACATAATCGCTCACAAATGCCCACTTTCCGGCTTCGTAAGCCTCTTTTGCATAGCGGTTGCAGTTTATATCAAAATTATCCTCGTTCCAGCATATAATTTCATAGCCGGGGCAATGTTTTTTCCAGCTCTCAATACATTTTTGTGCAAGCCTTGGCAATTTCCCTTTGCCAAACCAGCAATAATGAATCACTTTCGGAATACTCATTTTTTATCTCCTCTGCAAAGCTCCCAAAGAGTTACAAACACATCCCTGCGGAACACAAAATTCACGAGAACATATGCTCCCGTAATCCACACGCAATGTATGACGCCGTTTAAAACAAGCCTTAAAAACGGCATATTGGCGAAGCTGTCAACAAAGAAAAACATCATTATTCCGGCAAACACTGCGCCGTTTATTATCCAGCATCCATAGGTTTGCATAACACTTTTTCCAAGCACTTTTTTGTTGGAATAGTAGATCATTACAATGCTTCTGTAGATAAGAGCAACTATAGTGCCTGCTATGGCCCCGCATATACCGAAATACATTATTGCCGCAACAGACACAACAATATTTATTGTCATCTCCCATATTGCATGTGAGCGGGTTTCACGGAATCCTCCCGCATATTCAAGCACACCGTTTGCAGGGAGCTTGCCGTTAGAGAGAAGATTCATAACAACAAAAAGAATCACAAGATAAACGTTCGTATAATTCGCATCATTTATACCTTTAGTGTAAATCTGAATAACCGGCAGTATAAACACAGCCATGAGAGTATATATTATAAACGTTGCCATTATGTAGAATGTTTCATATGCTCTGTACACACGGTCAAACTTTTCTCTGTTGGTATTAAACATCTGCCCCAACGCAAAGCTAAATCCCGAAACAACGCTCGTTACAAAAGTTTGCATCTGCGCAAAAAAGATGTTGTATACAGTATAGATACTCACCGTTTTAAAATCCGTGAGAAAAGAAAGCAGAATAATATCGGTATTGTTGAACACCATCCCTGATATCTGATGTATTAAAACGGAGTTTTTCTGAGATATCGCCTTAAAATCAGGTTCAGATTTCAAATCAAGCCATTTATATCTCTTTTTCGCATAGAAATACAAAAACACCAACTGCCCCACAGCAATAACGCAGTACACAAGCTGAATAAGCACCAGACTATCGGTAAGAAGAAGCACAAGCACCTTTGCAGCATTTGCCGCTATCTGACATACTGTGTCGGAATTGTTGATTACATATTTCCTGCCGTCAACCTCCATGAGTATACGGTATTTCCCCTGCACAAAAAAACTAAAAAGCGAAGGGACGCCTGTGAGAATAACTATTGCAAACACAACATGGCTGTTTATGCCCGTTGGCACAACATATCCATATACCACGGCAATAAGAAGAACAATTGCAAAATATATTATTCCCGTTCTTATGTAGTATGAATGAGTGGCAGAAAGCACAGCACTTGCACTTTTATAATCCTTTTCGCCAATATGCTTATACAAAGCCTGTGTCGTGGCAAGTCCCACTCCGGCTTCAAGCAAAAGCATATACACGAATATCTGCTTTATGGTTGAAAGCACTCCGTTGACTTCTGAACCGAAATTTTCAAGATAAAGCCTCGGAAGAATAAAACCAAGACCAATGAGCACCACCTGATAGATTAAAGACGATATCAGATTATATTTAATTCTTGAATCCCTCAAAGCCAAATGAGCACCTCCCGGTTTTTAAACAAATGCAAAAAGACCACAACCCCCTCGTTTTTTCCGAAGTTGCGGTTAGCCTGACAGAAGTCATCCGAACCTGATTTTATAGCGGAATATTTTCACCTGAACTTCGTTAAAATGCTCATAAATCCGACAGGATTCATTGCGCTTTTGCCTTGTTCAATTAAAAATCTTTTTGCT
>JAZSOL010000181.1:0-5264 GCA_045536915.1 Clostridia bacterium
TTGGCCTCCGACTTATACAAAAAATAATATAATTTATTATAGAATATATTAAAAAAATTTGTGCATTCTAAATGTGAACGGAGGTATGCGCTTTGGAAATAACAGATATCCGCATCAGACAGATGACAAGCGACGAAAAAATGAAAGCGGTAGTGTCGGTCACTTTTGACAACTGCTTCGTTGTGCACGATATAAAAATAATCGACGGTCAGTCCAAGCTTTTTATTGCAATGCCAAGCAGAAAAACACCCGACAACGAATATAAAGATATTGCCCATCCCATAAACATTGAAATGAGAGAGCTTCTGCAGGAAAGAATTCTTGAAAAGTATCACTCCACTATGGTTGAGCAAAGCTACACAAATGAACAAAATTGACTTCGTCAATTAACTGTTCGCTTCGCTCACAATTTTATAAGGAAAATTTTGTTGTTACAAGCAATTGCTGACACAATTTCCTATGTAATAAAAAGCGGGTTGCAGCAATATACGCCGCAACCCGTCTATTTTTTAAGATTAATCTACTTTGTAGTATGAAATTTTTTCGCTTTCAACAACATCAACACCTTCGGTGAGTGCTTTTGAAGATTCTTCAATAACAGATGCAACTTCAGGATCAGCAGTGCTGCCAAGTGCATTTGCAACAGCGGATGCTGTTGTGGGAACTTTTTTGAGGATATGGTATCCGTAGCTTGTTTCAACGATATCGCTGATTTCGCCTTCTTTGAGAGCAAATGCTGCCGCTTCAAATTCGGGAACCATAGCACCTTTGGCAAATGTGTAGCCTTCAGGAGCAGTTGCAAGACCGGGATCGGTTGATTTTTCATTCATAAGCTTATCAAAGTCAGCACCGCCATCGAGCTGTTTTTTGATTTCGGTGATTTCTTTTAATGCTTCTTCTTTAGTTGCAGGTTTGCCTTCTTCAGCTTCTGCACCCTCTGCGGGGAATTCAATGAGGATATGCTTTGCACTAACAAACTTATCAGCAACGAGTGATGCGTTGTAGAGATTTGCAATGTAAGCATCTTTCATAATTTCTTCGATTGTTTCCTGATTTGTGTAGAGGAAATCGGTGATGTAGTCATTATAGGTAATACCAGCCTGAGAAAGACCCATCTGCTGAATCTGAGATTTGAAATCGTCAACCTGCTGATTGATATTTACTTTATCTTCATCAGTAAGCTTAATTCCGGCTTCCTGAGCTTTCTTGCAAGCCATTTTAACAGCAACAATCTGCTCTTTTGCATCAGCTTTAACTTCTTCTATATCAAGCTTGATTTCAGCACTGCTTTCTGCCTGCGCATCACTTGATGCTGCAGCTTCAGCTTCCTGAGCCTGCTGAGCCTCCTGAGTCATTTTCATCTGACTGTTTGAGAAATAATAGCCGTAGTAAGCACCGCTAACCTGGATATCACCGTCAATTGTAAGAATGGTTTCTTTAGCCTGCTGCGCTCTTTGGGCATCAAGAGCCTGCTCTTCACGGAGCTTTTCGATATCATCCTTATCAACAATAAGGCTGCATCCGACAAGTGACATTGTTAGCGTTGCAGCAGTAGCAACAGCGGCCACTGTCTTGAAAATCTTTTTCATAGTTTTAATCGCCTTCCTTTGGTTATACTTTTGTAATCTACAGCTAATAATAACATATTTACTCATAAAATGCAAGAGTTATTTTTATTTTTTTTGATTTACATATTTTTGATTTACATTTTAAATTAAATATCCCGATACAAGCAATTGCTGACGCAATTTCCTATGTAATAACAAAACCGGAAGTCTTAACGACTCCCGGTTTTGTTTTGGCGAAAAATTTTATAAATAAGTCAGAATTGTATCAACCAATACCTTTCCGGCTTAATTATTGATGTGACCTTCCCAGTCTTTGAGGAATCTTTCTATTCCGGCATCCGTGAGAGGGTGGCGTGTCATTTGCATAATGGTGGCAAAAGGCACAGTTGCAATATGGGCGCCAAGCTTTGCCGCTTCGGTAACATGCATCGGATTTCTTATGCTTGCGGCAATAATCTGAGTCTGAATTGAATGCATATCAAAAATCGTTACTATATCTTCAATCAATTTCATTCCGTCGCAGTTTATATCGTCGAGTCTGCCGAGAAACGGGCTCACATACGTTGCACCTGCTCTTGCGGCAAGAAGCGCCTGAGAAGCACTGAAAATAAGAGTAACGTTGGTTTTTATTCCCATTTCGCTGAGGCGCTTTGTGGCTTTAAGACCTTCGGATGTCATAGGTATTTTTATAACGATATTTTTATGTATTTTAGAAAGCGGAATTGCTTCCTCAACCATTTTGTCGGCTTCAAGACTTATTACTTCGGCAGATATGGGCCCGTCAACGATTGTTACTATTTCGTTTATAACGGTTTTAAAATCCCTGCCTTCCTTTGCAATAAGCGATGGGTTGGTGGTAACACCGCAAATAACACCAAGGTCATTGGCTTCTCTTATGTCTTCTGTGTTAGCAGTATCTATAAACAGTTTCATAGTTACACTTCCTTTTATGTTTTTTGAAAGTATACCACGGTTTTAAAATATGTGCATTGCAAATTTAACAAAAAACATTGCATTTTTTACGATTAGGTGATATAATTTTTTCGGCGGGTGATAAAATGATAGACAGATACACAAAACTCCAAAAAATTAAAAACGGAAAAATAATGGTTAAAGAAAAAATAATCAAGGGGTATCCTACTCATTGGCACGAATTTTACGAAATCGAACTCATTCGTTCGGGATGCGGAAGTTATATCATAGACGGCGTAGAGAGAAAGATTGAAAAAAACGTGTTGTTTTTTATGACACCTGTTAATTTTCACCGTGTAATAACCGAGGGTTCGGAAGTTATTACCCTCATGTTTATGGGCGAAGTGTGCGATAAAAATATGCTTTTCAGACTCTCGTCTGTTTTTAATTCCGACAGCGTTATTTTGAGCGACGAAGAAGCATCATATCTTGCATCAATTATGCACGAGCTCAACATTGCTTCAAGTGAAAATGACGATGAATACAGCTTTCATCTTTTAAACAGCATACTCGGAAAGCTATGCCGCCTCACAAACCGGCATAATCACGGGCATCTTTCAAAGGTTCAGACGGCAATGCTTTATATTCAGAATAATTTCCATTCAGACATAAGCCTTTTGGATATTTCAGATGCCGCCGGAGTTACTCCGTCTTATATGAGCAGTATTTTTCACCGTGACTGCGGAGTTAACTATAAGGATTATCTTAGTAACATACGTTTTGATTATGCCAAAAAGCTCCTTGAATATTCAGATATGACAGTAACGGATATATGCTATGAATCCGGTTTTAATGACTATGCTAATTTTGAGCGGAATTTCAAAGCGAGATTCGGCATATCACCAAGGCAATACAGAAAACAGACGAATCATAAATGAAGATGCGTATTCCGTGAAACACGTATATTCTTCAAAAACCGCCTGATTTCGGCAACAATACCTCTTATATCCTTTTCATCTGTATGAGCGTGAGCTTCTGCGAGATGTTTTTTGAAGATGTTCATAATTCCGCCTGTGACATAGCGCCGAAGCTGCGGAGGAATATCCATAACCTCACGTGACACCGAAGCAATGTATTGCGGTATTTCTCCCTGCGTACACTGCTCTCGCAATCTCCCTTTGGAATCAAGAAGCGAGATCATACTGTGTATTCCGCCGGAGGACTTAAAATAATATGTGTTTTCCAAAAGCATAAGCCTCTCTCCGAGAACATTTACATAATCGTTTTCGGAACAGAGGCTTATTATTTTTTGTCGGAACGTGTTGAAATTTCCATTAAGATGATTTTTAAACATATCCACTGCTTCGGGCGAAAACCCCTGCCCATTGAAGCTAAAGCACCGGTGAGGAACAGGCGAATTCATTGTTATATACTGAGCCTTGTTGCCTCCCTTTGAATGCCCTGAAACGCAAATGCGGTAATTAAGAAGAGTTGGGTCCCGGTAGATTATTTCGTTGAATCTGTTGAGTGCTTCAACCTGACGTCCGGTTGAAAAATCATTCTTACGTATTATTTTGCCAAACGGCTTACCGCTTAACGGATATACGTTATATGCATTTTCTGTAGCAATTCCCGAAAGGCCTTCGCCGTTATCCGTCCATTCGCTATTTCCCGTTCCTTTGAAAACAACCGATGCTTCGCCATCAGGACGCAGGAAAACACACGATGTGAGTCCGCCACTGATATGAATATAATGCTTCAACACCGAATTTTTAAGAATTATATTTGAACGTATGGCATTTTTTATGGCAAGAACACTTCCGTTGATATTCCCCTGCACAGAATCAGCAATTTCTCCGAGTGTAGCATTATTTACCGGCAACAGTGCACTTATCTCATATAAATACAAATTATATATTGCTTCCTCGCAAGCACGTTGAAATATTGAATTTTCTATTTTATTCATAACATTACCTTCCCGGAATATTATATTCACATTCCGGAATTTTGTTATTTTATTTTTCAATGATGTTTTTTATTTAATTCATTTAGCATAAACCCGAACTTGTTTACTATGTAGAGCATATTGTCAACATTGTGTTTTGCCTGCATACCCTCTCCGAAGAATAAGACCAACATTTGTAGAATCACAGGTTTTATCGTTTATAAGCAAATATGGATAAAACTACAATCCTTATCACTCCACAAGAGAGCAAAGGTTACGAACATTGGGCTAAAATCAACAATCTCAAACAAGCTGCCAAAACTCTTAATTTCCTGACCGGGCTTACAAAGTCAAGTTATAAAGGCTTTTAATCAAAAATTTGCTTTATTTCTCAAAACCCTTAATTTTACAGCATTTCAGCAAAAAACATATAAAATTTATGTCAGGTTATACAAAAATAAAATTAATTGAAATTTTTTCAAAAAAACTATTGACAAAATCCAAATATTGTGATATCATATATCACGTTGTTGAAAAACTTAATAAGGCCCCTTGGTCAAGTGGTTAAGACACCGCCCTTTCACGGCGATAACATGGGTTCGAATCCCGTAGGGGTCATAAAAAAAATTAACTCTCGCAAAGCGAGGGTTATTTTTTTATGTTATCTACGGAGTAGAGAACACATGGTGCCGTTGCACAAATAAAAAAGACCGCAGATTGATAATCAAAATAAAGAAATTATCAAATCTTTCAACAGGCACGCAGCGGGCGACCGAGTGGAGCGAGGAAGTGCCCTTGTGGTATTCGAATCCCGTAGGGGTCATAAAAAAAATGGGACT
>JAZSOL010000322.1:0-4850 GCA_045536915.1 Clostridia bacterium
GGCAAATCAGCAAAATTTAAAACCTTTTACAAGCGAGCAAAGCCACGAAGAAGCCGTGCAAAATGGGAAAAAAGGTGGAATCGCTTCGGGAGTATCAAAAAGAAATAAAAAAATGCTCAAAGAATGTCTTGAAGAACTTCTTGAAAAAGAAATTGTTGACACAAACGGAGAATTAAACACCGGGGCAGGAGCGATGGCTGTGGCGGTTTTTAAAAAAGCACTTGAAGGCGATTTGAAAGCGTTTGAAGTTGTACGAGACACAGCCGGACAGAAACCCGCAGAAAAGGTTGTTGTTTCCAACATAGACCCGGATGTTATTGCACAGGTTGAAAGAATGGTTAACGAATGACTTGCGAACAGGCAGTTACTTTTCTTAAAAACAACCCATACAAATTCGGACATCTTGTGGGCTTTACAAAGCTGACGGAACTCCATAACAAATGGATAATTGATATGATCCGAGGAAAAGAAGATAAAACCCTTCAAGCGCACCGAGGTTCGTACAAGACAACTTGTGTATCAATTGCTCTTGCCTTAATTATTGTTCTTTTACCAAACAAGAGGACGCTGTTTATGCGTAAAACCGACACAGATATTAAGGAAATCGTTTCGCAGGTAAAAAAAATTCTTTTAAGCGAACAGATGAGATATTTCGTCAAATGTATTTATGGCGTTAACCTTGAACTTACAACGGCAACGGCAAACGAAATCAGTACAAACCTTACAAATGACCCAAGAGGTACATCACAGCTTGTCGGCATTGGTATGGGAAGTTCCATAACAGGTAAACACTTCGACCTTATATTCACAGACGACATTGTCAACGTTACGGACAGAACATCAAAGGCCGAGCGTGACAAAACAAAAATAGCTTACCAGGAATTACAGAACATCAAAAACAGGGACGGACGGATTTTCAACACAGGAACGCCCTGGCATAAGGACGATGCCTTTGTTTTAATGCCGAACCCGGAAAGATGGGATTGTTATTCGACAGGACTTATGAGCGAGGAAGAAATTGCAGGAATTAAAAGCAAAATGACTTCCTCGCTTTTTGCTGCAAACTATGAACTCCGGCATATTGCGGCGGAAGATGTTATTTTTGATAATCCCAAAAAAGGTGCAGACCCTGCGCTTGCGGAACAGGGTGTTTGCCATGTTGACGCGGCTTACGGCGGCGAAGACTTTACGGCATTTACAATCTGCAACAAAAAAGAAGGCAACTATTATATTTATGGCAGGCTTTGGCATAAACACATTGATGATTGCGAAGATGAGATTATTAAATTGAGGAAAGCGTTTAATGCCGGAAAGATTTATTGTGAAGATAACGGCGATAAAGGATATCTTGGCAAATCGCTTCGGGCAAAGGGTGAAAGGGTAGGAATATACCACGAAACAACAAATAAGTTTCTTAAAATCACCAGTTATCTGAAAGCGGAATGGCAGAATGTTTATTTTGTTGCAGGAACTGATGAGGAATATATTGAGCAGATTTGCGATTATAACGAAAACGCCGAACATGACGATGCTCCGGACAGCGTGGCTTCAATTGTTCGCAAACTTTGGAAAAAGCAAAACACAGACAATGATTATAAACCAAAATTTATGATGTAATGGGGTGGGAAAGTTTTGAAAACATATCAGGATTTGCTTGCGCTCGGGGATAACGACAGAGCGAGAAGGGAATTTATTCGTGAAGTTGTAAAAGAGCACAAATGTTCCGATCTTTATAAAACGGCAGATATTGCGGAGGCTTATGACAGGCAGGAAAATCCGACTGTTGTTCAGTATAAAAGAATGATTACCAATATGCTCGGACAGCAGGTAGAAGACCTTTGGCATGCAAACTATCGACTTGCAAGCAACCACTTCAACAGATTTATGACACAGGAAAACCAGTATCTTCTCGGAAACGGTCTTGTTATTGATGACAAAATCAAAAGAGAAAAACTCGGAAAAGATTTTGATATGCGCCTTGTCGATATGGGCAGAAACGCCCTTGTTGACGGGGTTTCTTTCGGCTTTTTTGATAAAGACAGATTAAGGGTTTTCAGCGTTCTTGAATTTGCACCTCTTTACGATGAAGAAAACGGCGCGCTCAGAGCGGGAGTTCGGTTCTGGCAGATAGAAACTTCCAGACCGATAAGATACACGCTTTTTGAAGAAGACGGATATACAGAATATATCTACGACCCCGACAGAAGCGAAGAAATTATAGAATTACAGCCGAAAAGAAAATATATTCAGATTGTGCAGACTTCGGAAGCAGACGGCATTGAAATTGTGGATGGTGAAAATTATCCTTCATTCCCGGTTATTCCGATGTGGGGCAACGAACACCATCGGTCCGAACTTTGCGGAAGACGCGAAACGATAGATTGTTATAACCTTATCGAAAGCGGGTTTGCAAACAACGTTGACGATGCTTCGGAGATTTTTTGGATAATTAAAAACGGCGGCGGAATGAGCGACGTTGACCTTGCGCAGTTTATTGAAAGAATGAAAACTATTAAAGCTGCTTCAGTTGACAGCGAAGAAGGCGGCGGCGCGGAAGCACACACTCTTAACGTGCCTTATGAAGCAAGGGAAAAACTTCTTGAAAGGCTTGAAAGCGACCTTTATAAAGACTTTATGGCGTTTAACGTTGAGAAAATCGTGGGAAGCGCAACTGCAACGGAAATCAACGCGGCGTATCAGCCCTTTGATAATAAAGTTGATAAATTTGAATACTGCGTTTTTGATTTTCTGGTAAGGCTTTTTGAGCTTGTCGGAATTAAAGAGGAAGCGAAACCTTTTAAACGTTCCAAAATCACAAACCAGCTTGAAACAACACAGATGGTTTTAATGGCCGCGCAGTATCTTGATAATGAAGCAATTCTTAATAAACTTCCCTGGCTGACTTCCGAAGAGATAACGGAAATTCTGAAACGAAAAGACGCAGAAAGTATTGAAAGGTTTTCCGCACCGGTTGTTAAAAAGGAAGAAGTGATTGAATGAGCGATTATGCTCACGATTATACCGATGAAAAAATAGCAGAGCTTGAAAGGCGCATAACAGAGCGTTATAAAAGGGTTTTTGACGAACTTTCGGAAAAGACGGAAAAGTATTTTGCACAGTTTGAAAAACGCGACAAAGAACAACTGGAAGCGTTAAACCGCGGAGAAATAACCGAGCTTCAATATCAGCAATGGCGGCTTGCTCAGATGGGCAGGGGAAAACGTTTTGAAGCTATGCGTGATGAAGCGGCGGAAAGACTTACGAAAGCAAATCAGATTGCGGCGGCTTACATAAATGATGAAATACCGGATATATTTGCGGTGAACAGAAACCACCTTGCATACGGCCTTGAAAAAGAATACGGCAACGTTGGTTTTACTATTTACGATGAACAAATGGTTAGAAAACTGATTGCTGAACAAGCTGATTTTCTTCCCGCTCCGAGCATAAACGTTCCGAAAGACCTTTGGTGGAATAAACAGCTTATAACCGCAGAAATGACGAGCGGAATTTTGCAGGGCGAAAGCATCGGAAGACTTGCGGACAGGTTTCAGAACGTTACGGACGCAAACAGAGTTTCAGCAATAAGAAACGCAAGGACCTTTTGCACCGCGGCAGAAAATGCGGGAAGATATGACGGTTATAAAGCAGCGGAAAAACTCGGCATTAAAGGCTTGAAAAAACAATGGCTTGCAACGCTTGACGGAAGAACAAGACACAGCCACAGAGAACTTGACGGAAAAACAGTTGGATGGAACGAAAAATTCCATTCCATTCTCGGCAGTGAAATGCGGTATCCCGGTGATATGGAAGGCGCAAAAGCCGGAGACTTATATAACTGCCGTTGCACGATGATAACTGTTGAAAAGAGCGGGATTGTGGTTGATGAAGAATTTGCGACAACCACAGATGACGGTCATCAGATTTCTGGAATGAATTATAAAGAATGGGAAGAATGGAAAAAAAGCTTTGCAACAACGATTTAAAAACAATGTTATCAAATACAAAGAAGATGTGTTTTATTAAAACCACCTTGCATTTGCAAAGCGGTTTTTTTATACCCATTTTAAGGTGGTGATGTAACACGGCAAATAACAGAGAACGGGGAGATCGGAATTTTTCGGAAGAGTGGGGACTTACAAAAGGAGATTTTGAAATCCTTGTGCAATGCGAAGACCACACAGATGAAATCCTTGAAAGAATAAGAACAGCAATTATTAGAGCACTTGTGCGTATCGGAATGCAGGCGGAAAGTTTTGCGAAAAAAAAACTTACACAAAACAATTCTGTTGATACCGGAAGATTAAGAAACAGCATAACATTTAAAGTTAATGAAAACAAAGAAGAAGTTTATGTCGGAACACCAGTTGAATACGCGCCTTACGTTGAACTCGGCACGGGTAAGCATTACTCCGGAGGAAGGCAAGACCCGTGGGTATATGAAGACAGCAAAGGCAACTGGCACATGACGCACGGTCAAAGAGCAAAACCTTTTTTAAAACCTGCGGCGGCAAACCACGCACAATCTTACAAAAACATAGTTGAGGACGAAATGAAGAACGGGTAACCGTTCTTTTTTTATTGATAAAATCCGCAATTGCGGTTTTTATACAACATCTTTAGGGCAGCACCCGAAACAGCGAGAAAGGATGTAGATACTTATGGCAGACTTTGAAGAAATCATTAAAAAGCACGTTGACGGCGAAGGAAATATTCCTGCTTCCGCTATCGGAACCGTTGTTGCGGCTATCAAAACAGCAGTCGGAAACGAGTTTGTTGACAAAACAAGATATAAAGCAAAACTTGACGAAATCGACGAACTTAAAACCAAACAGCAGACCGCCGAGGAC
>JAZSOL010000287.1:0-7210 GCA_045536915.1 Clostridia bacterium
ATAGTATATATACACAGCAATTTGTAGGGTTCGGCGTCCTCGACGAACCGTTATTTTTCATTTTGCTACAGCCTCTTCACTTTAATTCAATAATTATTCACAATCGTCTTCGTCGGCATCAAAATCAAATTCAATATCGAATTCTTCACCGCATTCAGGACATGTAACGGGCTTGTCTGTATCGAAGAAATCCTCATCAAGACAAACAATAGCACTGCATTTCGGACATTCGATTTCATAGTATTCAAAATCGTCAAAGTCGTCCAGATCATCGTCATCATCATAATCAGACAATTCTTCCTCAACAAGAGCAAGATCCTCATCAATGAGATCAACCTGATCTGCTATATCATCCTGATTCTGAGCAAGTTCATCAATTGAATCATTAATTTCATCAAGAACATTGAGAATGCCTTCAAAAATTCTGCCATAATCAGATTCAGGGTCTACCTTTAAGCCGTCTATAAGTCCTTTAAGGTATGAAATCTGGTTAGAAATATTTTCCATAATAACAGTTTCCTTTCAACAAAAGAAAATTATACTCTTTCCATATAATCACCGGTTCTGGTATCAACTCTGATAACGTCATTCTGGTCAACAAAGAGAGGAACCATAATGGTTGCACCGGTTTCGAGAGTAGCGGGTTTGGTAGCACCTGTTGAGGTATCGCCTTTAAAGCCGGGTTCAGTTTCTGTAACCTCGAGTTCAACGAACGTGGGAGGTTCAACACCAAAAACATTACCCTTATAGGAAAGAACTTTAACTACCATATTTTCTTTAACGAATTTAAGAGAATCGCCGAGCTGCTCTGAATTGAGAGGCATCTGCTCATAGCTTTCCTGATCCATAAAATAGAAGAGGTCTCCATCGCTGTAGAGATATTCGTAGTCCTTTCTTTCTATATGAGCTTTAGGCATTTTTTCGGTAGGTCTGAAAGTTTTTTCTACCACACCGCCTGTAATAACATTTTTTAATTTTGTTCTGACGAACGCAGCACCCTTACCGGGTTTTACGTGCTGGAACTCAACAATCTGAAATACGTTGCCGTCGAGTTCAAATGTTACGCCATTTTTGAATTCACCTGCTGATATCATTTATTTTACCTCCATATCAAAATTCAATATATCATATATTATACCTTACATCCGAAAATATTGCAAGCCTTTTTTAACAATTTATTCCTTTATGACAGTAAAAAAGCTTATTTTTGTGTATTTTATCCCACAATAACAAGATTTTTAGGCGATTTGCTCAAAATTTTGCACCCTTTTTCTTCAACAACCACAAGATCCTCAATACGCACTCCGCATTTTCCGGGTATATAAATCCCCGGTTCAACGGTAACAACATTTCCGCATTCAAGCTTTTTCAGGCTCCTTGCCGAAAGGTTCGGGCTTTCGTGGATATCAAGCCCAACTCCGTGACCGAGAGAATGCCCGAATGTGCCGGGATATTTAAAATCAATTATGCGCCTTGCAACCAAATCAACCTCACTGCACTCAACCCCTGCCCTCACGTATTCAAGAGCTTCAAGCTGAGCGGTCAGCACAGTGTTGTAAACATCCATAAGCTCAGAATCTATATTTCCTATTCCAACAGTTCTCGTCATATCGCTTGAGTACCCGTCTGCAACGCATCCGAAATCCATCACAACAAGTTCGCCGCTTTTGAGTTTGTTTGATGTTGGTATTGCATGAGGAAGACTTCCTCTTGCGCCGGATGCAACAATAGTGTCAAACGAGGTTTTTTCTGCACCGTGCTTTCGCATAAAATATTCAATCTCACACGCAACCTCTATTTCGCTCATTCCGGCTTTTATATATGAGCATATATGTTCAAATGCCTTGTCGGCTATATCTGCCGCACGTCGGATACATTCAATTTCCGACTCACATTTGACTTCTCTTGGCAAATCGGCAATATCTCCTGCCGGAACAAGATTTTTCAAAACCTTACCAAAAGAAACGTATTTTGAATATGATATTTTCCCGTCTTCAAATCCGCAACGCATATCCGGACGAACAAACATTTCCACGCCATTTTTGGATATATCGCAGATTTCACATCCCGTGCAGTTTTCACGGGCAAATTCCAGATATCTGAAATCGGTCACAACAAAGCATTTGTCATGTCTGATAACCAGATACCCCTCTCCGCTGTAGAATCCGGAATAATAGTGCATATTTTTCTGATCGGTAATGAGTAGTGCGTCAAGTTCGTTTTTGCGCATCTCAATTCTAAGTTTTTCCAAACGTTTTTCTGTTATTTTAACTCAACACCTTTATTGAAATTTAGTAACGCCCTTTTTTTGCACAAATGCTGTATGGGACACTCTGTGCACAACGGCTTTGCCGCCTTGCATATCTTTCTGCCGTGCCACACAAGCTGATGGCAAAAATCCGTCTGATAATCGTCGGGAACAATTTTTCTGAGTGCAAACTCAATCCTCACAGGGTCCTTACTGCTCACGAGACCTATTCTGTTGGTAAGACGGATTGCATGAGTATCTATCACGAGCGACGGCATACCATACACATCTCCCAGAATCAGATTCGCAGTTTTTCTTCCAACTCCCGCAAGCGAAAGCAAATTGTCCATACTGTCGGGCACACGTCCGCCGAAAGTGTCGCAGATTTTCTTTGAGGATGCAATAATATTTCTGCCCTTGCTTCTGTAGAATCCACACGAACGTATTATAGAGCAAAGTTCATCTTCATCAGCCTCTGCAAACTCTTCAACGCTTTTGTATCTTGCAAACAGCTCAGGTGTCACAAGATTAACTCTTGCATCGGTGCACTGCGCTGAAAGCTGAACAGCAACAAGCAGTTCGTGAGGTGTGGTGTAGTCAAGAGAGCACACTGCATCTGCATACACTTGTTCAAATATTTTTCTTATTTCAAGTATAATTTCTTTTTTTGTCATAATCCCATTCTCCGGCGGATAGCCGTTGCAAGCTTCACAGATTCAATAATTCCGTCTGAAATTTCGCTGTTACCTCCGGATGCAAATTTGCTAATCTCAATAGTTTTTCCGCATTCATCAACAGCAATCACATTATCTGCACTGCCTCCTATAACAAGACCAAACGTGCATCTGTGTGACACAACATATTCCATAAACTTCTGAGGATTTTTAGTGCCGCAGTTATGGTTTATATTAATTCCGTCGGGAACATTATTTATCATTTCAACATCTGCCCCGAGTTCTTTGAATATCAGCTTGGCACACTGATATGCCGCACCATTTGCGCAGTCAATAGCAATTTTCATTCCGCACAAATCAGACTCCGCATTCTTCTTTACATAATCAACGTAGTCCCTGAGAGCTGTGTGACTGCAGGTTATACGTCCAACATCTTTTCCGTATTTCAAAAACTGAGAAATATCTTTTGTTCCGGTTGCATATTCTTCAATTATTTTTTCCGTGTTTTCATCAATGCGCAGTCCTTTTGAATCAAAAAAGGTAATGCCGTTATATTCCATCGGTTCATCAGATGCAGAAATCATAACTCCGCCATCCATTTTATATTTTACAACAAGGTATGCAAGCGCAGGCACCGGAACAACACCCAATTCCATAATCTGCGCCCCAACAGAGCACGCTCCTGCCGACAAAGCCGCCTCAATCATATCCGAGGAAGCTCTGGTATCCTTTGCAATTAAAACCCGCGGAAGCTTTTCCTTGCCGGATGCAAATGCAACAGCACCGGCCTGCCCCAGGCGAAAAGCCAGTTCCGGAGTAAGCGATTTATTTACCACACCGCGTATGCCGTCTATTCCAAATAATCCTGTCATATTATATCACTCCCGAAATCAAATCACCGTTTATCCTGCGTCAACCACCGCCCTCACCGTAACCTCAGGCGGGCTGACATATTTCACATTATTTGAAAGCTCGCTCGCTTTCACCTTTTCAAACACTTTGTCTGCATACACATTTGCCACATCAATATCTTCCGTATACACAATTCTTTTCGACTGAGTATATTTTTCAATTGCACTCACCGGACCTTCAAAAACAAAATCCATTTCCAGACCGCCGTCTTCCGTTTTGGTTCCGTCTCCCTCAACAGAAAGTTTAACACTGCGCCCAAGAGAATTTTTATTTATTTCATCCTTGTATTTAGCCATAAGTATTACCGTGGCTGTTTTTTTGGTATAGAAATCAAAGCTTAATTTTGCATATTCAATCGATTTTTCGAAACCGTCAGGAGAAATTTCGTTGCCGTTTTTATCGGTAAATATTATCTGACAGCTTCTTTCGGTATCTTCAACGTCCACCACATCAAGATTCAAAACAACTTTAGCAGCATCAATATTTTTAAGAACAGATTGCGGACCTGTTATTTTCACTGTTTCACTCTTGCATTTAAGCCCTTCGAGTGTATAACCCGATTTCTGATTTCCGGTCACTTCAACATTGATATCCACATCTCTCTGCTGAACCTCTTCCACAACAAATTTCAAATTGTGGGGATTAGTTCTCAAAATCTCGATTCCGGAAATTTCGCAGTCAACCATAGGCTTCACGGTATATTCACCGCTTTTGGAAACAGTAACCAAATCAAGGCTGCAATTTATATTCTCCCTGTCAACGGAAGACACAACATTTCGCTTGCCTTTAATTCTCACATCAACCGTATGGTTTCCATTTAGCAGCTTATCATTTTCGCCCACAACAGAAAGGCTTCCGTCGGCAAACATAGAACTCACGTTCACGCATTTAACCGGCACATCCGTAATCCATGTTTCATACATGGGACTTACCTCATAAACAACATAAATCCACACAATGATTGCCGCAACAACTGAAACAATCATAAGGAAAGCATTGGTTTTATAAAAATTTTTCATTTTTTCTTCACCACCCATGAAAGAATTTTTTCTTTCTTGATTTTCTTCTGATTTTCAGACGGTTTGTCGCTTTCAATAATATCATTAACCATCTTTTTGAGCGAAGCGGCAGTGTAGTCCCTTGTTATATCGCCGTTGAGTGCAACCGAAATCTTACCGGTTTCTTCCGACACAACAATCGCCACACAATCGGCAACCTCAGAAATTCCTATAGCCGCTCTGTGACGAGTGCCAAGTTCTTTGCTGAAGCTATTGTTGAGAGTGAGAGGCAAAAAGCATGCCGCCGCTTTTATTTTATTGTCTCCAATAACAACTGCGCCGTCGTGAAGCGGTGTGTTTGGCTCGAATATATTAACCAGGAGAGCCTGAGAAATCACAGAATCAATCTGCGTACCGCTCGCCATTATATCTCCAAGCTTTGTTTTGCGCTCAATTATTATAAGCGCACCGGTTTTTGATGCGGCAAGCTTATCCACTGCAACGCAGATTTCATCAAGCTCGAATTCTTCTGCATCATCATTAACCTTTATAATTTTTTTAAACGATGTTGTACCCACTTTTTCAAGCGCACGTCTGAGTTCGGGCTGAAACACAACAAGAAGCGCAATCAAGCCTATCTGAAGTGTACTTTCTATAATAAAATTCAGAGCATTAAGCTCAAGCACTCTTGATATGTACATAACCGCAATTATCATTATGAGACCCTTTATAAGCTGAAAGGCTCTCGTTTCCTTAACAAACTTTATTCCGTAGTATATAACAAAAGCAACAATTATAATATCTATGATGTCAAACAACCTGAGCATTTTCAAATTGTCAAAAAAAGAACCTATGAAGCCTGCCATTTCTACCGTCCTCCCTTATTCATTGCCATTTTTCAGTTTGTAGCGCATTATTTCATACAGCATAACTGTTGTTGCGGTTGCAACATTGAGCGACTCCGTACGCTCAAGCATCGGAATTTTAACCCCGAAATTACATCTGCCGATAATTTCATCTCTGATACCGTTTGCTTCGTTGCCCATAACAAGAACTGTTTTCTTTTCAAAATCCGCATCACAGCACAATTTCTCCGCCCTTGGAAGAGTGGCAATAATCTGAAAACCGCCATTTTCCATACGTTCAAATGTGCACTCATAATTTTCATCTGCAAACACGGGAACATTAAGAATGCTTGCCATTGAAGAGCGCACAACCTTAGGATTGAAAATATCCACACATCCCTCGCCGAGAATAACTGCGTCTGCACCAAGTGCATCTGCCGAACGCAGAATAGTACCCATATTCCCGGGATCTGTTACCGCATCGAGATACAAAATATTTGAGTAGGAGTTAAAATCCATTTCATCAGTTGTTTTAAGCGTATAATTCATAACCGCAAGAATACCCTGGGAGTTTACCGTTAGCTTAAGAGAGTCAAAAAGCTTTTCACTCAAAACATACACCTTAACGCCCCCGGGCTCAAAATCAACTCCGTCACACACAACAACGCACTCGACATCTGCGCCGTTTGCCAAAGCATCGGAAACTGCTCGTTTCCCCTCTGCAAGATACTGAGAAAATTTGGTTCTTCCTGATTTTGAATGTAATTTTTTTATATGCTTATACACGGCATTTGCCGCACTTTCTATTTTCACGGGCATTTTATCACCTTATCTGCCATATAGTTTGAATTTGTTGGGACATGCTCACAGCGCAAAAATATTCACATCTGTAACATTATCCATTTTATATTATACTACAAATAATCCTCAAGCACAAGAAAAATTTTTCGCAAAATACACGTTTTTCTGCATTATTTTTCGGATTTTACAAATTATATATATAAAAATTCACCCTTTCCCGCAGTCAATCTGCCGGAAAGGGCTTATGAGGTGAACATTATGGGTTATATATTTGCTGTTATAGCAGGTGCGTGCATGAGTATTCAAGGGGTTATGAACACACGTCTGAGCGAAAAAACCGGTCTTTTCCTTTCAAATGCCTATGTTCAGGGAACAGCATTTGCACTTTCGCTGATTGCACTTTTGTGGGCTTCCGATTCAAACTTCAAAGGTTTTTCGGAAACAAACAAATTCTATTTGCTCGGCGGTGTTTTCGGAATTGCCATAACTCTCACGGTTATGCTTTCCGTAAAAGGAACTTCTCCGGCAATAGCCGTCTCCACAATCCTCGTTTCTCAGCTTATCTGCGCCGCAATCATAGATGCACTGGGACTTATGGGCACCGAAAAGCTTGCCTTTGGCTGGAACAAGTATCTCGGTGCGGCAATAATGATTGGCGGGGTATTGCTTTTTAAAATGAAAAGCTGAAATCAGGATATATCACGGTAAAAAACCACCATTTGTTTAACGGTA
>JAZSOL010000194.1:0-8022 GCA_045536915.1 Clostridia bacterium
AATTTTGATTTGGTACTATATAAGCATAGCACTGAACTATTAAAATATAGTTTGGATGTTGTGCTTATTTTTGTTATGATAAGAAGGTAATGAACTGACGGAATTTTGATTGAACTCAGCGTTCGCCCTATAAACAGTCAGCTGCCTTCTTGTTATAATGATTCGATTAAGCAGGTTGTCCCAAATTTCATATTGAAATAGCGTTCGTGTAACTAACCAAAATGAGTCGTAATAAGCACTGTGCAGAACATTACATATCTTAAATTAAGAAAGAAGGAATATTTATGATTAGTGTAGGTATTGATGTATCCAAAGGAAAAAGTATGGTTTGTATTATGAAACCCGGTGGTGAAATTTTGAAATCACCATTCGAAATGCTACATTCCAGGGAATCAATACTTCATCTTGTTGAGTTCATCAACTCCTGTAACGAAGAAGTTCGTGTCATTTTGGAAGATACAGGACATTACCACTTACCAATAGTAGCTTTACTTGTTGAAAATGGCATCTTTACATGTTGTGTAAATGCTTTGCGCATGAAAAAGTTCTGTTCTCAAAGTATTCGGCGTGCAAAAACCGATAAAATTGATGCAAGTCATATTGCACAGTTCGGAATCACATACTGGAGTGAATTATCTCCTGTAAGTCAATCCGAAGATGTATACAAAGAACTCAGGTTACTTTCACGTCAGTATCATCAAACTACCTCAATGCTTGTCAAATCCAAAGTGAATTTGAGTAATTTGATTGATCAGACAATGCCCGGAATCAATAATTTATTAAGCGACAGTACCAGTAAGCACAAGCTTACCGACTTTGTTAAACGTTATTATCATTATGAGCATATTCTTAAGATGGGCGAAAAACGTTTTACAAGCGACTATATCAAATGGGCAAAAAAACAAGGATACCGTGAGCACGAACGTTCAGCAAATGCAATTTTTGCAATAGTTCAAAACGGTATCCCTACGCTTCCTAATACTAATACAACTAAGTTTGTAGTCAGGGAAGCAGTACGAGTAATTCATGAAATTGAAAAGACTCGTAATACCATTCTATCACAAATGCAAACTTTTGCCAAGTCCCTTTTTGAATTTTTTATTATCAGAGAAATGCCGGGTATTGGTGATAAACTTGCACCGCGTATTATTGCAGAAATCGGAGATGTACGTCGTTTTAAGAATAAGCATTCATTGATCGCTTATGCAGGAATTGATGCACCGCCGTACCAATCAGGAACATTTACAGCATCAGAACGGCATATATCCAAACGTGGTAACAGATATTTGCGTAAAGCTGGATATGAATTTATGCAATGCCTTGTACGCATTAAACCGGTTGGAGATCCGGTGTATGATTTCATATGCAAAAAACGTGCTGAAGGTAAATCCGGGAAAGAAGCAATGATTGCCGGATTGAACAAGTTTCTGCGCATTTACTATGGTAAGGTTACTGAACTTTACAAAAACAATAACTGATACTGACAGATATTTTTAATTTGTAATATTCATTTTTGAGATAGTCTTTTAGCTATCTCTGTTTGCTATGCACTTTTTTAACTTTTTAGCTTAGAAAAAATTTTTTCAAAAATAATCTTGACTTTTCTTAGCAGGTTTATCGGGATGATGAAACAAGGTTAGTGCGTTGTAGGGGTGGGGGTACTTCTCGGTCCCGAACCCCCGATGAAACGGGACGTCGAGGACGCCGTCCCCTACGATACAACCACGTTGATTTCATTATCAATCAGAGCGACAAATCAAAATTTGTTCTTCCACACCTATTATACCACATAAAAAAATAAATTTCCAAATCCACGAAAACCGCATATTCAAAACGCAAAAACGGCGCAACCGCAAGGGTTACACCGTTTTTTGGATTTAAAAAATTTTCGTTTTGGTACACTGCACGTTTTTTAGTTGAGGCGGGTTTGCATTGCCACGGCCTTTCCTAAAATGACAATATTCTCGCAATCTTGTCCCGTATAGACCATAGGCTTATATGCAGGGTTTTCTCCGGCAAGCATAATTCCGTTGTCGATATAATAAACTCTTTTGAGCGTTGCCTCGTCGCCTATTGCAACAGCAGCAATTTCGCCGTTTTCAACTGTTGGCTGACGTCTTATTGTTACGATATCGCCGTCGAATATACGGGCATTAATCATACTGTCGCCCCTTGCAATCAGGCAGAAATCACCGGAGATGAAATCGCCGCTTAAGGTTTCGATTTCGTAGTCATTGTTGCACTCAATGGGAGTTCCGCAGGCTATTTTGCCCAAAAGAGGCATTTTTGTTTCCTGAATGGGTGCAATGTTTTTGAGCCTGAGAGTTGTTTTTTCTTCAACTCCGTTGAGATAATCGAGAGTTACGCCGAAAGCATCAGCAATGCATTTGAGAGTTTCTATGTGGGGACTTTGCTTTGAGCATTCCCATTTGCTGAGCATTACCCTGTCGGCCTTGAGAGAATATTGCTCTTTTAAAAGAGCAATAAATTCACTTTGGGTATATCCGGATTTTTTTCTGAGTTCGCGTATGCGGTCACCAAGTGTTGGCATTGAAAATTACCGTCCTTTCGCGGTTTATTTTAACTTATGTAACCATAATAACACACATTTTTAAAAAAAGCAAGAAAAATTTTCAAAAATGTGTTGACAATGACACATTTTTGTGTTAATATAAATGTGTCGATAATGAAACAAAGTTATCAAGGGTATTGTGAAAAACGAAAGGAAGTGTCATTTATGAAACAAAAAATTGCAGGTGTGTTCTACAGTGAGAAGGTATTGGGTGCATTCATAATTGGTATGTACATACTCGGATGCATGGTTGAAGCGAATTTTTAGGAGGAAAAATGAAGTTAACGAGAATTTGTTCTTATTGCAATGCTAAGTTTACAACGGAGATAAACTCAAAGAAGTATTGCAGAAAGCAATGCGCTGTTCTTGCGGCACGCAAAAAACGAGGTATACCTAACAGAAAATTCCTGTGTTTGTGGTGCGGACAAATTTTCAAAGCAGCAAGAAAACGCGATTTTTGTGATGTGCCGTGCCGTAACGGATATAAAAAACAACTTGGGATATATCTTAAAAAAGAAACTAAGATTCCTGTTAAAATAACCGTTAACGATGTGGCAAAAGAGTGTAAGGTACAGGGTATTTCCTACGGGAAATATGTTTGTATGAAAAAACTGTAGGAAGGTGATAAAATGGCATCTTATGCTATGTGCCCTTTCTACGAAGCTGAAAAAAATATGGTGCTCTTTTGCGAGGGTACGAATGTGCAGTTCCCAACGAATAAATATCGTGATGTGTGGATGGGAATGCATTGTTTCAGCCAAAAGTATAAAATGTGTAAGTATTACATTGAATTAATGGAGAGATATGACTCGGAAGATTGACAAACAAGCCCCGTTTATGATAAAATATTTTCAAGAGTTTTCGGATGATGTCTCCGAAGAGCTCTGCTTCCTATTAACCCTTGTCAGGAGTGAGTCATATTGAAAAAAATAATTTCAGTAATTTTAGCGGTTGTTCTGTGCACTTTGGTTTCCCCGGTCGCTTTTGCGCAGGATGAAACCGACATTAAAATATTGTGTCTTGGAAAATACATAGAACCGGATGTTGAGCCGTTTTATGCAGATTCCAGAATTATGGCGCCGGTGAGAGCTGTTTTTGAATCGCTTGGCGCTTTGGTTATATGGGATGAAAATCTCAAATGTGCAACCGGAAAGATGGGAGAGCGGGAAGTTGTTCTCACTCTCGGAAGTAACATCATTACGGTTGACGGCGAAAAAGTGGAAATGGATACGGTTCTTCTGGAAAAAGACGACCGTGTTTTTGCACCCATAAGGTTTGTTGCCGAAAGCTTTGGGTTTAAAGTTTGTTATCACGACGAAAGCCGCACGGCTGTTATATCCAAAGAACGTGAGTATGAGTTTTACGATTCTTTGTCTGTTGCATTGCCGCGCTTTGATTCTGTAACGGGTGCGCAGTTTATATCCGGTGAAAAAGACGGTGACGGATACGATACCTTTTCGTATTCCTACAGTGAAGATTACACAACCGATTATTTTAACGTGATGCAGTCGGATTTCGGATATGTGCTTACTAATATTTATTTTAAAGACGGTGCGCACATCTATGAGTATCAGTCTGAAAACAGCGGTCATACGGTGCGTGTGGCTGATTATGACAAAAAGCAGGATGTTATCTGCATAACGGTTACGCCGAATCTTAGCAGAGAATATGAGTTGAATCCGGCGCCATATGAAGAAAGGCAGAAACCGTTTATTCCGCCTGTTCCGGAGACTGATGTGATGCCGGATATTCCGGATGCCGGTTTGGAAAACAACAGCCTTGACTACGGTGCCGTTACAGGTGCCGCACTTCTTGAAAAGCACGAATCAGAAGACGGAAATGCTGTTTTCCGCTATGAATATAATATGTTTACACACCGGGCATATGAAAGCTTTCTTATGTCGAACGGATGGAGATTCTACGATTTTGATTTTGATATAAGTAATTTCGTGGATACAACATATTATTCAAAAGGAGAAGAGCTGATTTCTGTTTCGGTTGCACACATGTTTAATGAGGTGTGGATAGTGTATCCGTAGGAAACTGCGTATAATCCGGACTTCGGTTTGAAAGCCGGATGTTTTGAATATGTCAGACAAAGTGATAATTAATAAATCCGGCTTCAAACCGGTTTTGCATTGATAATAAAAACACCGCCTGTGTGCAGTGCCGTTACACTGTTTCACACAGACGGTGTTTTTTTACGCTGAAAATTCAGCGTTTGAATTTAAATGAATATTACAGGCGCCTGATTTAAAATCAGTTGCCGCCGTTAAGCTCTTTTGAAAGCTCATCGATTTTGCTTTGGAGTTCACTTTTTTGCTCTGCGGTTGTGTTGGGGTCGGAGAGCTTTTTGTTGGCATCTGTGAGCTCGCTCACAATTTCTGTGCGGGATTTTGATGTGTCCGCATTTGAGTTGCTGTTTGTTGAACCGGTGCTGGTTGTGGTGTTGTTTGTTTTGCCGGTATCATTGTCGCCTTTGTTTTCGGTGTTATCCTTATTGTCTTTATTGTCTTTATTTTCTTTGCTGTCCTTGTTGTCTTTGTTGTCTTTGGAATCTTTGGTTTCGTTATTTTTTTTGCTTTCGTCTTTTTTATCGCTTGATGATTTATCGGTGTCTTCTTCGTCATTGGTGTAGTAGTAATCGTCGTCATCGGTATCATCATTTGCATCTTTGCCGGTGAATTCAACATCAATGCCGTATGTATCTGCGTATTTGTGGGCGCTGCTGTCTTTTTTGCAGATGATTGTGAAATCAGAATCGCATCCGAGGAATGCATCGTCACCAATTTTAACATTTGCCGGAATTTCCATTTCTGTTAGAGATGAGCAGCTTTTGAATGCACCGCTTCCTATGCTGCGGATTGCTGTTCCCAGCTCGAAGCTTTCAAGAGATTCGCAGTTGGTGAAAGCATTGTTTTTCACTGTGCGAAGCTTGGAGTCGCTGCGGAATGTTACTCTTTCAAGAGATTCGCATCCGTAGAATGCTTCTTTTCCGATTTCGGCAACATTTTTTCCGAAAACAACATCTTCAAGTGCTGTAAAGTGAGCAAATGCATAATCGGCTATTCTGTCTATTGAATCTTCAATTGTGATGTGTTTGATTTGGTCTGCTTTATCTGCCCAGGGGGTTGATGATGCAGATTCATAGTCTTCCATAACATCATTGCTTGTTATGACGAGAGTTGAAGAGCTTGGGAATTTGAAGCCTTTATCAATAACTTCGGCATCGCTTGAAACAACGGCTTTTTTGTTTTCCTTTGTTTTCAGTGATGACATATTGCTCTGGATGTTTGAAAACAGGGCATAAATAAGGTATGCAATAAGCAAAACTCCGATTAACGTTACGGCAACAATAAGCTTTTTGCCTTTTTCCTTAGGCTTTTTGCTGTTTCTGCCGGCAGAGGATGAACGCGTATTTGAAAGTTGCGGCGCATCGGGAGTGGAGATTCTGATTTTAGATGCTTTTTCTTTTACTGCTCTTGAGGGGATTTTGTCGGTATCGCCTTTCTTTTCGGCACGGAATTCATTTTTTGATATTACAACAGTTTTTCCGTCTGCGGAGTTGTTGAGGCTTTTTTCTTCGTTTGCCAGCTTTTGCATAAGAGCCGCCTTTTCGCTTTCAAAATCTTCCCGGGAGGCAATTTTTACCGTGTGGGACGAAGCGGATTCATCTTTTGATAATTGCTCTTGATTTTCTTTCGAAAAAACAACCGGGCAATCACAATACGGACAAACAACCTCAGTGTCGAGTATTTCGTTTTCGCAACGTGAACATTTAATAACAGCCATTTTTTATCAACCTTTCATTTTAAATTATATCTGAGTGTAAAATACAGGTGTCAGACCATCTTTGCAGTTTAAATACGTGTGAGCTTCGGAATCAATGGTGATTACAACAAAGCTGCCGTCGGTTATGTAGCCGCCGAGCTCGGTATTTCTGCCGTCTTCGCTTGTGAAGCATTTTCCGTTTGAATCAAAAATGTAGACGGTTCCGTCTTTTGCGGTAAACTGCGCATCAAAGAGGTTTTTATCGGGAACGGGACCTTCAAGAAAATCATCATCGTTAAATGCGATGTATTTGTTGTCTATAATATAAGCCGATTCGGATTTTCCGGTTTCACCATTGGTGAGAATGATTTTTGAAGAATCTGCTTTCCATTCGCCTTTTTCCGGAGAGGAGATGTTTTCTTCAAAAAATGTGTAGTTTCCGTTTTTCTCAAACACAATACGTGACATGGAATCTTCAGTTGCACACACGAATTCTCCGTTTATGCCATTTGAATTTTTAATTTCGTTTTGCACAAGGAAAAACACCGCTATGGCACATATCACCACAACAAGCGACGGTATGATGATATTGAGGTGTTTCATTATTAATGAGGAGAAATCCTCCTTGCTTTTTGCAGGCTTTGCGTTATTTTTGTTTTCCGGCAAAGTTTCATGGAGTGGATTGTTGTTCATTTTCGTATCCTTTCTAAGCGGGTCAGTTTAATTTTTCGTAGTAAAGAGATGCCATGCCGTCGGGAATGTTTTCATCTTCATAATCCATAAGAAGAAACGAAGTTGTGTCGCCGCCAAGAGTGATGTTGATATGCTCGCCGTCAACGGTGTAGCTTCCGCCGTAGGCTTCGTCATATGGAATTTCCATGCCGTCTTGCTCAATAACCTGTTTGAATCTGCCTTCTGCTTTTCCGTTGTCTTTGAGAGTGATTCTCATATCTCCCATAGTCATAACGGAGTTAAAGGGTTTTCCGATTTCAACCTCACCCGTGTAGACAGCCGAAGTATCCACAAGCCTTGAACCGTACACCTGATAGATATATGGTTCACTGCTGTTTTGGAACACAAGCCCGATTATATCAAGCCCGTCTTTTTGGGAAGTTGACCACCAGCCTTTTTCACCGGTGGAAACAACGGTGAATGTTCCGCCCTCAATGATTTCGATTGTTACCTCGTTTCCGTAGCCGGCGCTTTTGTAGGTTCCGACAAGGCTGTTGTTGAGGTTTTCTTTTATTTTTGCGGCTTCTTTCTGATTTGTGTCGAGAGAGCTTGATATGTTGTCGTAGATCATTTGCGCCTGCTCGTTTTTCTTATTGTCTTCGCTTATTTTATCAATAATAAAAACTGCCGCAATGACAATAATAATGAGCGCAACGCACAAAATTGCAAATATCTGCTTTATGGCACGTGAATTATTTTCGCCGTTTGACTGCATTTTTTCAGGGTTCATTATCTTGCTCCTTGCATTTTTGAATTTTTGGCTATAAAACCATTTTATATATTTTATCACAAGATTGAATTTATTGCAAGTATAAAATAAATTTGAGTTTCCCCATTTTTTAAATCAATCGCAAAAATTTGATTTATGGGGGTGTTTGATAATGAAATCAACGTGGATGTTTCGTAGGGGACGGCGTCCTCGACGTCCCGTTTCATCAGGGTTTCGG
>JAZSOL010000267.1:0-3231 GCA_045536915.1 Clostridia bacterium
GTTGCAATGTGTGGATACATGGAAAATCCAATAACAAAGCTTTTGTTGCCAAGGGTTCCGTCCCAGTTGGCAAGGGGCTCGTCAGCCACGGTTGTGGTTGTGATTTTAGCATTTGTGCCTCGTCTTGCATCCGCTTCGGGATCTGTGCCGGAATAATAAAGTGACATATGATTGCCAACCGGCTTAAAGTTTCCGCACGCAGAATTGCCGCCATATGATGCAAAATCAACATATGTGCCGCCTTCAATTGCGGCATGGGCATCAGGCATCATGGTAAAAGCAAGAGCAGACATAACCAGAAATGCCACAAGATACAAATTTAATTTTTTCATGTCTTCTCCTCCTTATCCGCAAATAATAAGCTCACATATTGAATTCCATTTGTTTACCGTGTTGCCGTAGCAATTGATGCGAATATATCTCGCAGAAGCTGTGTCAAACTTAAATTCTTCTGCATCATCAGATGTACCTGAGGTTCTGCCGCTCAGCACCTTGGTGAAGTTTACACCGTCTTCGGACACTTCAACGTCAAAAATCAACGCCCTTTGCGTTCCTGCATACGGTACCATATATATTTTGCTCACATTTTTTGTTTCACCGAGGTCATACATAATCCATTGATGGTCACCCTCTGCTGACCAGCGGGTGTTCTGATTGATGTCGGTTGTGTTGCCGGGAATATTGCCGTCGTGAGCAGATGCAGTAACTTCTGCCGCACGGTGAACCGTGTTAGCATTGAATATTGTGAGAAGCTCACGGTCTATCAGAAGCACTCTCAAAAGCTTTGCCCACGAATCGTATCTGACTTCAATGCCGAAAAATTCTGCAAAGTCATCAAGACACACATAGGTGTAGCCGTTCAGATTAAACGGAATGTGAGAAAGTGTAACACTTTCTCCGTCTATTACCGCATCGGAGCTGCCTGCCTTTATAACGGCGGTTTTGCCAAATTCGCTCGTTATTTTCACCTCTTCGGTAGATTCATTCCAACCAAGCGAAGCACCGTAGTCTTTAACAACCGACTTGAGCGGTACATAAGGCGCACCGTCGATTTCTTTAAACGGGCTCACCTGATTGATGAAAAGCCCTTCCTGATAAACAAGAAAATCACCAAGCTCCGGCTTTTGAATCTGCGGATAATTTATTACAGGAAGCTCTGCCGATTCATCCCTTGTGAGGGTGTATCTTCCGGGAGGCAGTTCTATATACAAAACATTTTCTTCTGCCTTAACCTCCCCTGCTGTCAAAAATTCCTGAGATGAAATCCTCCATTTTCCGGGTGCAAGGTCTGCAACAAGACACGAAACAATGCTGTAGCCATTGTCGGGAACAACAAGCCTAAGCTCTTTGTCGAGAGTTTTGCCGTCTTTTGAAAACATTACGAGTCTGTCCATAACAGTAACACCTGTCATATCCTGACTGTCTGCCTGTTTCATCTCAAGATCGGGAAGGTTTGTGTCGGCATCGGTCACAAACATAGAATTTAAGAACTGATCGTTTGTGTTTTGCTGACGGGGAGAAAGCTCAATTCTCCACGCCGCGCCCTCTGTATCGGTACCGGCATAGTTTCTGTTGGGATAATTTATGCCACCGATTGAATATTCCATCCCATCACCGCCCACTTTGGTTATATTACTCTTGGCGGGAATAAGGGTTGTGTTTACGAGCTTGCCGTTAAATCCGTTTTCGGTGCGTTTTATCACGGTTTTGTTTCCGTTTACTTCCGGTTCTTCAATACTGTGAAGATTCCACACCTTTTTGAAATTCTTATCGGATGATGTTACATTATCATATACAACAAAAGCTGCGGGATAGTTGTCGTCAAACAAATCCATAAACACCATTGAACGGGTATAGTCGGTAACCTTGTCTGAATATGCCCCGGTCAAATCGCCTTTAATGTAAGAAAATTTTGGGGTGTTTCCGTTTGGTCCTATGTATGTTCCCTTTGCCTCTGCTCTGCGGTTTTCGTCTGCCATAAGCTCTTCGTAGGTGTGAATGTAGGCACCGGGCAGGCGATACTGACCGCCGTCGTTTGATGCTGTGGCATCTCCGCCGTATATAACCTCATCGGGATCAAGCACCGTAAGGCAATTGTGAGCCGCGGTTCGTACGTAATAATTCTTGTAGTGATTGCCGCCCGACTCTCCGTCTAAGCCCTGATAGATTCCTGAGGTTGTGGCAAGACTGCCTTTATAATATATCTGGAAGCCGCCGCTGTCGAGATGCATATGGTCATTCAGGTTGACCTCCTGAATTTTCATATGAGCCATTGCGGTGGGAGCATCGAGACCTGTCTGCCAGCTCGTTCTTGCAGTTACAGACGAAAGCGGAAATGTTGTTTGACGTGAAAGAGGCAGGTCATTAGTTTCTTTCATACCTACAGAGGGTTCAGCAAACAGCAGCAGCCATATATTTTCGGTCTGATACGAATGGAGCGAAAGGGTTTTCAGATATTGACGGCGAAGGTACGGATCTTTGAAGATGTTTGCCGCAAGAAGCGTGCAAAGCCTGTCATTATAGTTATACGAAAAATAAATATTTCTCGAAAAAGCAAAATCGTCTCCGTCTTTAAGCCACATACCGAAGGGGAGTCTGTCGTAAAGCCATTTGTATGCAACATTTTCAATACCCTCACCCAAAACATTTTCATAGCCCATTCTTGAGTAAATAATCTCTGCCCAGAGTTCACACTGAAACCGGTATGCACCGTAGGCACTTCCCTGAGGATGATTGCCGGAGGCATTAAAAAGCTTTCTTGACGGAAGAAATTCATCAAAAAGTCTGCCTGCCGCAAGATCATACATTTCGGTATCTTCATCATAAATTGCAACACCAACGCCAAGCATATCCCTGAAAATCTCAAGCTCGCCTGCGTGAGAGCCTATGGAAGACATTTTGGTGGGCGGATATCCTATTTCCTTTAAAGCGGCAAGACCTTTGAAGGAAGATATCATTTCTGTTTTATCAGAATTGGTGAGCACACCGTAGCACCAGTCATAAACCATAGCCGCAGTAATCATGGTATCACCCACCTTACGGGTAATATCCTGTGCCGCCGGGAAGCTTACGGTGGAAAGATAATCCTTCATAAGGGCAACTGTTTTGCGTGCGTGAGCATCATCCTTTTCACCAATAACATACATAAACGCCCTTGCCTGAAGCTTGGTTTCAAGAACTGCATCATAGTTACCTCCCGGATTTGGCTGAAGCTTTGCTTCAAATTCCTCA
>JAZSOL010000176.1:0-9168 GCA_045536915.1 Clostridia bacterium
ATGTACACAATATATGTAGGGGACGGCCTCCCGGACAAAACCGGAAAAATCATTTTGCAACAGCTTCTTTTTTGTGGAAGGCCTAAATTTTGATTTATCGCTGAGTTTAGGCGGTCCGAGAAAGGCTTCCCCTTGAGGGGAAGCTGTCACCGTCAGGTGACTGATGAGGTGTAGGAACGCTTGCGTTCCGTGTCCATAAAGTAAGTTATTTCAATACTTACGCCGCTTTCAGCGGCTACACCTCACCACCGCTTTTCAAGCGGAGCCTCTCCTCAAGGAGAAGCCTTTCGCTCGCACCTTATTTCGTTATCAAACAGAGCGCTAAATCAAAATTCATCTCTAAGTTTGACAAATAAACATATATGTGATATAATCCAATTATATAAAATATTATGGATGGTTAGCGCAAAATTAAGAATGCCTTAATTATTATCCGGGGAGGAAATTCAAATGAAAAGTAAATTCAGACCTGCACTTTTTGGTTATTCAAAAAGAGATGTATGTGAGTACATATCAAGCACTTGTGATGCTTTAATTTCAAAGCACAGCGAAGAAAAGAAAAAATTTGAAGAAGAAAAATCAAAGCTTACAGAAGAAATTGTTGCTTTAAAAAAGGTAAATGAAGAATCTGAAAGCAAAATCAGGGAATTTACCGAAAAAGTAAAAGAGCTTGAAGAAAAAATCACCCAAATGCAGGATGATAATTCAAAAGTTTCTGAAATTATTGTTGATGCAAGAAGATTTGCCGATGAGCTCAAAACAAAAGCTGAAGATGAAAACAAGAAAGAAATTGCGGCAAATTCAAAGCGTAATTCAGAAATCGAAGAAAAAATCAACAATGTAAGAGATGAAGTTGACGAAATCAGAGCATTTCTTTCAAAATTTCTCATAAATGCCGATAAGGAGCTTGGAAATATCAGAAATGACCTCGACAGCGTTGAAATGGTAGACGAAAATCCGCCAAAAAAACCCACACTCAGAGTTTTGGCATAAGAGTGTTTCAGGAATGTGCACCGCACAGTATTTCTAAAAGATGGGTATGATATAATGAAGAATAAAATCCTGAAAATATGCTTGATTCTGATAGCTATGCTGATGATTTCGGCTACGGTGGGCGCCCATGTTCCAACATCACACAAACCAGACCGGAGAGATTCAGTTGTTTTAATTGCCGGAAATCCGGATTTTTATCCAATAGAATATTACAACGAAAAAACGCATCAGTTCGACGGCGTTATTCCGGCTGTTCTCACCGATATTTCCCAAAAACTCGGGATTGAGATTTCTTATTTGTATGACGGCAAAACAACGCAGACGGAATTTGCAAATTCACTCAGGGCGGATCTTGTGTCGGCATATATAATAGGCTCATCAGAGATGTATGCAGCTGATGAAGTTAAGGTTTTGTCGGTTAACTATGAAGGCAAAAAAGTAGACATCGGAATAGCGTTCACAGAAGCGGCAGACAGTGAAACTGTTGAAAATATGAAAAATGAGCTGGCAAAGCTTTCGGTTGAGGAAATGAATATGTATTTGCTTAAATCGGCAGACGAGTATTCAAACTCTTCTTTTTCATCGAAAACAGTTGTTATAATATGTGTTTCTTTTTTGATTGCTTTGCTGATTCTGATAATAGCGGTTTCACGTGTTGCCAGAAAAAAATATATGAAAATAAAACTGACCGACACCGAAACTGCACTCGGAAATATTGAATATTTTGAAAATCAGTATGAACGAATGATTTCCGCCTATGTGGAGAATAAGTATATTGCATACATAATAATTGATTCCAACTATCTCCAGATATATCACGGTGAATCCGTGTTTATTGACGCTATAAAATATACTGCCGGTATTCTGAGCACATATGAACACGAAAACGGTTTTGCAGGGAAAATCACGGAAAACGGTTTTGCATATGTTTTTGAAAGCGAAAATCACGAGGCTGCGGGTGAAATTATTCGGGGAATAACCGATGAACTCAATCTCTATATTCATAATGAAAGCAAAAACGATATGCCATTTTTCCACACTGCAGTGTATAACATCGGTTCCGATGACCGCAATTGCGAGCTTGTGTTGTTTAATCTCAGAAAGCATTGCAATAAGCTTATGGGAACACCAAATCAGATTATAACCGTTGATTCGGAAATGATGAACCGTGCTCTTAATGAAAAATATTTGTATGAAAGCATTGTGAGCGGATTTGAAAATAAAGAATTCAAGCTGTATCTTCAATTTGTTGTTGACAGTGCCGATAAGAAAATAGTGTCGGCAGAGGCGCTTTCAAGATGGGAAAATCCCGAAAGGGGAACTGTTTCGCCGGGAGCGTATATAGCTTTGATGGAAAAATCAGGGCTCATAACAACCTTTGATTACTATATGTTTGAACTTGCGTGCCGTCAACTTCATAAATGGAGAGATACGGAGTTTGAAAACGTGACGCTTTCCTGCAATTTTACGAGAATAACCATATCCGAAGATAATTTTGCAGATATGATAAGCAGTATATCAAAGAAATATGTGTTCGAAAAAAATAAGCTTATTATGGAAATTACAGAGGATGCAATAGAAAAGAATCATGATGTTGCAATGGAAAATATTTCAAAGTGCAAAAAAATGGGATTCAAAATTGCTCTTGATGACCTTGGAAGCGGATATACCTCTCTTGTTAATTTGTGTGAGTATCCTATTGATATTGTGAAAATCGACAGGGATATTCTCCTGAGAGCTGAAAAAGAGAACGGAAAGGATTTGTTTGTGGGAATTATCGCACTTTCCCACAGTCTCGGCTTCAAGGTTGTGTGCGAGGGTGTTGAAACCGAAGAGCACCGTGAGCTTGTTGATTCAACTGAGTGCGACTATATTCAGGGATGGTATTATTCGCGCGTGTATCCCGTGGATGTTGCGGAGCAATATGCAAGGGAATATGCAGCTAAAATATTATAGCAGGAAGTGAGCTAATGAAAAAAATTAAGCGTAGTCTTGATAAAATGCTTTACACGCTTGTGGCAGTTGTATTACTGTTTACAGTTATTTTTATTATGATAAGCCACACATACACAATGTCGGAAAATGAGGCTTTTGAAAAACTGCATCTTGAAACTCTGCAAATAAAGAAAAATATTAATCTGCAGATGCTTTCCGATCGCGAAAATCTCACAACAATGGCAAACTTTGCCTCAAGGTTGCACGCAGAAGGCAAGGACTACAGCCTTTTGTTTGAATCTTTTGAGGAAATAGGCCTTTTTGAAAAAATCAAGATTCTTCTTCCCGACAATACACTCATTTCTGCTGATGAAAGAATTGATGTGTCCTCAAAAATATCCTTTGATGAAGAGGTGAAAAAAGGGGAGTTTATAAGCGGAAGGGTAAAAGACCTCAATGATGACAGCCGTGAGGTAGTGAGAAGTGCTGTGCCTGTTTATGATGATGCCGGCAATGTTGTTGCTGTTTTATACGGAATTATTGACCTTGATATTCTTGAAGCAAAATATGCAGAAGATGCAGCGGCAATGGATGCGGATTTGCTTGTGATGGAAGGCGAAAACGGAGATTTTATTATAGATACAAAACGTGATAATCTCGGTAATGTGTCGATTCTTGCATCAACATCCTACAGAGACGGCTTTTCCTATGACGAAATGCTCCATAATCTAACAAACAGCAAACCCGGATACTGTGCATTTATGTCTCAGAAATCAAACGAGTATCTTTATGTTCATTATGCTCCTCTTGAATTTGCCGACTGGCAGATTATGCTTTTAAAACCTTCAAAGATAGTGTTTGCGGGTGCGAGATCAACGAGTAATTATCTTATAATAATAGCTGCTCTTATCATATTGATTATGGTAGCATATATTTTTGCTATATTCTGGTTTGATAAGAAAAAGCTTAAAATAAGTTCAACTGCTTCCAATATCCGTAAAAATCTTCTGGATATAAATCAGCAGTCCGGAAAAATTACCGATGCTCTTAAAATGGTTGCTGATTTCTCAAAAGCAAGGTCTGCATTTGTTTTCGATACATATGGCAGTGATTTCCGTTTTATTAATTCCGAATTTAAGAACCTGGAAATTGTTGGTGACGATAAAAACTATTTTTTCACACAGCTTATGAATTATGCAGCCAAAAAAAGGCGCAGACGCGGTGCGGATGTTATTATTGTCCGCATTGAGGCGAATTCTGAGTTCAACAAGGAATTGCCTGAATTTTATGAGTTTATGCTCCAAAAAGGAATCAGGAAGATATGTTTTGCAATAGTTTCGGGCAGCAGCAGTGTAACGAGTATTCTCGGTGCGGTAAATCCTTCAAAAAATGAGATTATGGAGCTTTTAAGGGATATTGCCATTTGCTTTTCAATGGCAATCAACAACAAGAAATATCTCAATCGCACAGAAACAATGGCATTCACCGATGCGCTCACGAATGTTAAAAACCGTATGGCGTTTAACCGCGACATAAAAGAAAAATATTCCGGCAGTGTTGAAAATCTTTCGTGCATTTTCATTGATGTTAACGAACTGCACTATTTCAACGGACAATACGGACACAGCGCCGGAGATCAGATGCTTGCATTTATTGCTGAAACTCTGGTGGAAGAATTTTTCGGCTCAGATGTCTACAGAATGGGTGGCGATGAATTTCTTGTGCTTTGCTCAGATATGGCACCTGATGATATTAAATTTAAAATGGACTCTGCCAACAAAAAAATAGAAGAAATGAAATATCACATTTCAGCCGGCATATGCCACGGCAATGCTGATATGACCATTGATGAAATAGTGTCTCTGGCTGAAAAAGCAATGTATGCAGAAAAAAGTGTGTACTATAAAAACAAGGAAGTCCAAAAAATCACAAAGCTTACCAACCGCAAAACCGAAGTTAATTTTACGGGAATAAAAGAAATTGATGCTTTTATATCTGTTTTGAGTGTGCAATGTCTGGGAATATATTGTGTGAATCACAAAACAGATAACGCAAATCAGATTCTTTCGCCAACGTATTTCTCGTCGCTTCTTGAAAAAGGAAAAACTTTTTCGAGTGCTATGCGCAGATATATCCGCGACATCGTAAAACCCGAGTATCACCGTGCACTCTTTAGTCTTCTTGATTACGATGTTCTTGAAAATCAGCTTGCAAATGATATTTTGCCTAAGATTACATACACTAAAATCGACGGCGAGAGAGTATCGCTCAGCGTGTATGCAAATGTAAACCGCGACAGTGATGAAATTGATACGGTGTGGTACTTTAAAAAAGAAGAATAGGTCCTGATTTTAAGGCGGTTAAACCGTGAAAAAATACCCGGCACCATACGTTTAAATATCATATTGTTAAAAATTCTTCTGATAATTTAAAACAACTGACGTTTGTGTTTAATCTGAAAGAAAACAAAAGTCCGGATTGCGATATTGATATGTATTCCAAATTTCACTCTGTGTTTTCATGGTATGATTCAATCAAAACAGTATGCAGAAATCTATAGATACGCATTGATTAAGCCAACATAATTGTATGAAATATCGGAGGCAGAGATTATGAATAAGGAAGATATAATAATTTCACATACGAAAAAAATATTGGAAGCAAAGAAAAACGTTATTATTGCAATTGACGGAAGATGCGCATCGGGAAAAACCACTCTTGCAGATGCATTTTCAAAACGTATTGGCTGCAACGTTATTCACACCGACGATTTCTTTCTTCGCCCGAATCAGAGAACTGAATCAAGGCTCAGTGAAACCGGCGGAAATATTGATTATGAACGTTTTATTGAAGAAGTTATTGAGCCTCTTGAAAAGGGGACTGATTTTTCCTACAGGCCATATTTCTGCCGCACGGCGGAGCTTGGTGAACCAATACACATAAATAGCGGAAAAATAACTCTGATTGAGGGGGCGTATTCGTGCCATCCGAAATTTGCGCATATCTATGATCTGAAATTTTTTCTTGATGTTGCTCCCGATGAACAGATTGAGAGAATAAAACGCAGAAACGGCGAGGATATGCTGGAAAAATTTAAAAGAATGTGGATTCCGATGGAAGAAAAATATTTTTCGGAATTTAAAATAAAAGAAACGTGCGAACTGCTCTGATGTCCGCACGTTTTTTGATGTTTAAATGTGTTTTTTCAGAATTTCAATTGCTGAGTCCAACGTATCGAGCTCCATAAACATATGCTTTTTTGCTTCTTCGTCAAACGGCGCAACGTCTTTGATTCCAAAAACTTTCATTCCTGCGGCATTGCCCGCAAGCACGCCGTTTTTGGAATCTTCAAAAACAAAACAACTTTCCGGCTCAACTCCGAGCCTTTCGGCAGTGAGCAAAAAAACGTCCGGTGCCGGCTTCCCGTTTTTGGTTTCGCTTCCGCATGCAATGGCGGAAAACCTTTCAAATGCACCAACTTCTCTCAGATGATGCTCAACGCTGTGTCTTGAAGAACCTGATGCAAGGCCGTATTTTATGTTGTGGCTGTCGAGAAAATCCATAAGCTCTTTGGCACCGGGTTTGAACCGTATTTTCTGATGATTGAGAATATATTCCCGAACTTCGCTCCTGAATCTTTCGATGTCAAGCTCCGGATACCTTTCGAGAAGATAAGCACTCCAGCCTTCAAAGTTCATTCCGCAAACATTTTCAATGTGAACGCCGAGTTCTTTATATCCTTGATTTTTCCCGGCATAATCCCATGCCGGAATGCATATTTTCTGCGTGTCAAGCAGTGTACCGTCCATATCAAATATAACGCTGAACATTTTAACCTCCGTGTAAGCTTTATATGAGTTTGATTATAGCATAAACTTGTTAAAATAGCAATGTGTTTTTTGTCTTTTTGGTTTCGTGGTTTTTCGTTGACTTATTATATTTGATTTATGGAGTTACTTGATAATTGAATAATCTCGTAGAGGAAGATGCCCACATCGTCCCGGACGTACGATGTTTTCTGATAACGGGACGATGTGGGCATCGTCCCCTACGCATAAACAATAGCATTTGTGTGCCGTAGGGTCGATTCACGAATCGACCACAATGTGCAAAACTATGCAACCTGTTTATTCGATTGTTAAACACCCCGATAAACCTGCTAAGAAAAGTCAAGATTTTTTTTGAAAAAATTTTTCTAAGTTAAAAAGTTAAAAAAGTGCATAGCAAACAGAGATAGCTAAAAGACTATCTCAAAAATGAATATTACAAATTAAAAATATCTGTCAGTATCAAAATTTACCAAGGAGACCAACTATGTTAGATAAAATAATAAACGAACGACAAATTCCTGACCTTCAGGAATTTTTAGATAAATCCAACATTAAGAGCAATGAAGCCGGAAGAAGACTTATTCTCGACCTTCTTCTCAGGGAAGAATACGGATATCTTCCGCCGTTGCCGGATAGTATAAGCTATGAAATTGCAGAAGAAAATAATGATTGGTTTGCCGGAAAAGCAAGCTATATTGTGTTTAAATTAACAGCTCATTTCGAAGAAAACAGCTTCACTTTCCCTGTAAGATTTGTTCGTCATAACGGCAATGACAAAAGACCGGTGTTTGTTCATATAAACTTCAGACCGGAAGTACCCGACAGATATCAGCCTACAGAGGAAATAATTGATAATGGTTATGATGTAATTTCGTTTTGCTATAACGAAGTCACTATGGATAATGGAGATTTTACCAACGGTCTTGCAGGTGTTGTGTTTGAAAACGGCAAGCGTCAGAGCCGTGATTGCGGTAAAATTGCAATGTGGTCATGGGCGGCATCAAGGGTAATTGACCTTTTATATGAGCTTGACGCTACCGATAACGAACAGATATATGTTACCGGACATTCCCGCCTCGGAAAAACGGCACTCCTGACAGCTGCTCTTGATGAAAGAGTAAGAGCTGTGTTTGTTAATAACTCCGGTTGTTGCGGTGATGCCATATCAAGAGGAAAAAAAGGCGAAAGAATAAAAGATATCACATCTTCCGAAAGATTTTGGTATTGGTTTACCAATGATTTTTCAAAGTATGCCGATAACGAAGATAAATTGCCTTTTGATCAGCATTTTCTTGTTGCCGCAGTTGCTCCAAGGCTTGTTCACATATGTACTGCAAAGCTCGATACATGGGCCGATCCTCAAAGTCAGTATCTTTCCTGTATGCTTGCATCCGGGATGTGGCAGAATTTTAATAAAACAGGATTTATTGGTCCAAATGAACTTCCTGAAAATGAATGTACATATTTTGAAGGTTCAGTAGGATACAACCTCAGAAATGGGACTCACTCTCAAAGCAGAGATGATTGGAACAAGTATTTTGAATTTTTGAAAATAAAAAGAGCAAACGGAGAAATATGATGAAAGTTAGAAAATTATTAATGGACGAAACAGACTTTCTTGAAAATCTACACAACCATAAGAACTTTGCTCATTATAAAAAGAAAGTTGAAGACCGCATATTCAGATGTGTGGCAGATGTATATATTCTCGAAACAGATGATAAAATAATAGGGGAGATAACAGTTCACTACGGTGAAAAATCTCCACTCGAAACCATTTCGGGAAAAAGAGTATATTTTTCAGCGTTCAGAATTCTTCCTGAATACCGTGGAAACGGATATGGTAAAAAGTTTTTGAATGAAGTTATGTCTTTGCTTAAGTGTGAGGGATACTCGGAATTTACCATAGGAGTTGAAGAAACCAACGAAAAAGCGGCTCATATCTATGAAATTCTTGGATTCAACAAAGTTATAGCCCATTTGAGTGAAATATACGAGGGCGACTATTATGAATATAAACTTTTGTTAAATGACAGCAAGTGAATTAGGAAAAATATACAATTTAATTTTGTTATGTAAAAATATTTCAGATTTATTATTATTGACATATTTTAGGGAAATATGTATAATAAATATATCTTAAACAATTTGGAGGAATTTATAATGTTAGTATCAGCCAAAGAAATGCTTGAAAAGGCAAAGGCAGGCAAATATGCTGTCGGTCAGTTCAACAACAACAACCTCGAATGGGCTAAATCCATTCTCCTTACCGCTCAGGAGCTTAATTCTCCCGTAATCCTCGGTGTTTCCGAAGGTGCAGGAAAATATATGTGCGGTTACACAACTATCGTTGGTATGGTAAATGGTATGAAGTCGGAGGCCAAGCGGTCTTAGGAAGACAAACCAAATG
>JAZSOL010000009.1:0-25273 GCA_045536915.1 Clostridia bacterium
CTTGAAGAAGAGTTTAAGAGTTGCCTTGAGCTTGCAATTTATATGCTCAAAACTCTCGGTCTCTACGAAGATGTTTCCTATAGATTCTCACAGTGGGATCCGGCGGATACCGAAAAATACATCGGTACTAAAGAGCAGTGGGACGAAGCACAGGGTGTTATGAAAAACATTCTCGACAACCTCGGCATTGACTACAAAATCGGAATTGGCGAAGCAGCATTCTACGGCCCCAAGCTCGACATTCAGATTAAAAACGTGTTTGGTAAGGAAGATACTCTTATCACAATTCAGATTGACCAGATGCTTGCTGAAAAATTCGGAATGGAATACACAGACATCGACGGAACAAAGAAAAATCCGTATATCATTCACAGAACATCCATCGGATGCTACGAAAGAACGCTTGCACTCCTTATTGAAAAATATGCCGGTGCACTTCCGACCTGGATGTCCCCCACTCAGGTTCAGATTATTCCGGTTTCTGAAAAATATTTTGATTATGCCGACAAGGTAAGAAAAGCTCTTGACGATGCTTCCATAAGAGTTGAGGTTGACTACCGCAACGAAAAACTCGGTTATAAAATCAGAGAAGCTCAAATGGAAAAAGTTCCTTATATGCTTATTGTTGGTGAAAAGGAAGAAGCTGACAGCGCTGTTTCCGTTCGTTCAAGAAAGAGTGGAGATTTAGGCTCAAAACCTGTTAATGAATTCATAGAATTAATCAGTGAAGAAATAGCAACAAAAGCAAGATAAAATAATTTCAAACCGGCACAGCTTTGAAAATGCTGTGCCGGAATTTTAGTATAGGCTGGTATTATAATGCACCCTTTCAAACATTTCAAAGTAATAACCAAACACAGACACCTTGTGATTTATCACTGTTTCAAATGCGGAATTCCTTTAAGAGGACTTCTGCACGATTTATCAAAATATACAGCCACAGAATTTCTGCGCGGTGCCAGATATTTTTTAGGTACCAAAAGTCCAAACGAGGCCGAAAGAAGAGATAATGGCTACTCGGTTGCATGGATGCATCATCAGGGACGAAACAAGCATCATTTTGAATTCTGGCATGACTACAATCCGCAAACCAAAAGCATTGAGCCGGTAAAAATGCCGTATGTGTATTTGGCTGAAATGTTTTGCGACCGTGTTGCGGCGAGCAAGAATTATCAGGGAGAAAACTACACAAACAGTCATCCGCTTGAATATTACAGGCAATCTTTCACAACAAAATATATTCATCCCGAAACATCTGCAGAACTGGAATTTCTACTTAAAATGCTTATTGAAAAAGGCGAAAACGAAACGTTTTCATTTATAAGAAAAAGGATAAAAAGCAAATACACATATTAGTTTTATATAAACAGCAAGGCTGCAACAATTACGCAACATTGCACGGAACGTATAAATCCGTTCCCTATGCAGGGCGCTTTGATGCAGCCTTTATTTATTATTCTCTTCCCGACCAGCAGTAAGTACAAAGTTTATCTGCACTCATTCCGGTTGATTCAATCATATCATCAAGACGCAAAAAGCCAAGTGATGTAAAGTGAAGTTTCTGACGGATGGATTCAACCATATTCTTATATTGATTACTATCGGGGTCTGTGTATTTATACAGAGTTTCTCTATCGGGTTCGCCGCCCTCAAGTTCATTTATTACACTTCGTGTTATAAGCTCAAGTTCGGATTTTGTTCTTGAAAAATTAAGATATTTACATCCGAAAAGAATTGGCGGACAAGCCGTTCTGATATGAACTTCTTTAGCGCCGCTGTCGTAGAGAAATTCCGTTGTTTCGCGAAGCTGAGTTCCGCGCACAATTGAATCGTCTATCAAAAGAAGCTTCTGATTTTCTATAAGGTCATGAATTGGTATGAGCTTCATTTTTGCTATAAGATTACGTTTACTCTGAGTTGATGGCATAAATGACCTTGCCCAGGTTGGAGTATATTTAACAAAAGGCCTGGAGGTTACAACGCCCGATTCATTAGCATACCCTACTGCACATGCAACACCTGAATCCGGAATACCAGCAACAGAATCGGATATAACCTTTCCATCACGCTTTGCAAGGCATCTTCCGCACGCATAACGCATTTTTTCAACGTTGAGACCTTCATAGGATGAAGATGGATAACCGTAGTACACCCACATAAACGTGCAGATTTTCATATCAGAACCGGGGTCTGCAATGGTTTTAACACCATCGGATGTCATAACAACTATTTCACCGGGACCGAGTTCTTTGTAATCGCTGTATCCCAAATTAAGATACGAAAAGCTTTCGAGAGCTGCGCAATATGCCTCATCTTTTTTACCAATTGCAATAGGAGTTCTTCCGAGTTTATCACGGGCTGCATATATGCCTTTCGGAGTCATTATAAGCATGCTCATTGAACCGTCTATAATTTCCTGAGCATACTGAATACCTTCAATAAAGTTTTCTTTCTGATTTATTATAGCGGCAACAAGCTCAGTCTGGTTAATAGAACCGTTTTGCATTTCAAAAAAATGAGCATTACAATCTATGATACCTTTTGCAATTTCTTCTATATTATTAATTTTACCTACCGTTGTTATGGCATATGTGCCATGACGGGAGCGCATAAGTATTGGCTGAGCTTCGTAATCTGAAATACAGCCTATACCAAGATTTCCGTGCATAGTATTGGATTCTTTGTCAAATTTAGTTCTGAACGGTGCATTCTGTATGTCGTGTATTGACCTGTCGAATCCGTTTTTCTCATCGTAAACCGCCATTCCGGCACGACGAGTGCCGAGATGCGAATGAAAATCCACACCGAAAAACAAATCAAACACGCAATCTTCCTTAGATGCAACCCCAAAAAAACCGCCCATAGTATACCTCTTTTCGTTTTGTATTACGCAATATGATAATTATAAAATTAGTGAACAAATTAGATGCCACTTTTTTTAGCTAAATTTTGCTCTGTCGAGCAAAGCTAAATTATCTCGTTTTACTCGATAGCTAAATTATTTCTTCGAAACAGCTAAATTAAATTCGCTTTCAGCGTGCGAAGCACATTTAGCTGCTGCAGGCAATTTAGCTGAGCTTGCTCAATTTAGCTCGCGAAACGCGAATTTAGCTGAATTCAACTTCGTTGAATTCATTATATCACATATAACAACTCATTTCAATCGTCATAGTAAATAAAATCTATACATTATAAACGTGTTATATTGCATTATCTGAAATCAGAAATAACGCTGTCGAGTTCATTTTCGCTGAGCATATAAACCGACTGACCGCCAACATATTTAGCATATCCGGGAAGAGTGCAGGAATCGATATTCTGCGTATCCACGCCCCGAACAGCAAACATATATGCCAATGCATCAACAATACCAAAATCGGTTTCAAAATAGTTGGTTAGCGCATTTATATATGCAGTTGGATGTGTTATTATTGTTTTGGGTGACAACGCCTGCTCCATAAATGCTTTCATAAACTGCTGCTGAACTTCAACACGCCCTATATCACCGTTTGCATAACCGCTTCTGTAGCGCACAACATGCTCTGCCTGTTCACCGTTTAAATGCTGCATACCTTCAGGCAGATTAATACTAAGGTTTTGCACAGGGTCATTATAGACCATATTGCGCGGAACATAGAAATCAACACCGCCTATTGCATCAACAATATATTTAAAAGCATCAAAGTCAATTTTGACTTTATAATGAATTTTCAGACCCAATAGCTCTTCAACAACCGTTTTCAGGTTATCGGCACCGTCTTTTTCGGAACTGAAATGATGCACTGCATTAATTTTCATAGATTTACTGCCCGGCTCAGGATACTCAGATGACATTTCCTGAAACATTTCATCAGACACGGTAACGTAGGTATCCCTCGGTACACTCATTACAGAGATAGAATCCTGAGTTTTATCGAAGCTGAGAATCATTATGGTATCGGTTCTTGTTCCGTCTTTATCGGTTGCCATCAAAAGAAAATTCGTTTTGTCGGGAATCATAAGATACGAAACAAAAACAATTATAGCAAACCCAATCAGCAGGATAGTGATTAATTTTTTCAAACTGAATTTTGAAGTTTTCTTATGCATATCTGCATCATAAAATTCATCATCATTACTCTGATTATATTTCTGTTTGTAGTATATTTTATCATCATCCTCATCATATTCATAGGCTTCATCATTGGTATATTCTGTTTTTTCATCACGTTCGGACGGATCTATATAGTCGTCGTCAAATATACTGTCACGTTTATTGTCTGACTTATATATGTTCATTATTTCACCTTCCAACTGTAAAAATTTTAATCATTGCTTTCTATAATAAGAGCCTTCCCTTCGCTAAGAGTAATCTGAGCATAATCAGATACTATTTCATTGCTCACACCTCTTGATTCACACCTGATAAGTTTTTCGTTATTTAAAGGATATTCCGCTCCGACGAGCCTTTCTACCGTAATATATTCACTTACGGGTATAATGGAAAAATATTTATTTGATTTTTTGATTTTTTTAGTACCTGTTAAAAACGATATTGTGTTTTTTTCGTCAATCAAGTACGTTGCAATGTTTTTTTTATCCAGGTATTCAAGAAGACTTATATTTGCAAGCATATGGTCAATACGTTTTCCGAATGCGCCGAATATAAATATTTCATCATATCCAAGCTCACAGGCTATATCACATGCTACGTGCGTGTCGGTTTTGTCTTTACGGCAGTTAAGTTTTCTAATCTCAACCTCTGAAAGCGCGGGATAGTTTTGTAGTGTTTGAGAAAAATTGCAGGAATCAAAATCACCAATCCAAAGATCCGGAATTATTCCGGCACGGGCGCAATGCAAAACAGCACCATCGGCACATATAACGTAATCGTCATTCTTTACGATATTTTTATAAAATTCATAGTCACGGTATTCGCCGTTTGAAAAAATCACAGCCCTTTTCATATTACTCAACCCTTAAGAAATTCTCTTACCGTTGCTTCCACGTCTTCTGCTGAAAAAACAGCCGAACCTGCAACTATTACATTGGCGCCGGCATCAGTTACGGTTTTTAAATTAGAAAGTTTGATACCGCCGTCAACCTCGATATCCATATCGGGGTAACGCTGTCTTAAGTTTCTTATTTTATCAACACTGCTTTCTATAAAGCCCTGACCCCCGAATCCCGGCTGAACACTCATAACAAGAATCATATCAATATTGTTGGCATATTTTTCAACGGCTTCAAACGGTGTATCGGGATTTATTGAAACACAAAGCTTTTTTTTGTATTTTTTTGTTATCTCACTTATTTTTTCGATATCAGGATTGCACTCATGATGCACAGTTATAATATCGGCACCTGCTTTCAGAAAAGCCTGAACATATTTTTCAGGTTCACTTATCATAAGATGAACATCTAAAACTTTATCGGTTATTTTTCGTATGGATTCAACAACGCAAGGTCCGATTGTTATATTCGGCACAAAATGACCATCCATAACGTCAACGTGTATATACTGCGCTCCCGCATTGGTAACGCGGGTTATGTCTCTTTCAAGATTTGCAAAATCCGCCGCAAGAATTGAAGGTGATAAGATTATCATTTTTCCCACTCCTTTTTATCTTTAATGCTTTCATACATTTTTTTGTAGCTTTCATATCTGGTTTGTGATATTTCTCCACGGCTGAATGCATCAAAAACTGCACAGTGTCCGCTGTGTTCGTGATTGCAGTCCCGGAATTTGCATAGCCCCTCATAGGGTTCAAATTCACGAAAATAAAATTTCAGATTGTCTTTATTTATGTTTTCGCTGAGCGAAAGTGAACTGAATCCCGGAGTATCAACAATATAGGTATCATTTTCATATTCAAGAAATTCAACGTGGCGGGTTGTGTGTTTTCCGCGGCTCAGTTTCTTGCTGATTTCTCCAACATCGAGCTTATCGTCCCCTACCAGTCTGTTTATTAAGCTCGATTTACCAACGCCGGAAAAACCTGTGAAAGCAGTAACCGAATGGCGTATATTATCAATAACGGGAGAAATCGAGTTTTCATCATCTTTGGATGTGATATACACTTTATAACCCGATTTCGAATATGTTTCCACGCATTTTTGCCTTGCTTCATCCGTTACAAGATCCTCTTTGCTGAAACACACAGACACCTCAACATTATTTGCACTTGCAATAACTGCAAGCTTGTCTATAAAATAAAAATCAGGTTCAGGGTCGCTTAGAGATGCAACAATAATCAATTTGTCAATATTGGCAACAGGAGGGCGGATAAAAAAGTTTTTACGTTCAAAAATTTTATTGATATAGCCCTTATTATCAGAGTCAAGCTCCAATTCAACATTATCGCCAACATATGGCAACAGAGCTTTTTTTCTGAATTTACCGCAGGCTTTGCACTCCACAATACCCGCATTGGTTCTGACGTAATAAAATCCGCCTATTCCTTTTAATATTTTACCATTACAAACACTCATTAATCAATGTCTCCGTTTTTTGATTCTGTTTCGGAATTCTCCGCATTTTCTAAATCTTCATCTTCATCTTTTGGTGAAGATTCATTAGTGTTGGTTTCATTTTCCGTGTTTTCTTCAGCACTCACTTCATCTGATTTTTCAACCGTTACGATAACAGTGCTTCCCTTTCCCACAAAACTTCCTTCCGGTATTGCCTGTGATTCTATTTTCGCATCAGGTTCAGGTCCGGATGAAGATGAATTTGCAATATCAAGTCCGAGTTGTTTAAGCATATCTTCCGCCTGAGAATATGTTTTGCCAACCACATAAGGAACGGAAATATAGTTATTCGATGAATTAACACCGCTGCTTACATAAAGTGTTACCACAGCGTCGCTATTAAGTTTTCTTCCGGATTGAGGAGTCTGCCTGAGCACGGTATCTTCATGCTTTTTGCTTTCTTCAAAAACAATATTCACTCTGTAGCCCATTTCTTCAAGCTCTTCCTGAACCGGCTTATAATTGTATCCGGTATAGTCACCCAAAACCGTCATTTTATTGCTTTTATTAACAACCACATTCACAGTATCGTTCTTTTTTAATTCGGAACCTTCCTGAGGTGTTTGCGAAATGATTGCGCCGGGTTTGAAATCGTCATCCTCCGCTTCACCAACAACAGCTATATTTATGTCCTTATATGTTTTGGATGCTGCATCGGGTGTCATACCCACCACATCAGGCACAGTTATATTATCAGATGATAATTCCATTAAAGACAATCCCGGTATACCGCTAACATACACGTATACACCAAATGCAACAATGCAAAGAGATGTGATAAATGCAGCGAATATAAGAAGTCCTTTCGCAAAAAGATGTATGGAAGATTTTTTCTCATTTGGTTTATCTTCGTAATAATTCGGTTCTTCATCTGAATCTATATATAAATCACCATCGGCAATAGTATAGTCCGGATCGTGCAAAACATTTAAAATATCGGATTTGATTTCTTCTGCATCCTGATATCTCAATTCAGGTTCTTTTGCAATAGCCTTAAATATAATCTGATGAACAGAAATCGGAACCTTACATTCAAGAAGCATACTGTTACCGGGCTTTGATTCAATCTGCATCATTGCAACAGCAACCGGAGATTCTCCGTCAAACGGTACTTTTCCGGTTATCATTTCATGAATAACAATTCCAAGTGAGTATATGTCTGAACGTGTATCAACGGTCTCACCTTTAGCCTGTTCGGGAGAAATGTAGTGCACAGAACCAATTATATCACCGTTTGTGGAAATTGTTTTATGAGTGCTTGAACGGGCAATTCCGAAATCTGCAACCTTTATTCTTCCATCTTCCGTAACAAGTATATTATGAGGTTTAATATCCCTGTGCACAATACTCTTCTGATGCGCCGCCTGAAGTGCACCGCTTATCTGATAGGCTATTGAAAGTGCTTCTCTGTATTCAAGCTTTTTCTTTTCGGATATGTATTCCTTAAGGGTTATTCCGTCAACATATTCCATTATTATATAGTGTCTTCCCATATCGAAGCCAACATCAAAAATAGAAACTATATTGGAATGTGTGAGGCTGGCTGCCGCCTGCGCTTCAACGTTGAAACGTTTTAAAAATTCCGTTTCTCCTTCAAGGTCTTCTCTTAGTATTTTTACTGCAACAATACGGTTAAGAAGCGTGCACCTTGCTTTATATACATGCGCCATACCGCCGTTTCCTATTTCTTCAATTATTTCATATCTGCCGCCAAGTATAGTGCCAATCATTTTGAGTCACCGCCTTTTTCATCTGCAGAAATAACAACAACACTTATATTGTCGGTTCCGCCGTTTTCATTTGCCATATTCACGAGTTTTTGCACAATATCCTCAGGTGATGAATGCTTTTTAATTATTTCCAGAATTTCTTCATCGGAAACCATATTGGACAAGCCATCAGAACAAATAAGAATTGTTTCTCCGGAATTAAGATTACCTGTGTAGAAATCAAATTCAATTGTTTTTTCTGCACCAAGGGCTCTGGTTATAACGTTTTTATTTGGATGGTTTCTTGCATCCTCTTTACTGATAAGTCCAAGTTCCACCAGCTCGGCAACATATGAATGATCTTTGGTTATCTGAGCGAGTGAATCTTTCGAATTCAAATACATTCTGCTGTCTCCGGCACTTATAACATAGTATCGCTCCGACATCATAAGGCACACTACAACCGTTGTTCCCATACCGCGGAATTCTTCGTTTTTTTCAGAACATTCAAAAATTTCGCGGTTTGCTTCGGATGCTGCCGCTTCCAACAGCTTACGGATTTTGGATTCTGTGTATTTTTTTGTTGAAACCATATTTTTTTCAATATATCCGCAAATTGAGTTTAGGGCAACCGAGCTTGCTTTCTTACCGCCCCGATGGCCTCCCATACCGTCTGCAACAATTGCAAGTATGCAATTTTCAGATATTTTTTTTACAACACAGGAATCTTCATTTTCGATTCTGACCATTCCCGATACAGAATTACTGTAATATCTCATATTCCCACTTCCCCGGAATTATTTTTTCTAAGCTGACCGCATGAGGCATTAATATCGCTTCCGAGTTTACGCCTTACGGTTGCCGTTATATTGTTTTTTTCCAGAACAGAACAAAATTGTCTGATTCGTTTCACATCAGGTTTTCTAAAATCGTTTTCATCAACATTATTCACCGGTATGATATTTATGTGTGCAAGCTCGCCTTTAAGCAGAGAAACAAGCTCATATGCACTTTCATCATCATCATTAACATCTTTTATTATTGCATATTCATAGCTTATTCTTCTGCCGGTTATTTTCTGATAACTGCGGCAGGCTTCCATAAGCTCTGAAATGTTATATTTATTATTAACAGGCATAATTGAGCTTCTTTTCTCGTCGGTTGTTGCATGGAGTGACACAGACAGCGTTATTGGAATATTAAGCTGTGCAAGTTTATGAATTCCCGGAACAACACCGCATGTTGACAATGATATGTGGCGATAGCCGATATTAAGTCCCCTGGGGTCATTAACGTTTTTCAGAAACGTACACACATTTTCAAAATTTGCCAAAGGCTCGCCAATTCCCATCATAACAACATTGGAAATTCTTTCACCAATATCATTTTGTGCAAAAATAATCTGGTCAATAATTTCTCCGGCAGTTAAATTTCTGACCAATCCGCCAATGGTTGATGCACAAAACTTACACCCCATAGCACATCCTACCTGCGACGAAATGCAGATTGTTATGCCGTGGTTATAGTACATCACAACAGATTCCACCATATTCCCGTCATGAAGCCTGAACAGATATTTTTTTGTTTTATCTATTTTGGATTCTAATTTTTTTACGATGTCTGCTGATGTTATATAATATTTACTGCTCAATACACTTTTAAGTTTTTTTGAAACATTTGTCATTTCATCAAACGAATATACACCTTTTTTGTTGAGCCATGAGAATATCTGCTCAGCACGGAATTTTGCCTCGCCGCACGAGACAACTTCCTCAAGAATCTGTTCGTATGTCAGGTCTCTGAAATTAATCATCTGAATTACTCCGTTTAACAAATTTAGCAACAAAAAAGCCATCGGTTCCGTCTACATTCGGATAGAAGGTTTTAAATCCTTTTTCAATGCAACCTTTATCTCCGAATGCTGCAAAAGAAAACTCCTTGTGAGATTCTAAAAATTTAACACACACATCTTCGTTTTCGCGTTTATCTACCGTACAGGTTGAAAAAACCAATGTGCCGCCAATCTTTAAATATTTTGCCGCATTATCTAATATTTTTACGCTGATATCTGCAAGTGCAGATATGTCTGTTTCTTTTCTGCTATATTTTATGTCGGGTTTTTTTCTTATAATTCCCAACCCCGAACACGGCACATCACAAAGGACCTTATCGGCAATGCCGTCTAATTGCGGATTATACACCGTTGCATCAGATACTGAGCACTGTATGATATCTGCACCATATTTTTCAGCATTCGCTTTCACAAGTTCAATTTTATGCTCATATATATCAAAAGCATAAATTCTGCCCGAGTTATTCATAAGTTCAGCCATAAACAGGCTTTTTCCACCGGGAGCACTGCACATATCTATAACGGTTTCGCCGGGTTTCGGCTGAGCAATAAATGCAGAAAGCGACGCGGCAGGGTCCTGAACATAAAAAAATCCATCCTTAAATGCATTTATTTCTTTTAAAGATTTTCCGCTTTTTATTTTAAGGCACGTATCAAATTCAGAAAATCCTTTAATCCTGAAATCTTCATATTCAACTGCTTCTTCTTCCAGAACATTTTTCAAAGTGTTGATATCGCATTTTAACCTGTTACATCTGACAAGTAAACCGGGATGTTTATTCAAAGAACGAATAAGTTCCAATGCAAACTCATATCCGAGCTGATTTATCCAGTTTTCAACCATCCACAAAGGGAACGAATATTTTAAGCTTATCTTATTTGCATCAAAGCTGTCGGGCATTTCCAAATCCGCCGGAGAAACCTTTCTCAAAACTGCATTTACATATTTTGAAAGTCTGCTGACAGAAGATTTTTTAACAAGATTAACACTTTCATTTACAGCCGCCGACACAGGGACTTTATCCATATATAAAATCTGATACACTCCGCTTCTGAGCACAGCAAGAATATACGGAGAAATCTTTTTTAATTTTGTTTGGGAATGAATGCTTATAACATAATCTATGGTAAGCTTATGTTTAATTACACCGTTTACAATTTCACCAATGAAACGTGTGTCCAATGAATCGAATTCACCGGACGAACGGAGTTTATTCATTTCGATATTGATATATGCCGCATCTTTTTCAATGTTCATAAGCATTGTGGCGGCTTTCTTACGTGCGGATTTTGTCATTAATTTCTCCTGTTATTATTAAAAATAAGAATGAATCTTAAAAGCTGCATAAGTGATACAAGAGCCGAAGCAACATATGTGAGCGCCGCCGCAGACAAAACTTTTTTTGCGGATTTAAGCTCTGAACCGGAAAGAAAATCACAATCGTCCAAAATAGCTAAAGCACGGCTGCTTGCATTAAATTCTACAGGAAGTGTTATCAGCTGAAAAACAACTACAGCTGAAAAAAGAACAATACCTAATGTTATAAGCCCTGCACCTCCGAGTATGAGTCCCAAAAGAATCAACGGCATAGCTGCAGCAGATGAAAACCTTACGACAGGATAAACCGCATGACGTGCCTTCAGAGGCACATATCCATATGCATGCTGAATAGCATGGCCGCATTCGTGGGCCGCAACACCGAGTGCCGCAACAGACATCGACGAATACACGCTGTCGGACAAGCGCAAAACACGCTTCGTGGGATCATAGTGATCTGAAAGATTACCGCTTACATGTTCAACAGCAACATTTCCAAGTCCGTTCATATCAAGTATTCTTCTTGCAACCTGAGCACCGGTCATTGCTCTTGTGTTATTTAATTTACTGTATTTTGAAAATGTTGAATTAACTTTAACCTGTGCATAAAGCGAAATAAGTATTGCAGGAAGAACGAGAAAAACATAGTAGGTATCTATTCCGTAAAAATACATTTAAATTACACTCCCAATACGACATTTATTTCAATTGAATTGCCTTTCAGATAGTCTTCAACAGACATCTGTTTTTTACCTTCAGCCTGAATTTCAGTTATTTTCACAGCAGTTTTGTTGCCGCAGGCAACATAAAAACCGTTTTTATCTGATTTAAACACTGTTCCGGGTTCCCCATAAGATGTGCAATCCGATATTTCGGTTTTGCAGATTTTCATTCTTTTTCCGTTATACATTGTATATGCTTTCGGAACAGGATACAAGCCCCGAACCAGATTGTGAACATCCACAGCCGTTTTCGTCCAGTTGATAAGCATTGTTTCTTTGGTTATCATGTGAGCATATGTGCTTTTTGCATCATCCTGTTTTTGAGGAACAACAGAATTGTCAATAAGCGCATCAACAGTTTGAACAATCAGCTCCGAACCCACTTTTGAAAGCTTATCGTGAACTGTTTCAAAGTTGTCATCACCGGTTATTTCGATTTCTTTTTTCATAAGCATATCGCCGGTATCAAGACCTTTATCCATAAGCATAGTTGTTACACCAGTTACTTTTTTTCCATCGATAACCGAACGCTGAATAGGCGCCGCGCCTCTGTATTCAGGGAGAAGCGAAGCGTGAACATTAACGCATCCGTATTTTGGATAGTTTATCACATATTCGGGCAAAAGTTTGCCGTATGCAACAACAATTATTATATCCGGATTTTTATTTATCAAAAGCTCTTCAAAATTTTCTTTTTTTAAATTCAAAGGCTTATATACATCAAGATTTTTTTCATCTGCCGCAAAACCAACCGGTGTCTGAGTAACATTATGTCCTCTGCCGCGAGGTTTATCAGGAGTTGTGATAACCGCGCATATTTCATGACCTGCGTTATAAATTGCATTTAGTGATTCAACAGCAAAATCAGGTGTACCCATAAACATAACTTTCATTATTTATCCACCTCTACATATTCAATCACTCTGTCAACAAAAAGCTTTCCGTCAAGATGCTCTATTTCATGGCACAGCGCTCTTGCAAGCAATCCGTCACCTGTAATCTGATACACTTCACCGTTACGGTCTGTTGCTTCAACAGTTACCTCTGCAGGTCTTTCCACCGTACCGTATTTTCCCGGCACGCTTAAGCACCCTTCGGTTTCGCATTGCACTCCTTCTGCGCTTATTATTGTTGGATTTATAAGTTCAAAAACACCGCTACCAACATCTATAACGGCAATTCTTTTTAAAATTCCCACCTGCGGTGCGGCAAGTCCGACACCGTCAGAATGATACATTGTTTCAATCATATCATCTATAAGAGTTATTGTTTTTTCATCAATAACTTCAACAGTGCGACATTTTTTTCTTAAAATATCGTCGCCGAGTTCTCTTATGTTACGTATAGCCATTTATATCATACCTCCAATATCAATACATATTTACGGGATTAATTTCTATCAGAACAGTTACATCCTTTGGATTATTTTTATGTTTATCATACACATTATGCAAAATATCATATATATCTTTTCTGTATGAAGTTTTGAGCAGAAAATGGTATCTGTATTTTCCGCCGAGTTTGGAAATTGCTGTTTCGCATGGTTTGAACAAATCATAAACCTTATCACAGCCTTCAAAGGCAGATTTTACCTCATCATACACCAAATTTGCATACTTTTTCACATCATTTGCATTTTCACCAACAAAAAGAAAATTAACATATTCGGTAAAAGGCGGATTCATAAGCATTCGTCTGACGCTGATTTCATTTTCATAGAATCTTTTATAATCCTGATTGGCGCTTTGCAAAATAACTTCATCATCGGGATTATAGGTCTGAATAACAGCCGTCCCCTTTTTCTCTGCTCTTCCTGCTCTGCCGGCAACCTGAGTTATGAGGTCAAACGTTCTTTCGCCCGCTCTGTAATCATCAAGATTGAGGCTCATATCCGCCGCCACAATCCCAACAAGTGTGACGTTTGCAAAATCAAGACCTTTTGTTATCATTTGAGTTCCTACGAGAATGTCAGCTTCGCCGTTTCTGAAAGTGTTCAGAATTTTTTCGTGGTCATATTTTTTTTGAGTGGTATCTGCATCCATTCTGACTACGGATGCATCGGGAAAAAGCTTATTTATTTCATCAACAACCTTTTGAGTTCCTATTCCAAAATATCGAATATGCTTACTCGAGCAATCAGGACATATATCCCTGACAGCCGTCTTATAATCACAGTAGTGACATACCATGCGGTTAGAATATTTATGATATTTAAGCGAAACATTACAATTCGGACACTGCATTACATAACCGCAGCTGCGGCAAGAAACAAATCCCGAAAAACCACGCCTGTTTAAAAAAAGAATGACCTGTTCTTTTCTTTCAAGTGTTGATTTGATTTTCTCCTGCAAATAGCAACTGAAAATACTCATATTACCGTTCTCAAGTTCTTCTCTCATATCAACAACTTCAACATCCGGCAAAGGAGATTTATTTACTCTTTCGGGCATCTCAAGAAGCTCAAACGAACCATTACAGGCTTTAAAATAGCTGTCTACAGACGGTGTTGCGCTTGCCAGAACAAGAACGGAATTATTCTGACGTGAAATGACCCTTGCAATTTCTATTGTGTTATACTTAGGAGACATTTCAGCCTTATATGTTGTTTCATGTTCCTCATCAATAATAATAAGTCCGATATTTTTAAACGGCGCAAAAATCGCACTTCTTGCACCAACTGCAATTTTCACATCTCCGTTTTTGATTTTTTTCCATTCATTATATCGTTGCCGCACGGTTAGTTTACTGTGAATCACAGCAACATTATCTCCGAACCGGGCATATATCTGCGCAATCATTTGCGGAGTAAGAGAAATTTCCGGAACGAGCATAATTGCATCAGAACCGGCTTTAATTGTTTTTTCAATAAGTTCAAGATAAACTTCGGTTTTTCCACTGCCGGTGACACCGTGGATAAGATATGTCTTTTTTATTTTATCAGCAATAGAATGTGACACAGTATCAACAACTCTGCGCTGACATTCATTGAGAATATGTTTTTTATAGTTTGAGTTATCCTGAATTATTATGTCTGTATTGGTATAAACAACTTCGCTGTATGCAGCATATCCCTTTTTTACCAACGCATCAACAGTGGATTTGGATGTTGATGCGTAATCTAAAAGTTCAGATAACTCAACATCAGAATTTTCACACAGAATTTCAAGCACCCGCGCTCTTGCCGGTGCTCTTTTTTGCATTGCTTCTATAAAGGTATATGCCTCAAAGCGGTCAATCAAAAGCTCCACATGGGTTTTGGTGGCGTCGGAAATCTGCTCTTTGGTCTTGATTTCAACACCTACAAAACCGGCATCGTGAAGTTTTTTTACAACTGAACGGACATTTTTTTTGCCAACTGTTGCATCAAGCTCGGAAAAAGGCATTGTGCCGTATGTTTCAAGCATTTTGAGAATTCTTGCCGCCGTAACGGAATTTTTGAAAAATGCATAAGCTTCATCTTTCCTTTGTGCAACAAGAGTTATATATTGTTCAAACTTTGCATTTACCGATGACGGTATAATACATTTTATTGCCGAAACATACGTACAAAAATATCTGTGTCTCATAAACTCAATAAGCTCTACAGAATCAGAATCAAAATATTCATAATCATCAACAAGCCGCAAAACTGATTTAAGATTATCGTAGTCGCTTTCGTCTGCCAATGCAAAAACATATGCCTCTACGGTTTTGTTTCCGTTTCCGAAATGAACAATAACTCTGTTTCCGACCCTGATATTATTTTCAAGAGCAGAAGGCACAGTATAGTCATATAATTTATCTGCAATTGAAGAATTTGAGTTTAAAACAACTTTTGCTATCACAACAATCCTCCAAATGTTTCGTTTTAATTATTTATCCTCTTTATCTTCGCTGTTGAAAGCCTCAAAATTAGAATAATTTTCTTCTAAAATGCTGTTCATTATAGAATCGGATTCAGACATTTTTTCTTTAGTTCCTGCTTTGAAATTCACTTTGTTTTCATAAATTTCATGCAATGCAATCGTAACCGCTTTGTCTGATTTACATTCGGTGAATGTAACATTAGTGCGATTGATTTCTCTTGCTCTTTTGGCAGTTGCAATAACAAGAGTATACTTACTTTTGATATCTTTTGACTTCATAATTTCATTGATTGACGGATAAATCATTTTTTTAACACCTCTGCTATAGTATTTTTATTAATATTTATTTTCAGACGCTCTGCGTCTATAATTGACTTAAAATCAAGAACTGCATTTTCGAGTTCATCATTAATCAGTATGTAATCATAGCGTTCTGCCAGTTGAAATTCATGCATGGCAGCTTTAAGACGCTTTTCAACAACTTCCATTTCTTCCGTACCGCGTCCGATCAAACGGCGTCTGAGCTCGGAAAGTGATGGCGGAAAAACAAATATCATCACCGCATCCGGATATTTTTTTTTAACCTGCATAGCGCCATTGGTTTCAATTTCGAGTATTACATCGGTTCCGGAATCAAGATAATCCAAAACGGGTTTTTTCGGTGTTCCGTAGCAATTGTCACAAAACGGAGCCCACTCAAGGAACCCATCCTCGGCAACCAGATTGGCAAATTCCTCTTTGGTCATAAAATGATAGTTTACACCATCAACTTCGCCTTCACGGGGTTCTCTCGTTGTGGCAGAAATTGAATATGCCGTATTATAGGCGCCGTATGTATGATTAAACTTTTCAAGAACAGTGCCTTTTCCTGTTCCGGAAGGACCGGAAAAAACAAAAAGTATGCCTTTATCAGTCATCAACATTATCCTCCTCCGGTGATACGATTTCATCTTTACTGAGTCTTGATGCAACGGTTTCGGTTTGAACAGCCGAAAGAATTACGTGTTCGCTGTCGCAAATAATAACGGACCTCGTTTTTCTTCCGTATGTTGCATCAATAAGAACGCCCTTTTCTCTTGCCTCGGTTATTATTCTTTTTATCGGTGCGGATTCAGGGCTTACAACCGCCACCATATGAGCGGCGGAAACAATATTACCAAAACCTATGTTTATAAGCTTCATAGTATTCTCCCTTTATTCTATGTTCTGAACCTGTTCTCTGAGCTTTTCAATTTCTGATTTGAGTTCAACAACCGACTTGCTCACAACATAATCATTACATTTTGACCCCATTGTGTTTGCTTCGCGGTTTAATTCCTGAATGATAAAGTCAAGTTTTCTGCCAACAGGTATATCACTAATCAAAAGATTTGAAAACTCATTTAAATGGCTGTCAAATCTGATAAGCTCTTCAGTTATGTTTACCTTATCTGCATATATTCCAACTTCTGTGAGAAGTCTGTTTTCATCAATTTCGATATTTGCAATCAATTCTTCAATACGCTGTTTTATTTTCATTTCGTATTCAACAACTGTTTCGGGAGATCTTTGTTTGATGGAATCAACTATTCCGACAACCGAAGCAATGCAGTTATCGAAGAATTTTTTCAAACGCTCTCCCTCACGCTTGCGTGCAACTATAAGATCATCTATAGCTTCAATCACAACGCTTTTTGCATCGGTTGTTATTTTATCAATATCCTTTTCCTGCTTTTCAACAACAAAAACATCAGGTATTCTTAAAAAAGTTGATGCAGAAATATCGTTTTTCACGTCTACAAGTTCAAGAAGCTTTTGAGTTGCTTTATAATATCCCATAGCCGTGTTCTCATTGAGATTAACAACTATTTCTTCTTCACCCGTTGATTCTATCTGTACAAAAACATCAACCTTACCGCGGGCAAGCTTTTCTGTCAGACTCGTTCTTATCATATCCTCAAGGAATAAATAGTTTTTATAAAGTTTAATATTTGTGTCGAGATATCTGTTGTTCACTGATTTGATTTCAACAGTTATTTTGTATTCATCGAATGTTTTTTCGGCTCTTCCGTAGCCTGTCATACTTTTAATCATAACATATTACTCCTATAATAAACAGTTTACATTTTATTATAACAAAAAATTTGTGAAAATACAAGATGTTTTCACAAATTTTTAAAAATTTTAAGAGCTTTTCCGTTCAGATAGTCGCACTTATCCCCCTGACTTATGTCACGGCTTTCAAGTTCGGCATCTATAGTGTCTTTTATTTTCCACCAGCTTGTTGAATAATTGCAAAAAACTGTGTGTTCTTCTTTTGCCCGCCCTATTAATCTTTGTATGACAATCTCAGGAGAAAGATACTCAAGAAAGGTTATAACACGTTCAACATAATCGTGATATGTTCCCATAGAAAACTCACCGTTTTCATACATTTTTGCAAGCGGTGTATCATTGGGGATATAAAGCGAATGAAGTTTTACCTGTGTGATACCAAGTGCCGATATGAATTTGGCGCACTCTTCAACATCATCTGTATCGTCCCACGGAAGATTCAAAATCAGATGCGTGCAGATATCAAATCCGTATTTTTTTATTCTGAGCACGGCATCGATAAACTCGGCAAGAGTGTGTCCTCTGTTGATTTTTTTAAGCGTCTTATAGTTAACACTCTGAAGTCCGAGTTCTATGCATATATCGTAGCCTGTTGCTACGGAAAATTCTTTAAGAAATTCCAGATAGCTGTTGGATATACAGTCGGGGCGTGTGGATATATACACAGCGCAAACATTCGGAGCAACAGCTTCACTGATGACACTTTTGAATTTATCAAGCGGCAAATAAGTATTTGTGTAGTTTTGAAAATACAAAATAAATTTATTTGCCTTATATTTTTTCCCTATAAATTCCATATTGTTTTTTATCTGTTCTTTAACCGGCATTTCAGATGGCAGATTTTCAAATGCGGCCCCTATTTCACCACAAAATATACATCCCCCAACCCCGCAGTTACCATCACGGTTCGGACACGTTATAGGCAAATTAACAGGTATTTTATATACCCTTTCGCCGTATTTTTTTTTCAAATAATCGGAATATGCATAATATCTCATTTGTTTCTCCTGTCAATATTATCTTCGGATGAATTTTTGGTTGCCTTTATGTAAAGTTCAGATGTTGTGTAGTGAATAAACGGATAATCGCAAGAAAGCGCACGGGCAATTTCAGGTGTCGAATCTTCCGAACCGAAATCAACAATTAAAATCTCAGGAATCGCTGACGTATGCAGCTTTTTCAGATATCCAAACATAATTTCTCTTATTATACACTCTATGGATTCTTCGTGGTTTCTGACCTTAACAACAATTAACGGAGTGTCACCGTTGTTTTTAAATGATGAATTCACGAAAAAATCATATATATCAACAACAAAATAATAAAGTCCGTATATTGCAAAAAAGCTTAAAACGGTTTTCATAATAATATATAATATTATAGCAAACACCTCCCTGCATCATTATATGCAAGGAGGCATAATATTGATTTTATTTTTTAAAGTCCTGCTTTTTCTCTGATAATATCAGCTTTATCACAAATTTCCCATGTAAAGTCTGCATCTTCTCTGCCAAAATGACCGTAAGACGCTGTTTTTTCATATATGGGACGTCTGAGCTTAAGATTTTCTATTATAGATGCTGGTCTTAAGTCAAACACTTCAGAAACAATTTCTGAAATTTTTTCTTCATCTATTACTGCAGTGCCGAAAGTATCAATCAAAACAGAAACAGGATTACTTACTCCAATTGCATAAGCGAGCTGAACTTCACATTTTTTTGCAATTCCTGCTTTAACAATATTTTTTGCAACATATCTTGCCGCATAAGCAGCGCTTCTGTCTACCTTCGTGGGGTCTTTTCCGGAAAAAGCACCACCGCCGTGACGTGCGTAACCGCCATAGGTATCAACAATTATTTTTCTTCCCGTAAGACCGCTGTCGCCCTGAGGTCCGCCAATTACAAAGCGTCCGGTTGGGTTTATGTAGTACTTAGTATCAGCATCAAGAAGTTCTGAGGGAATAACAGGCTTTATAACATTTTCTATTATATCCTCTCTGATTTGTTCCTGAGATACATCGGGTCCGTGCTGTGAAGATACAACAACGGTATCCACCCTGACCGGTACATCATTTTCATATTCAACAGTAACCTGCGTTTTTCCGTCGGGACGCAGATATTCCAAAGTACCATTTTTGCGCACTTGTGTGAGTCTCATACTTAGTTTATGGGCAAGAGAAACCGGCATCGGCATAAGCTCCGGTGTTTCATCACAAGCGTATCCGAACATCATTCCCTGATCTCCTGCACCGTTATCGGCTCCAACTGCATCATCATTTTTGGATTCGAGCGATTTATCAACACCGAGTGCAATATCATCGGACTGTTCATCTATACTCGTGAGCACTGAGCAGGTATGGCAGTCGAATCCAAATTTTGCTCTGTCGTAGCCAATTCTTTTAACGGTGTTTCTTGCAACATGCGCAATATCAACATAACAATCGGTTGTTATTTCGCCCATTATCATTATCATACCGGTTGTTACCGCAGTTTCACACGCAACACGTGCCATAGGGTCTTTAGCTAAAATTGCATCAAGAACAGCATCTGATATCTGGTCGCAGATTTTATCGGGATGACCCTCAGTAACTGACTCTGATGTGAAAAGTATTTTACTCATTATTTATTCCTCCATTATCACATAAAAAAGTGTGAAAATAATTCTCCGAAACCATATGAAATTCCCATCATCAATATTCCGGACACACACACACCAAGAATTATCATCGGTAATGCATGCTTTAATCTCATTTTCAAAAGCGCTGCAATTGCTGAACCTGTCCATGCACCGGTTCCCGGGAGGGGTATTGCAACAAATAAAAACAATGCAAGCATTTTATATTTATTGAAATCCCTTGCTTTTGATTTTGTACGATCCATTATTTTTTTTGCAAACTTTCCAAACAGCCTGGTGTTTTCCAAATATTTTATTATGGGTCTGAAAAATATAATAATAAACGGAACAGGTATTATATTTCCCAAAACACTGACAGTATAAACACTGAGCCAATTAAGCCCGAGTGCAACACCAAAGGGGATTGCCCCTCTGAGTTCTACTATAGGCATCATTGAAACAATAAAAACAGCCAGGAGTTCATTTACACCCAAAAAATAAGATTCAATAATTTCCAACACTAATACTCCACCTCACAAAAATATCATTTAGTGCCAAATATTCTGTCGCCTGCATCTCCGAGTCCGGGCATTATATATCCGTTTTCATTGAGGCAATCATCAACTATTCCGCAATATATATCTATATCGGGGTGCGCATCAGCTATTGCCTTTATTCCCTCGGGAGCTGCCACAATACAAACGAACTTTATGTTTTTAACTCCGCGTTCTTTTATAAAATCAACAGCAGCTTTGGAAGAAACTCCTGTTGCAAGCATCGGGTCAACAACTATTACATCGCGCAGTGCAATATCCTCCGGAAGTTTGCAATAATACTCAACGGGCTGAAGTGTTTCATGATCTCTGTATAATCCGATATGACCCACTTTAACATTCGGCATAAGACTAAGCATACCGTCAACCATTCCAAGACCCGCTCTGAGAATAGGAACAACAGCAAGTTTTTTTCCGCCGATTATTTTTGCATCTGCAAGTGCAAGCGGGGTCTGGATTTTAACATCTTCAAGAGGCAAATCTCTTGTTACTTCATAGCCCATCAGCATTGCAATTTCATTCACATATTCTCTGAATTCCTTTGAGCCGGTGTTAACATCTCTCATTTTGGAAATTTTATGTATGATGAGAGGATGTTCCATTATTGTAACATTATCATACAACTCATATTTCATCAGATATCCCTCCGTAAAATTATTTGTTTTCTATGCTCATCATCTTATCAATTCTTTTCTGATGTCTGTCACCAAGAAAATCATTGGTTAAAAACTCTCTGACAATTTCTTTGGCAAGCTCCGGTCCTACCACTCTGCCGCCAAGAGTAAGCACATTTGCGTTATTGTGCTGACGGGTCATTTTTGCGCTGAACGTATCGGAACACTGAGCTGCTCTTATGCCTTTAACCTTATTTGCACACATATTCATTCCTATACCCGTACCGCATACAAGAATTGCATACTCACATTCTCCGTTTACAACGCTTTCGCATACCGGAAACGCAATATCCGGATAATCTATGGATTCTTCGCTGTGAGTGCCGAAATCCTTAAATGAATATCCTTCGTTTTTTAAATATTCAATAATATCTTTTTTAAGTGCAAAACCACCGTGGTCACATCCTATAGCTATCATATCAAAACCTCCGTAAAATTAGTTTATACCATGAGCAAGATTGTATTCACGCTCAGCCTGAGACAGTCTGAGATAAATCGGCAACACATTTTCCGGCTCATCAAAATCATTATTCAAAGCTCTTTTGAGAGCTAAAGCAGCAACACCCGATGCCTTTTGCATTGAAATATTAACAGGTGCAATATGCCAGTTTACATTATTATATTTTTCTATTTTGTCACGATAGCGAATTAAACCGTCACCGGCAAAAATTACCTCTTTATCAATCAATTCGTGCAGAAATTCATCAACATCGCCAACTCTTTCGGCAACAATCTTTTCACCGTTATGATATATGGCATTATATGCTTCATTACGACGTGCATCTATAAGAGGACAGATGTATTTTTCGTTTGCAAAAAAAGACGATGCAATACAATCCAGAGAAGAGACACCGATTAATTTTTTGCCGAGAGTCTGAGCAAGTGTTTTAATTGCAGCAATTCCAATTCTGAGTCCCGTGAAAGAACCGGGTCCGAGAGCAACCGAAAAAACATCTACATCACACACACTTATGCCGCATTTTTTCAGCATTTCATCAAGAAGAGGCATTATCATCTGAGAATGCGCTCTGTCGCAACTGATGGTATATTCTCCGAGAAGCTTTTGTTCATTACAAACCGCAACTGTTGCATTGACGGACGACGTGTCCATAGCAAGAATTATCATTTGTTTTCTCCTATATAATTAATAGAAACATCTCTTGAATCGTCACTGATATCATTACGTTTTGTTATGCGTATTTCGTAATAGGGTTTATCAAGTTCATCTCTGATTATATCCGCCCATTCGATAACGTAAATTCCTTTCTGATATATATAATCATCCCAGCCAATATCATATAAATCATCCATAGATTCAAGTCTGTATACGTCGAAATGAAACATAGGAATATTGCCGTTTCTGTATTCATTAACAATAGTAAATGTTGGGCTCGTGACAATATCTTTAAGTCCGAGTCCTTCTGCAAGACCACCCGTAAATGCCGTTTTCCCGGCTCCTAAATCGCCGTCAAGAGTTATGACATCTCCGCATTTTAGTTGTTTTGCAAATTCAGCGGCTATTTTTCTGGTTTCATCATAGCTTGTACTGGTATAAATCATTATTCAACCACCTATCAGAACAATCCGGTTATCTTACCTTCGGAATCGATATCAATTCCATTTGCCGCAGGCTTTTTCGGGAGTCCGGGCATTGTCATGATATCACCTGTGAGCGCCACAGCAAAGCCGGCACCGTTGGAAATGTTTATATCCTTAACTGTGATTCTGAATCCTGACGGAGCACCCAAAAGCGCAGGGTCATCGGAAAGCGAATACTGAGTTTTCGCCATACATACAGGCACCTTGTCGAGTTCATACTGTTCAAGCTTTGCAATTTTTTTGTTGGTTTTTGCAGTATAGTCAACACCTGACGCACCATAAATCTCAGTTGCAATTTTTTCTATTTTCTCTTTTATTGAAAGGTTAACATCATATATGGGAGCATAATCCGACTCGCATCCGTCAACAGTTTCACAAATGATGGAAGCAAGATCCATTCCGCCTTCTCCACCTTTTGCAAAAACCTCCGCAAATGATGCCTTTACTCCTATTGATTTGCAATAATCCATTATAAACTGTTTTTCAGCTTCCGTATCGGTGTGGAACGCATTAATTGCAACAACAACCGGAACACCAAATTTTTTCATATTTTCAACATGCTTACCAAGGTTAGCAATTCCTTTTTTTAATGCCTCAAGATTTTCCGAATTTAAATCAGCTTTGGCAACACCACCGTTATATTTAAGAGCGCGAACTGTTGCAACAACAACAACGGCATTTGGCTTGAGGTTACCGAATCTGCATTTTATATCAAGGAATTTTTCTGCACCGAGGTCAGCACCAAAGCCGGCTTCTGTTATAACGTAGTCAGCAAGCTTTAAAGCAAGCTTGGTTGCAATAAGGCTGTTGCATCCGTGTGCAATGTTTGCAAACGGACCGCCGTGCATAAGACATGGTGTGTTTTCAAGAGTCTGAATGAGATTGGGGTTTACGGCATCTTTGAGAAGAAGAGCCATTGCACCTGCGGCATTGAGCATACCTGCAGTAACAGGTGCACCGCTATAGTCATATGCAACAATAATTTTTGAAAGTCTGTTTTTAAGGTCTTCAAAATCAGAAGCAAGGCATAAAATTGCCATAACTTCCGAAGCAACGGTAATCATAAATCCGTCTTCTCTGGGAATACCATTAATTTTTCCGCCAAGACCAACTATTATGTTTCTGAGCGCTCTGTCGTTCATATCAAGCACACGTTTAAACACAATTGAAGTAACATCAATGTTAAGCTCGTTACCCTGTTTGATGTGATTATCCAAAAGTGCGGCGAGGAGATTATGGGCGCTCGTTATTGCATGCATATCTCCAGTGAAATGAAGATTGATATCCTCCATAGGAACAACCTGGGCATATCCGCCACCCGCAGCACCGCCTTTTACTCCCATTACAGGACCAAGAGAAGGCTCTCTGAGTGCTATAAGAGCATTTTTGCCAATTTTCGCCATCGCTTCACCGATACCGACGGTAATTGTTGTTTTACCTTCGCCGGCAGGAGTGGGATTAATGGCAGTTACCAAAATAAGCTTGCCGTCTTTTTTGTCTTTGAGGCGTTTATAAACCTCCGGTGAAATTTTAGCTTTGTACTTACCATAATAATCAATATCATTTTCACTAAGTCCAAGCTTTGAAGCTATTTCTCCTATATGAAGCATTCCGGCATTCTGAGCAATTTCGATATCTGTTAACATTTTTCATCAATCCTTTCCTCAAGTAAACATACACAATGGGACGATACTCCTTCCAAACGCCCTTCAAAACCGAGTTTTTCGGTTGTTGTTGCTTTAATATTAACCTGTCCGGTTTCAACGTTCATACACTTGGCAAT
>JAZSOL010000061.1:0-11479 GCA_045536915.1 Clostridia bacterium
CCGGAAAAATCATTTTGCTACAGCCTTATCTTCTTACCTCGCAATGCCCGTTTTTCTACTTTCCCGGAATATGAGAGTAGAAGTTCGTAACAACAAAATCATCAACAGGTGTCTTATTTCGGAGTCTGTTAAATATACTTCGGGCAGTGGTTTGATGAAAGGCAAAACACAAACCACCCTTAACCCTCAGGATTATGCCACAAGGGCAGAAACAGCGGCGGTGCTATGCAGATTTATGGAGAATAATTTCTGATTTTTCTTGCTTTAAAGTTCTTAATATGATATTATTATAATATATAAAAATCAAGGAGGTTAACTTATATGTCAGATTGTTTGTTTTGTAAAATAATAAATGGCGAAATTCCGTCTTCAAAGGTTTATGAAGATGATAAGGTCTATGCGTTTAACGATATCGACCCTCAGGCGCCGGTTCATTTCCTTATTGTTCCGAAAGAACATATTAAATCAGCTCTTGAACTCACGGATTCCAACAAGGATATTGTGGGTCATGCTTTTCAGGTTGCATCAAAGCTTGCCCATGAACTCGGATTTGCCGAAAACGGATTCAGAATAGTGAATAACTGCGGTTCAGACGGCGGTCAGACCGTGGGGCATATTCATTTCCATGTTCTTGCAGGAAGAAATATAGGCTGGCCTCCGGGTTGATTTATGTTTATTGCTGTTCAAGGCATAAACATAAATCAGTGAAATCCGCGGCTTTGCTGCAAGTGATTTTTTTCTGACACTAAAGGTTGGGGAAGCAGTTGACTTTGAGTCACCCTTGTCAGACTTTCCAGGGTGCTGAATTGCGAAATAGAGGACTTATTGGAATTAGTGGAGAAAATCAAAAAATAGTTGACAGTTTGCAAATATTGTTATATAATATTATCGGTTAAATGCAATGACGAAGACAGTAGCTTTAAAAATATCAGATTAAGCGAGTCGGTTATGGTGGGAGTCCGGCATCTGATTTTAAAGTGAATATCACTTCCGAGCAGTCTGCCCGAAAGCTTTGGCAATTAAGGCAGAACGCGGTTCCTGCGTAAACGGAAGGCATATTGCTGTATGCTCATAGGTGGTTTATAAGCGAGGTTTTAGTGCCCGTCCTATGCATAGCGTGGGATGGGTTTTTTATTACATAGGAAATTGCGTCAGCAATTGCTTGTAACAACAAAATTTTCCTTATAAAATTGTGAGCGAAGCGAACAGTTAACAGACGAAGTCAATTTTGTTCTATTTAATTAAAATAATGCTGACAGGAGGCAATAAGAATGTATAAAAAGGTTGATTCAACTCTCAATTTTGTTGAGAGAGAAAAAGCAATCGAACAGTTCTGGAAAGATAATGATATTTTTCAGAAGAGTATCGACAGCCGAAGTGAGGGTGAAACCTACACCTTCTACGACGGCCCCCCCACGGCAAACGGTAAACCTCATATCGGTCACGTGCTCACAAGAGTAATAAAAGATATGATTCCCCGTTACCGCACAATGAAGGGCTATAAGGTTTTAAGAAAAGCCGGATGGGATACCCACGGTCTTCCCGTTGAGCTTGAGGTTGAAAAGCTTCTCGGCCTCGACGGAAAAGAGCAGATTGAAGAATACGGCTTAGAACCTTTTATCAAAAAATGTAAGGAAAGCGTATGGAAATATAAGGGGATGTGGGAGGATTTCTCCGGCACGGTTGGCTTCTGGGCTGATATGGATGACCCTTATGTTACCTATGACAACAACTTTATTGAGTCCGAATGGTGGGCATTAAAGCAGATTTGGGAAAAAGACCTTCTTTATAAGGGCTTTAAAATTGTGCCCTACTGCCCTAGATGCGGAACACCTCTTTCTTCCCACGAAGTTGCACAGGGCTATAAAAATGTTAAGGAACGTTCAGCAGTTGTACGCTTTAAGGTTGTTGGCGAAGATGCATATTTCCTTGCATGGACAACCACTCCATGGACTTTGCCGTCCAACGTTGCGCTTTGTGTAAATCCTGATGATACCTATTGCAAGGTTAAAGCCGCTGACGGCTATACCTATTATATGGCAGAGGCACTTCTCGACAAGGTTCTCGGAAAGCTTGCAACCGAAGATGCTCCTGCATATGAAATTCTTGAAACCTATAAGGGTACAGACCTTGAACACAAAGAATATGAACCCCTTTTCGACTGCGCAGTACCCGTTTGCGAAAAGCAAAACAAGAAAGGCCATTTCATCACCTGCGACAGCTATGTAACCATGTCTGACGGTACAGGTATTGTTCACATTGCTCCCGCGTTTGGTGAAGACGATGCCAAGGTTGGCAGAAACTATGACCTTCCTTTCGTTCAGTTTGTTGATGCGGCAGGTAATATGACAGAGGAAACTCCTTTTGCAGGTCTCTTTGTTAAGGATGCAGACCCGAAGGTTTTGGTTGACCTTGAATCAAGAGGACTTCTTTTTGATGCACCTAAATTTGAACACGATTATCCTTTCTGCTGGAGATGCGATACTCCGCTTATCTACTACGCAAGAGAATCGTGGTTTATTAAAATGACCGCAGTTAAAGATGACCTTATCAAAAATAACAATACAATCAACTGGATTCCCGAAACAATTGGTAAAGGTAGATTTGGCGACTGGCTCCAGAACGTTCAGGACTGGGGTGTGAGCCGTGACCGTTACTGGGGAACACCTCTTAATATCTGGGAATGCTCCTGCGGAAAGCGTCATGCAATAGGCTCAATTGAAGAGCTTAAATCCATGAGCAGCAACTGCCCGGATGAAATAGAACTTCACCGCCCATACATTGATGCGGTAACCATTAAGTGCCCCGATTGCGGCGGCGAAATGAAGAGAGTAACAGAGGTTATTGACTGCTGGTTTGACTCCGGTGCAATGCCTTTTGCTCAGTGGCACTATCCGTTTGAAAACAAGGAAATCTTTGAAGATAACTTCCCTGCAAACTTCATCAGTGAAGCTGTTGACCAGACAAGAGGATGGTTCTATTCACTCCTTGCAATTTCAACTCTTATCTTCAATGAAGCACCCTATAAAAACGTTATCGTTTTAGGTCTTGTTCAGGACGAAAACGGTCAGAAGATGTCTAAGTCAAAGGGAAATGCAGTTGATCCGTTTGATGCACTTTCGCACCACGGCGCAGATGCTATCAGATGGTATTTCTATTCCAACAGCGCTCCCTGGCTTCCCAACCGTTTCCACGCAGGCGCGGTAACAGAAGGACAGAGAAAGTTTATGGGTACAATCTGGAATACCTATGCGTTCTTCGTGCTCTACGCAAATATCGATAAATTCGATGCAACAAAATATAAGCTTGAATATGATAAACTCGGTGTTCTTGGTAAATGGATGCTTTCAAAGCTCAACACTCTTATCAAAACCGTTGATGAAAATCTTGCAAACTATAAGATTACCGAAACCGCAAGAATTCTTCAGAGCTTTGTGGATGACCTTTCCAACTGGTATGTAAGAAGAAGCCGTGACCGTTTCTGGGTTAAGGATATGCCTCAGGTAAAAATCAATGCCTATATGACACTCTACACAACCCTCGTAACTCTTGCAAAGCTTATGGCTCCGATGGTTCCGTTTATGGCAGAAGAAATATATCAGAATCTTGTTCGTTCAATCGATAAGGATGCACCCGAAAGCGTTCATCTTTGCGACTTCCCCGTATGCAACGAGGAATGGATTGATAAAGAGCTTGAACAGCAGATGGATGAAGTTCTCGACGTTGTTGTTCTCGGACGTGCGTGCAGAAACTCTGCAAATATCAAAAACCGTCAGCCTATCGGTAAAATGTATGTTAAGGCAGACTTTGAACTTGATTCATTCTTTACCGAAATCATCAAAGATGAGCTTAACGTTAAAGAAGTAATCTTTACCGATGATGTTAAGGAATGCACAACCTACACCTTCAAGCCTCAGCTTAAAACAGTGGGTCCCAAATACGGAAAATTCCTCGGCGGTATAAGAGATTACCTTGCAAATCTTGATGGCAACAAAGCAATGGATGAGCTTGAAGCAAACGGTGCTTTGAAATTTGAAGTAAATGGTGAAGCAATTGAGCTTACTAAAGAAGACCTTCTCATAGAAGCAGCTCAGGTTGAAGGCTTTGCATCCGAAAGCGATAAAGGAATCACGGTTGTTCTCGACACAAATCTTTCCGAAGAACTCGTTGAAGAAGGTTTTGTTCGTGAAATCATAAGCAAAATCCAGACAATGCGTAAGGAATCTGATTTTGAAGTTATGGACAACATCAGAGTCTATACCGATGGTAATGAGAAAATAGCCGAAATTATGAATAAAAATTCTGATTTCATAAGAGCAGAGGTTTTAGCTTTTGAAATTATAACCTCAAGTGCAAACGCTGAAGCTAAGGAATGGAACATCAATGGCGAAAAGGTTATGCTTGGCGTTGAAAGAATATAATATCTGATTGGAGAATGGTTAAAAGCTTTTAATGAACTCTGATCAAATAAATGATATGACTGCATAATAAATGAGGCTGTAGCAAAATGAAAAATAACGGTTCGTCGAGGACGCCGAACCCTACAAATTGCTGTGTATATATACTATGTACACAATATATGTAGGGGACGGCCTCCCGGACGTCCCGGAAAAATCATTTTGCTACAGCCTCATTAATCACTTTTTTAATAAATTTAATATATCCAAAATTCGATTTTGTCAACAGAAACGTAAAAAGTTTTACTGATTATTTGTTTTTTCAACCGTATCAGATTTTAACTCCTTATTATTTTTTACTTCTTTCGCTTTCAAAGCCTTCATTTTTTCTTCGCCTTTTATAACATCCTCACGGAGAAGGTCGTAAATTGCCGCCGCAATCGGCACGCCGATAAGCATTCCGGAAATGCCCATAAGTCCTCCGCCAACCGTGATGGCGGCGAGAACCCAGATTCCGGGGAGACCTATGGATGAGCCAACTACTTTCGGATAAATGAAATTACCCTCAATCTGCTGAAGCACAACTATGAAGAGTAAAAATATCAGAGACTGAACCGGCGATACCGTCACAATCATTATTGCACCGGCAATAGCGCCGATGTAGGCGCCGGCAACTGGAATCAGAGCCGTGAATGCCATAAAAGCGCCAATCATTGCCGCATAGGGGAGTCTTAAAAGAAGCATTCCGAGTGTACACAAAACCCCAAGTATAACCGCTTCAATGCACTGACCCACGATGTAGCTGTGGAAATTATCGTCAATAACCCAGAAAACGTGCTTAATATTAAGATAGGTTTTCTTTTTGAGATAGCGGTTGAGAAGACGTTTAAACTGAGTGCCGAGCTGTTCTTTTGCAATGAGAATATAGAACGCAAAGATTATGCTTAAAAATGCGGTAATCGCGCCGGAAACAACCGACACAACCGTTGTGAGCACACTTCCCATCATACCGCTTACACCTTTGGTGAATAACTGGATAATGTTTCCGATTCGGGACTGCCAGTCAAATTCCGTTATCATTTTTACGATGTTATCGGGAAGAAGTTCTCTTTCTCCGGCCAATGTAACAACGTATTCAAGTGCACTTTGCACTTCTGCCACAATCAGCTTGATACACGAAATAAGCTGTGGCACAATAAGACTTATAATTGCAACTATAATTGCGATTACCGATATAATAGCCGCAATCATACACACCGGTCTTCGGCTTTTTGCAACATACTTACTTTTTGTTTTTGGGAAATAGTATTTTTCGTAGAAGCTCATCGGAATGTTTATGATGTATGCAACAGTACCGCCCACTAAAAGCGGCATAAGCGCATTTATCAAAGTTTTGAAACCGGTTTGCATTGCCGGAACAAAATAAATGCATAAATAAAGGATGAGTATGCTGATTCCTACTTTAAAACACGTTTTCCATTCTAATTTCATAAAATATCACCACCGTAAATTTAGAAAAATGTAACCTGACTGCTTTCGGGAAGACCTTTAAGCACGCCTGCACTCCTGAGAGCTTCAATAACTGTTTTTGTGGATTTTGAACGCTGTTGAAGCTCATCTATAGACGAAAATTCTTCGCCTTCTCTTGCGTCGGTTATTGCCTTTGCGGCATTTGTTCCCACTCCCGGGAGAGCATTGAGAGGAGGTATCAGACCTTCCTGTGTGGGAATGAATCTAACTGAATCCGACTTATAAAGGTCAACCGGAAGAAACTTGATGTTTCTTGCATACATCTCGTTGCAGACTTCCATAATTGTTATAACGTTCTTTTCTTTATCGGACATATCATTGCCCTTTGCTTCTATCATTCTTTTGTTTTCAAGAAGCTTTTCCTTTCCGTAGCCCATCAGAACATAGTCGAAATCATCTGCTCTTACGGTGAAGTAGGTAGCATAGAATTCCTTGGCATAGTGCACCTTGCAGTATGCAATTCTGTATGCCATTGTAACGTAGGCAACTGCGTGGGCTTTCGGGAACATATATTTTATTTTTTTGCACGAAAGAATGTACCACTGAGGGATATTATGTTCTTTCATAAGAGCTTCCATATCTTCGGTAAGACCCTTACCCTTTCGCACGCTTTCCATAATTTTAAATGCCATATCATTGGGCAGTCCGTGATGAATAAGATATACCATGATATCATCACGGGTACATATTGCCTTACTCAGCGTTGTTGTGCCGTCGCGGATAAGGTCCTGGGCATTGTTGAGCCAAACGTCCGTACCGTGGGAAAGACCTGAAATTCTCACAAGCTCTGAGAAAGTGCGCGGCTTTGTGTCCACAAGCATCTGACGAACAAACTTCGTACCAAATTCGGGAACTGCAAAGGTTCCAACGTCGCTGTCGATATCTTCAGGCGCAACGCCGAGAGCATCGGTATTGAGAAAAAGACTCATTGTTGCTTCGTCACCCATAGGAATTTTAATCGGGTCAATGCCCGTGAGGTCCTGAAGCATTCTGATAACTGTGGGGTCGTCGTGTCCGAGTATGTCGAGTTTGAGAAGATTCTGGTCAATGGAGTGGTAGTCGAAGTGGAGAGTAATGATATCACTGTTCACATCGTCTGCCGGATGCTGAATCGGTGAAAACTCGTGAACGTCACGCTCCGTTGGCACAACAATGATACCGCCCGGATGCTGACCTGTTGTACGCTTAACGCCTGTGCATCCCCTTACCAGTCTTTCAGCCTGAGCATTTGAAACGAACTGCCCGCGTTCTTCATAGTATTTTTTAACGTATCCATATGCCGTTTTTGCTGCAACTGTACCGATTGTACCCGCTCTGAAAACGTGGCCCTCGCCGAAGAGCTCTTCAACGTATTTATGGGCAACAGGCTGATAGTCGCCGGAGAAGTTAAGGTCGATATCAGGCTCTTTGTTTCCGGAAAAGCCGAGGAAGGTTTCAAACGGGATATCATGCCCGTCGGCAATCATTTTTGCACCGCATTCCGGGCAGTTTTTTGGCGGGAGGTCATATCCGCAGCCAACGTCTTCACTCGAAAGAAACTCACTGTGCTTGCATTCGGGGCAAACGTAGTGGGGAGCAAGGGAGTTAACCTCCGTGATACCCGACAAAAAGGCAACAAACGAAGAACCAACCGAGCCTCTCGAACCTACCAGATAGCCGTCGGAAAGTGATTTTGAAACGAGCTTTTGCGCTATGATATACAAAACGGAGTAGCCGTTGTTGATAATAGAGTTAAGCTCAACTTCTATTCTGTCGCGCACAAGCTGAGGCATATTCTCTCCATAGATGCTTATTGCCTTATCGTAGGTAAGCTTTCTGAGAAGTTCATCTGAGCCTTCAATAACCGGCGGAGCCTTGTCGGGAGGAACGGGGTTTATTTTCTCGGTCATATCGGCAATTTTGTTTGTGTTTTCCACAACCACCTCATATGCCAGCTCTTTTCCGAGATATTCAAATTCTCTGAGCATTTCGTCGGTTGTCCGAAGATATAAAGGCGCCTGATTGTCGGCATCTGAATATCCCTGACCTGCCTGAAGAATTCTTCTGAATATTTCATCTTCCGGATTCATAAAATGCACATCACAGGTGGCAACGGTGAGCTTGCCGATACGTTTTCCAAGTTCAACAATGAATTTGTTGATATATATAAGGTCTTCGTTGCTTGAAAGAGTACCGTTGTCAATTAAAAACCGGTTATTTCCAAGCGGCTGAATTTCAAGATAGTCGTAGAAATTTGCAATCTTTTCAATTTCGTTCATATCCGGATTATACGGATTTTCCAGAATTGCCCTGTAAAGCTCTCCGGCTTCGCAGGCGGCACCTATTATGAGACCTTCTCTTTTCTGAGAAAGAAGACTCTTCGGTACTCTCGGGCGCTTGTGGAAATATTGGAGTGCAGACTTTGAAACGATTTCATAAAGATTCCTGAGCCCCACAAGGTTTTTAACAAGTATTATGCAATGGAACGGTTTGAGCGTTTTGATGTCAACGTTTCCCGCAAGAGAAGCATTGATTTTTCCTGTTGAATCAATATTCTTTTCTTTTAAAAGCTCAAAAAGATGAAGCATAACTTCAGCTGTTGCTTTTGCATCGTGACTTGCACGGTGGTGGTTTTTAAGGCTTACATCAAAATATTTGCAAAGGGTATTGAGTTTGTGGTTCTTAACGTCTGTCACAAGACCTCTTGCAAGCTCAAGGGTATCCAGTGAAGTATATTCATAGGGCAAATCAAATTTTTTCAGTGCGTTTTTTAAAAATGCCGTGTCGAATGCGGCATTGTGTGCCACTATAACTGCACCTTCGCAAAAAGCGTGAAAATCTTTTATTGCGCTTTCCAATATTGGTGCGTCTTTAACCATATCATCGTCAATTCCCGTGATTTCGGTTATCTTCGCCGGAATTTCACGTTCGGGATTAACAAAGCTTTCAAAAGTTTCGCTAACTTTTCCATTGCTTACTCTCACGGCACCTATTTCGATTATTGTGTCTTTTTCGGCACTCAGTCCCGTGGTTTCAAAATCAAACACAACATAGTCGCCGTCAAAGGGGATATCTGCATTGCCGTTCACGATAGTTCTGGTGTCGTTTACGAGGTAGCATTCCATTCCGTAGATAACCTTTAAGTCGCTTTTTTCAGCGGCATGCATCGCTTCGGGAAATGCCTGAACATTTCCGTGGTCGGTTATGGCAATGGCTTTGTGACCCCACTTTATAGCCTGGCCAACGAGTACCCTGGCATCTGTCATGGCATCCATCTGACTCATTTTGGTGTGCATATGGAGCTCAACTCTTTTAACCTCTGCATTATCGGTTCTCGACGGCATTTTTGATTTTGATATATCATTTGCGGTTATTATATTTTCTCTTTTAAAGGTGTCATACTGAACCTTTCCTCTTACCACAACGCATTTGCCGTCTTTGAGGTCGCCTTTTGCTTCCTTGAACTGCTTTTGTGTCATAAAGCATTTAACGGGAAATGCAGATTTGTTGTCTGCAATAAAGAATGTGTAGAGAATCTTCTGATTTTTAAGCTCTCTTGAATCAGGGCTTAAAATCTCGCCCATAACGGTTACCACTCCCGACTCCTCGGGCGTAATGGTTTCTATGCCCACAGCAGGGTCTGTTATGGGTTTTCCGAAAATGACGGGGGAATTTTCATCCTTTTCTCCCGATGGCTCCGGAGGTGCGCTGTAGGCCTCGGGCGGCGGAGGAGGAGGCGCCATTTCAAATTCTTTAAGCGTTTCGGCCATAATTCTTTCTACCTTGCCGTCGTCACCGTCGTCTGCAAACTCAAACTCAACATTTGCATTAAGCTGCGCCAAAACAAGGCGCTTTAACATATCCGAGCAATTGGTCTGTTCGAGCATATTTGTGCCGTATTTGCAGTGAACTGTGAATTTTCCGTCGGCAAAATCGGCGTAGCTGTCTATAAAAATATGACGTACGCCCGGAATAAGCTCATTAACATAGAAAATAAGATTGTTGAAATAAACATCGGTATCGATTTCGTTTATGTCAACATCAAAATATTTAACTTTCATAACGAAGCTCGAAAGGTTAAACTTATGACACACGAGCTTTTTGAATTTTTCAATAACATCATAGGGTATGATGCTGTTTGCCGCAACGGTTATAATCATAGACCGCTCCGCGGCATTGGCGTTTGTCTGATATATATAAACCCCGGAGAGCTCCTCGGGAATATCAATTCCTTTAAATATATCGCCAAGTTTCATATTTGTTGGTGACATAGCTTCCTACCTTTCCAGCATTCTTTCAAGCTCTGCGGTAAATTCGCCAAAGAGCTCTTCTTCCTTAACTTTTTTAATGATTTCTCCTTTTTTGAATATCAGACCTTCGCCTTTTCCTCCGGCAATGCCGATATCTGCTTCCCTTGCTTCTCCCGGACCATTTACGGCGCATCCCATAACTGCAACGGTTATAGGCTCGCTTATGTCCGCTATGTAGTCTTCAACCCTTTTTGCAAGGCCTATAAGGTCTATGGATGTTCTTGCACAGGTGGGGCACGAAACAAGAGTTGCACCCGTTTTTCTGAGGTCTAAGGCTTTCAGAATCTCTTTTGCAACCTTAACCTCGCAAACCGGATCGTCTGTGAGCGACACTCTGATTGTATCGCCGATTCCGTCTTTGAGAAGCGAACCGAATGCAACAGCAGATTTAATGCTTCCCGAAAGAAAAGTTCCGGCTTCGGTAACTCCGAGGTGCAAAGGATAGTTGTATCTTTCGCTCATAAGACGGTAGGCATCAATTGTCATATTAACACTGCTTGCCTTAAGCGAAATCACAATATCGTCAAAATCGTATTTATTGAGAATGTCAATGTGTTTTTTTGCGCTCTCAACCATTCCCTCGGGAGTTGGATGAGAGTATTTTTGGAGAATTTCTTTTTCAATTGAACCGCTGTTGACGCCTATCCGTATTGGAACTTTTTTCTTCTTTGCACATTCCACAACGGCTTTCACTTTTTCTTCGGAGCCGATGTTACCGGGGTTTAAACGGATTTTATCTATTCCTCTTTCCATTGAGGCAATTGCAAGGCGGTAGTCAAAATGGATATCAGCAACAAGCGGAATGGAGATTTTTTCTTTAATTTTTTCAATAGCCTCAGCGCTTTCCATATCCGGCACAGCAACTCTTATTATCTCGCATCCTGCCTTTTCAAGTTCAAGAATCTGGGCAATTGTGGCATCAGCATCAGCGGTGCGTGTGTTGCACATCGACTGAATTTTAATGCTTTCATTTCCACCTATCCAAACAGAACCGATACCTATTTTTTTAGTCATAATTAATTCAACAGCCTTTCATTTTTGCATACATAATTATTATACTAAAATTAATTGTTTTTTTCAAGGTGTAAATTTAAAAAAATTAAAAAATGATTCAGAATTGATAAATCGAACCCCAAGCAAGGATTTATCCTGCTTGGGGTGATAACCCGAAGCTGTACAAAAGTACTGCGAGTGGTGAGATTTGTCTATAGTCAAAAGCATTTTATAAAGAGAAAAACATCGTAAAATCGATGTTTTTCAACA
>JAZSOL010000028.1:0-17525 GCA_045536915.1 Clostridia bacterium
GACGCCGTCCCCTACGACACATACACGTTGATTTTATTATCAAACACCCCCATAAATCAAAAATCATTTGAAACTTACGCAAATATGTGTTATAATATGAAATTGAAAAATATTTAAGAATGTGAGGACAACACTATGAAAAAAAGACTGATTTCCATAGCACTTATGGTGATTATGGTTATATCACAGGCAGGATATGCCGCAAGCTTTACGGATGTTCCTTCTGAGCACTGGGCATACGGCGTAATAAGTGAGCTTTCTGATAAGGGAATTATCAGCGGTATGGGCAACGGAACATATGAGCCCGACGGAACGCTCACCAAAGCGCAGTTCGTTAAGCTTTTAACCTGTGCTTTAGGTGACTACGATGCCGCAAAGGAATACAGACCCGCATTTCTGGATACTCCAAAGGGTGAATGGTACACTCCCTATGTTGCATGCGGTCTGCAAAACGGAATAATCAAAAAGGATTCCGACTTTTTCTATCCCGATTCGCCCATAACAAGAGGCGAGGCGGCTGTGTGGATTGTGAATGCAATGGGTATTGAAAGAGATGCAGTGTGCACTTTTTCGGATGTTTCAGACCCGGAGCAGAAAAAAGCAATTGCCATTTCTCAAAAAAGAGGAATCATAAACGGCTATGAAGACGGCACGTTCCGCCCCGGCAACACTCTAACAAGAGCGGAAGCTGCGGCACTCATTTCAAGAACAATGAAAAATGCACCGAAATTTGGCGAGCTTCGTGAAGATGCGGCAAATGAAATTGTTTTCAAAGAAAACGTTAAATACATAACCGCAGAGGACAGCAACAAAATAACAAAAGCCGACAACAGCAAAAACACCGTGACTTTTTCTTCTCCGGGCGAAGCCGTGGAATCGCTTCAAAAGGGTGATGTGGTGTATGTTGAGGCAGGCAAAAACAACACTGATGCCGTGTTTAAAGTTACGGGAGTTAAAAAATCCGGTTCGGATGTTGTGGTGAGCATAACAGCGCCATCCATTTCAGAAGTTCTGGAAAGCATGGATATTTCGGCAATCGTGAGCCCATCTGCCGAGGACCTTGAAAAGAACGGAAATGTTTCCAACATCAGACCTTCAACCTCTGCAGGTGCTCTTTCGGGAAGCGGAGCATATGCCCCGGGCGAAAGCTACGCCGGTGCACTTTCTTCGGTTGGCGGACTTGATATCGACGCAGGAGCCGAAATCACACCCGATATGCACTATGAAGACGGGAAAATCGTGTGGGAAATTCCGGCAAGCGGAAATGCAAAAACAGATTTTACACTCCAGACAAAAAACTACAAAGACAAAAAAGGTGCTTATGCATCTCTTGATATGAATATGGAGGTTCTGGTAGACGTTAAGCTTTCGGGAGAAAACTTTGATGCAGAGCTTTATGCAAAAGCAGAAGTGGGAAGCGAAATCAAAGCAGTTGCCGGATACTCAGCAAGCAAGAGTGCAAGCCCTGCTATTGAGCTCCCGTCAATTGAGGTGTCGGTTGCAGGGCCAATCGTTGTGGAAATAACTCCGTCGCTTGTTGCAACAGCAAGCGGAGAATTCAAGGTTGAAGCAACAGCAACTCTTACCAATAACATTGGATGCGAATTTGTTGACGGCGAATTTGAAACGCACTCACAAAGTAATCTCACAGCAGAGCTTGAAGCAAATGCCAACGGATATCTTGAAGTGGGACCGGCTATTGATGCGGTTATTGGCTTAAAGGATTTTGAAATTTTCAAAAAGAAATTTGACGCACCCGAAATTCTTGAATTCACGGCCGACATGGGAATCGGCATAAGCGGCGAAACTCAGATAAAACAAAAGGGAAGCATCGGCACATCAGGTGCAAAATATGAGGGTCATCAAAACACTCCAAACGAAAATGGCGTAATCCATAACTGCGCGTTTTGCGTTGAGGGTGAAATCTATTCGTTTGATAAGTTCACATTCGGACTTGCGGATGATTTGAACGAATTGGTGAAAAATGTTTATGAAAAAGGTCTCACCTACGAAAGCGAAAAATTCAAATTTCCGTTCTCGCCGTGGTATTATTCGGTTGGTGAATGGGGAAATGAGTGCGAACTTGCTTCCTGCCCTCATAAGCTCGTCAGAGTAAAGGGCAAAATCACGGAAAAAGACACGGGCGACCTTATTGGCGGAGCATCTGTTAATGCGGATTCCGTTTCGGCATACATAGATTTTAAAAAGGAAAATCTTGCACAGCCGAAATCTGCAGTTTCATCGGGAGCGGCGATGTATGAAATGTTTTTGGAACCCGGAAAATGGAACCTTACCGCAAAGGAAGAAAAGCACAAGGATACACCCCACTCGGTTTACGTTCCCACAGACAAAGAAATCGTTTCCGATATTATTATGGAGCTTAAAGACATCAAGGTTTCAGGCTACGTTAAAGATTCCAAAACCGGCGGTGCGGTGGCAAATGCTGTTATAATAATCGGCGACAGAGCCGCAACCTCAACGGCAAACGGCTACTATGAGCTTGAAATAAAGCCATTATCCGACTACGACTGGGGCGCAAGCTGCAGCAAATATCAGAAATACACATCAACCCTCAGGGCACAAAAAGAAGACATCACTCTCAATATCACCCTTGAGCCCGATAATCAATGGCAGGATGCCTACAGAAGCCTGATAAAAAAATACGGAAAATATCAGCTTATAGAACTTGTGGATTTAACCTATGACGACATTCCCGAGCTTTTAATAGGCAGCTCTCCCGGTTCGGGAATGTTTTCGGGACTCGAACTTGCCTATACCTACAAGGACGGCAAAGCGGAGACCATAAGGTTTGAAGAATTTTTCCAGCTTAGTTTTGGATACGACAGATATAAAAATGACTACACAGGCGAAATGCGCATAGAAGGTGACCACACAGTGCGTAACGGCTGGGCGGAAGCAGGCGGAGATTACGGCTACTTTGCCCTCGTTGGCAACACAATCACCTACACCCCCGTTCACGGATGGCACAGAACCACAACTCAGGTTGGAAACAACTACCCCGAAACCTGGACTTATTATGATTATTCCGGCGGGGCAAACGGAAGAAGAATTTCCGAAGCGGAATATAACTCAATAAAAAATAATATGCATATTGGCTGGACAAAAGATAATTCGTTTAAGTTTGCAATGACGCAGTTTACCAAAAACATTAAGGATTCTGCAATCAATGATTTTTATGCAGACTATGAAAACGGAGTTGAACAGCAATAAATCCGAAATTTAAGAGGCTGTAGCAAAATGAAAAATAACGGTTCGTCGAGGACGCCGAACCCTACAAATTGCTGTATATATATACTATGTACGCAATATATGTAGGGGACGGCCTCCCGGACGTCCCGGAAAAATCATTTTGCCATAGCCTCTTTTCTGAGTGGAATTTCATACTCCCTCTCCGTCAAACTCCGGAATAAAGCTTTCTTTAGCCGCATCACCCTCCTGAATGAATGCATTTTCCACTCCGATTGAGATTGCGTAGTCAATCACTTTTTCGTATTCGCTTTTTTTAAGCTTGCGGTTTAGTTCGGGGAAATCCGGCAAGTTTCTCACGGGAGTGTATTGACTCATAATGCTCAGAATAATACGGTTACCGTAGGCTTTATGAAGATATTCAATTATTCTTTTGGCTTCGTAGACGTGTTTGGGCAGAACCATATGGCGGACTATGACGCCGCTTGTGATTATGCCTTTTTCGTTGAAACGGATTTCCGGTTTTTGACGAACCATTTCAGATATGGCTTGCTTTGCTATTTCGGGATAGTTGGGCGCTTTGGAATATTTTAATGCGGTTTCTTCAAAGAAGTATTTAAAATCAGGCAGATAAACGTCAACAAGACCGCTTAGCATTTTAAGGCTTGACGGTTTTTCATATCCGCTTGTGTTGTAGACTATGGGGATTTTAAGACCGCCGTTTTTTGAAATTTCAATAGCCTTGCAAACCTCGGGAATGTAGTGCGAAGCCGTTACGAGGTTGATGTTGTTGGCTTTCTTTTGCTCAAGCTCAAGAAATATTTCGCTAAGCCTTTCCACGGATACGTTTTTGCCTTTTTGCCCCAAAGCAATTTCATGGTTCTGGCAAAAAACGCATTTTAAGGTGCAACCTGAAAAGAAAACAGTTCCCGAGCCTTCAGAACCTGAAATACACGGCTCTTCCCAGTGGTGAAGAGCCGCTCTTGAAATTCTCGGTTTACTTGTAACAGAACAAAATCCTGTTTTGCCGCTTTCGCGGTCAGCGTCGCAATTTCGCGGACACAAAGTACATAATGACATAAAAAATCCTTTCAGATAAGATGAATTTACATAAGCGAAGTAATAAGAATTCTCAGCCCCAGAATAATAAGGATTACACCTCCGCATATTTCCGCACGTTTTTTATAGAGATTCCCGAATTTATTGCCAATCACTACGCCTGCGAAGGCAATAATAAAGGTTGTTATGCCTATAACGGAAGCATCAAATAAAATATTAACGTTTGGATCAAACGAAAGCGTGATTCCAATAGCGAGGGCATCGATGCTTGTTGCAAGAGCTAAAATGAAAAGCTCCTTTATATTAAGCTTATCGCATCCGCAGCATTCCTCTTCATCACCTTTAAGGCTTTCGTATATCATTTTGCCGCCTATGTAGGCAAGAAGAAAAAATGCTACCCAGTGGTCGATGCTTGTGATGTAGTCTTTGAATGTGTGGCCGAGTATATAGCCCAGAAATGGCATCAAAGCCTGGAATCCGCCGAAAAACAGGGCTATAATAAAGCTGTGGCGGTAGTTTATTTTTTGCATGGAAAGACCCTTGCAAACAGCAACGGCAAAGGCATCCATTGCAAGTCCGATTCCGTAGCTCAGAGCTAAAATTAAAGGTTGTATCATAATATCCTCCGGTCAATTTTAAATTATCGGGCAGTTGCCCGATAATTTAAAATAGCTAAATTCGCCTTACGGCGAGCTAAATTACTTCGTAGCTAAATTGCCCTTACGGTCAGCTAAATTGCCCTACGGGCAGCTTTAGGCGAATTTAATTTAGCTGTTTTGAAAAAACAATTTAGCTATCAAACGTAGTTTGATAATTTCGCTTTGAGCGTAGCTCAAAATATATCTTTATCATACCCATAAATCAAAAAAATGTTGCCACTTCCTGCTCGGGAACTGTGGATTTTTGCGCATTTGATACGTGCAAAACGGGTCCGGGTTTCCCGTAGAGCTCGTGTTTTTCAATGGCTATGGTTGCGGTTATGATAACCCAGTCGCGGTTTTTTATGTTGAGAACTGCCGTGGGCATACCTGTGCACACGAGACCTTTGAATTCAATATCATCCACGCAACAGGTCATAACGTGGCGCCCGCAGATGGCGGTGCCTTCTTTCATTTTTTTGTTGATGCCCACAATTCCCTTAAAACGCACTGTTTTGCCTTCGTATTTTTTAATGTCTTCGGCAAAATCCCTGAACCAGAGTGCATAGTCACGGTCTTCAATTTCAATAACAGGAGCATCAACGTCAAAGGGGAGCGGGTCTTCCTCGTTGTCGTATTCAAGATTGCCGTCGGGGTATTCATAGGCAATGTTGGCTCTGCGGGTTATTCCGCGGACGATTTTGTGGAATTCTTCCTTATTGGTTGCCGGACTGTTGGCTCTGTTGAACACAATAAGCTCGCAGTTTGTGAGCTTATCCACAACAAGGGAACGCATATTTGCATTATAGGTTATAAAGGTCTGGGGGTCAGCAAACATAATCTCCTGATAAATCATCCAGCCTTTGGGAAGATTCATATAGAGTCTGTTGAGAGTCCACATTCCGTTATATTCTATGAGAATGCGTTCGGGCTTATGTTTTTTTGAAAGAGCGGTCAGGTTTTTAACCGTGATTTCTTCAATATCTTCAATTTCTTCTATAAAAACGTTTTTACCGGGATACTTTGAAACATCATATTCTTCTTCACCGTCTTCGCACATCAAAACAAGTGTGCGCTCTCCGCTGTTAAACTGCGGGTCGGAAAGAGTGTCTGCAATGGCAGTTGTTTTGCCTGCTTCAAGAAAGCCTGTGAAAAGATAAACCGGAATTTCTGCAGCCATTTTGATTAACCTCTTTTCATATTAAATTACATTCCGAAAAGCTCTTTTAATGCTTCTTCGTTGATTTTTGAACCTATAACGCAAAGTCTGCCGATTGTTGCGGCGCTTCCCTCTCTCACGTCGGGTTCGCCGGGAACATAGTCAAAATGAATCCAGTTTTCGCTTTTCGATGCAACAATACCTTTGGCACGGAGAATTATGCCGTATTTTTCCGAATCGCCGAGCGCTTCAAGACATGAAGCAATAAATTCTCCGGTGAACTTATGAGTTGTTTCGCATCCCCAGCTTGAAAATACGTCGTCTGCGTGATGATGGTGATGGTCGTGGTGGTCGTGTCCGCAAGAGCAGTGGCCGTCATCGTGGTGATGTTCGTGGTCGTGGCAGCAATGGCCGTGTTCGTGGTGATGATTGTGGTCGTGGCAGCAGTGGCCGTCATCGTGGTGATGTTCGTGGTGGTCGTGGCAGCAATGGCCGTCATCGTGGTGATGCTCGTGGTCGTGGCAGCAATGGTCATCTTCGTGGTGATGCTCGTGGTCGTGGCAGCAGTGACCGTCATCGTGGTGATGGTCGTGTTCATGGTGATGGCCACCGCAAACGGGGCAGGAGCTTTCTTCTTTGAGTTTTTCAAGCTCCGATGCGAGAGTGTTGGTTTTTTCCATTGCTGCAAGAATTTCTTTTCCGTCAATCTTGTCCCAATCGGTGGCAACAATTTCGCAGTTGGAATTATGCTCACGCAAAAGCTCAATGCATTTAGCGGTTTTTTCGTCGCCGGCTTTCTGAGTGTGGCTTAAAATAATTGAATTTGCGTGTGCTATCTGGTCGTTGAAAAATTCGCCGAAGTTTTTCATATACATCTTGCATTTTCCTGCATCCACAACCGCCGTGTAGGCATTGAGCACTGCATCTTTTGCATCAATTGATTCAACAGCTTTTATAACGTCTGAAAGCTTGCCCACTCCCGAGGGTTCAATGAGGATTCTGTCGGGAGAAAATTCATCGAGAACCTTTTTGAGAGCTTCACCGAAATCTCCCACGAGTGAACAGCAGATGCAACCGGAATTCATTTCGTTAACTTCAATTCCCGCATCTTTCATAAATCCGCCGTCAATTCCGATTTCGCCGAATTCGTTTTCAATCAAAACAAGCTTTTCGCCCTTGTAGGCTTCGCTTATGAGCTTTTTGATAAGAGTTGTTTTGCCGGCACCTAAAAAGCCGGAGAAAATATCGATTTTTGTCATGTAAACACATCCCTTTCATATATGTTAAAAATTTGTGTGCAATTCTATTTTTACATATTATTATATAATAAAACATTCTGAAAGTCAAATTTTAATTTGCCGAATTATGACATTGTTTGCCTCAATGGTAATGATTAATGAAAAACGGCTTCAAAAGGGCATTTTTATCCCCAAAACGCAGAGTTATCCACCAAATAATTCACTTTATCCACATACCAAATACGTTTTAAGCCTTTATTTTAGCGAAAAATGTTGGTTTTGCACATTATTTGAAAATATGTGGAAAACTCGAATGAATCTCTTTTGAGTTTCCCCCTTTTTCAAAAATAAAGTCGCTAAAAATCGCACAGATACACGATTTGGAGTGAATCTAAAAATGAAATTACAATGTGGATAAATTTTGATTTACAGGGGAGATGAAATGAACAAAATTGACTTCGTCAATTAACTGTTCGCTTCGCTCACAATTTTATAAGGAAAATTTTGTTGTTACAAGCAATTGCTGACGCAATTTCCTATGTAATAAAATAGTGCGTTGTAGGGGACGATGCCCACATCGTCCCGTTAGCAGAAACAATCGTACGTCCGGGACGTTGTGGGCACCCTCCCCTACGCATAAACAATAGCATTTGTGTGCCGTAGGGTCGATTCACGAATCGACCGGAATGTGTAAAACTATGCGGGCAATTCGTGAATTGCCCCTACTACTTTGTAACATTTAAAATTTGATCATCGTAGGGTTCGGCGGTTTCCGACGAACCGTTTCCGGCACATCCTGAAGGCTGTGCCCTAGAAATCAAATTTTTGCGATTGATTCAAAAAAATGGGGAAACTCAAATGAATCTCTTTTGTTGACAAATAATCCATAAGGTGTTAAAATTCTTATATTACATTTAAAATATTATTTGAGTAAGATTATATATTTTTCAGGAGGAAATATAAATGAAACGTTCAAGCGGTGTTTTGATGCACATATCATCTCTCTGGGGTGAATATTCCTGCGGAAGCTTCGGAGATGAAGCAAAGAGATTTGTTGATTTTCTCAAAGAGTGTGCCTTTACGTGGTGGCAGGTATTGCCGTTTTGCATGATAGATGAGTGCAATTCGCCCTATAAGTCATATTCGGCATTCGGCGGAAATCCGTATTTCGTGGATTTGCCCACACTTCAAAGAAAAGGACTTCTCACCGAAGAAGAATTAAACAGTGCAAAACAGCAAACACCCTACAGCTGCGAATATGTGCGTCTTTACCACACAAGATGCGAGCTTTTAAAGACGGCATCAAAGAGAGTGGATAATAAGGGCAGAGAAAAAATAGAAGCTTTTATTGAAGAAAATCCGTATCTTAAGCAGTTTGTTGAATTTATGGCATTAAAAAGTGCCAACGGCGAAAAATGCTGGAATGAGTGGGAAACGGATGTTCCCGACGACGAGGCTTTGTTTCTCTGGAAATTTATTCAGTATGAGTTCTTTACTCAATGGGCAGAAATAAAATCATATGCAAACTCAAAAGGCATAAAGATAATAGGCGATATTCCGTTTTATGTTTCATATGATTCAGCGGATGTCTGGGCAAACAGGGAGCTTTTTGAGCTTACCGATGATGCAATGCCAAAATGCGTTGCGGGAGTTCCGCCCGATTATTTCAGTGCCGACGGTCAGCTATGGGGAAATCCTCTTTACAACTGGGATGAAATGAAAAAAGACGGTTATGCATGGTGGACGGCACGTATGGAGCATATGCTGAAGATGTTCGATGGCGTGAGAATAGATCATTTCAGAGCGGTTGAGTCCTACTGGAGCGTGGATGCAAAGGAAAAAACCGCACGAAACGGCAAATGGATGCTGGGACCGGGAAAAGCGCTTGTGGATAAGTTTAATGAAATAAAAGGCGACAGGCTCATAATTGCAGAGGACCTCGGAGTTATAACCAACGAGGTTGCCTCGCTTGTGGAATACAGCAAATTCCCGGGTATGAGAGTTTTGCAGTTTGGATTTCTTGATTCAAACGACAACCCCCACCTGCCCCACAACTATCCCAATAATTCCATTGCCTACACGGGAACACACGATAACAACACTCTGCTCGGTTATGTGTGGGAGCTTGATGAAAACACGAGAAAAACAATGCTTGAATACTGCGGCTACGCATCCCCCGACTGGAACAACGGCTACGACAGCATAATAAGAAGTATTTATGCTTCAAATGCAGGTCTTGTTATCTTCCCGATTCAGGATCTTCTCGGATACGGCTCGGACACCAGACTCAATATCCCCGGCAAGGCCGACGGCAACTGGCAATACAGAGTGACCGGGGATCAGCTTGGCGAAATAAACAAAGAAAAGTATAAGAGACTTAATTTCCTTTATAAGAGATAACAAAAATATAACCAAAATAAAATTGGTGTTGACAAAACCAACTATTTGTTATATAATCTTAAATGGTTTTTAATCTAATAAAGTTTTACCTTTATTTTCAGCTAAATTTTGAGCTGACGCTCAAAGCGAAATTACCGCACCTTTGGTGCGATAGCTAAATGGATGCTTTAGTATCCGCTAAATTAAATTCGCTTTAAGCTTATGCGAAGCATAAATTTAGCTCCGTAAGGAATTTGGCTGACAGAAGGTCAATTTAGCTCGCTTGAAAAAGCGAATTTAGCTGCAACGCAGGGCGTTGCTTAAGGAGGTGTACCGAATGAAGAGAACATTCCAGCCGAATGTAAGACACAGAAGCAAAGTTCATGGCTTCAGAGCAAGAATGAGTACTGCTAACGGCAGAAAGGTTTTGGCTCGCAGAAGACTCAAAGGAAGAAAAGTTCTTTCAGCGTAATTTTATCTTTCGAAGACCACTTCAAGTGGTCTTTTTTGCCATTATATGATATTGTGTGATATGGCAGATTTTCGGGAGGAAAAACTATGAAAAACACGGTCAAGCTCAACCGGGAGTTCAGATATGCTTATAAAAAAGGCGCCAAAATTGTGACGGATACTATTGTTTTTCACTGGTATAAGAATCGTCAGTCCTCAAATAAGCTGGGGCTTACCGTTTCCACATCGCTTGGAAAGGCGGTTGTCCGTAACCGGGTTAAAAGGCTCATACGCGCGGCCTACAGTGCGCGTAAGGATGAACTGAAAAAAGGCTACAACATAATTATTGTTGCACGCAACAAAGCGGCATATGTTCCGTATGCCAGAATTAAAGAGGCAATGGATTATTGCATAAGGAAGTCGGACTTAATATGAAAAAAATTCTGATTTGCCTTATAAAATTCTACCGCAGGTTTATTTCACCTCTGAAAAAGCCTTGTTGCCGCTTTTATCCCACTTGCTCTGAATACAGCCTTCAGGCTGTTGAAAAATACGGGGCATTTAAGGGTGCATGGCTTAGTGCAAAGCGTATTTTGAAGTGTCATCCTTTTAATGGCGGAGGCTACGATCCGCTAAAATAGCATTTTTGGCTTATATTAAAGGCATCGCATCCGGCGATGCGCGACAGGAGGAACATAATGGGTATTTTTGAATATCTGATAAAGATACCGATAGGCTACATCCTCGGCTGGATATATGAATTTACCGGCAACTACGGTGTGGCGCTTATATTATTTACACTTGCTATTAAAATCCTGCTTCTTCCCCTGGGGTTAAAGCAGCAGAAATCAATGACGAAAATGCAGAAGCTTCAGCCTCAGCTTCAGAAGCTTCAGGAAAAATACAAAAACGACCAGAATATGCTCAGTCAGGAGACAATGAAGCTCTACAAGGAATACGGCGCAAGCCCTATGGGCGGATGCTTGCCGCTTCTGATTCAGCTTCCGATTCTCTTTGGACTCTACAGAGTAATCTACAGTCCGCTCACCTATATGCTTCATATGGGTACGCTTGATGAAATAATCAAGACCTACACAGCTCTCGGATGCGATTTCTCGGCGGTTGATCTTTCAAATTATATGGCTCAGATTGAGGTTGCCCAGATTATCAACAACACTCTCGGCGAAACCCTTGTAAACTTTAATTTCCTCGGTCTCGACCTTGCAAAGACTCCATCGTTTGGTTCGGTTGCAACTCTTATTATTCCTGCTCTTGCCGGAATCACAACATATCTTACATCAAAGATAACCGTGTGGATGACGTCGAAGAAGAAGGAAGAAGAAACGAAAGAACCCAAAAAGCCCGAACGTATTCTTTCGCCGAATCAGAAAACCCAGAGTCAGGGTCCCGATGCTCAGCAGATGACCAAAACAATGTCGATGATAATGCCGCTGTTTACAGTGTGGATTACCTACACGCTTCCTATGACACTTGGTGTGTACTGGGTTGCATCAAACGTATTTTCTATGATTCAGACCATTGTTCTGAACGGATACTACTCAGAAAAGCTTGAAGCTGAAATAGATATGATTTCAGAAGAAAAAGCACAGCTCAAAGCTGAAAAAAAGAAAAATAAAAAGAGAGGTAACTAATGATGACTGTTGAAAAAAGTGCTAAAACAAAAGAAGAAGCAATAAAGCTTGCCCTTGAAGAGCTTGGTGCTTCGGAAGATGAAGTTCAGATAGAAGTTGTTGAAGAAGGTTCCAAAGGCTTTCTTGGAATCGGAAGCAAGGATGCTGTTGTTAAGGTAACAAAATCTGATGTTGAAAAAGCTGCTCCCATTGCTGCCGCTAAAAAAGGAATAGACGCTGAAACTGCTGAAAAAAGAGCAGAAGATTTCCTTGGCAAAATCTTTGAACTCACAAGCGAAGAAGTTCACGTTGACGCCAAAGTTGACGGAGAAGTTCTCAAAGTTGACCTTTCAGGACCGGATATGGGTATTGTAATCGGAAAAAGAGGCGAAACTCTTGATGCTCTTCAGCACCTCACAAGCCTTGTTGTAAACAGAGGAGATTCCGATTTCTTAAAGGTTTCTCTTGATGCTGAAAACTACCGCGAAAAAAGAAACGAAGCTCTTGAAAGCCTTGCTCATAAGCTTGCAAACAAGGTTGTCCGCACCGGAAGAAACACAACTCTCGAACCTATGAATGCATATGAAAGAAGAATCATTCATGCAGCTCTTCAGGATCATGAAGAAGTTACAACCTATAGCGTGGGTCAGGGAGTTAACAGAAAAGTTGTTATTGCTCTTAAAAAATAATGAATACCTAAAAACCGCTTTGCATATGAGGTGTACTCGTAAGGATAGTGAAATGACAGATTTATCAGTGTGGTAAATCTGTCATTTTTATTACATTTTACATTTTGGTATTGCTTTTGTTCGAGATTTAGAATATAATATTGTTTATAACAAACAAGGAGCGTAAGTTTATGGAAGTTATGTCTGCAAGAGAAGCCGCTGATAAGTGGGGTATATCCCAAAGACGAGTGGCTGTTCTTTGTTCTGAAAATAGAATAGCAAATGTTCAAATGTTGGGTAATATGTGGCTTATACCAACAAATGCCGAAAAACCTATTGATGCACGAAGCACAAGATATAATACTACTAACGAAAAAAGTGTAAAACCTTTTTTGAAATGGGCAGGCGGTAAAGGTCAGTTATTAAAAGAAATTGAAAGATATTATCCCTTTGACAATGATGTTATTACAAAGTATGCCGAGCCTTTTGTCGGTGGTGGTGCTGTGCTTTTTGATATTTTAAGTAAGTACAATTTAGAGGAAATATATATAAGCGATATAAATGCCGAACTCATAAATACCTATGTGATAGTCCGTGATAATATTGAGGAATTGATTAAGTTACTAAAAAAATATCAGCTTGAATATGCACCACTTGATACAGAAGATAGAAAATCTTATTATATGGCAAAACGAGAACGATTTAATGATTTGAAAGTCAATGGTAATGAAGCTGAAAATATTGAAAAGGCAGCATTGATGATATTCCTTAATAAAACTTGTTTTAATGGGCTTTACAGAGTCAACAAAAAAGGACTTTTTAATGTGCCGATGGGAACGTATAAAAATCCTCTTATCTGTGATGAAAAAAATCTTCGTGCAGCATCGGAGAAACTGCAGAATGTAAGGATTGTATGCGGAGATTATCGAAAGTCTGCTGAATTTATAGACGAGCATACTTTTGTGTATTTCGATCCACCGTACAGACCTTTGACAGAAACAGCAAGTTTTACAGCTTATACAGAAAATCTATTCGATGATGAAGAACAAATTGAACTTGCTGAATTTGTAGAGCATATGCACAAAAAAGAGGCTAAAATTGTTGTAAGTAATTCAGATCCCAAAAACTCTAATACAGAAGATGATTTTTTTGATAACATTTACTCTGCACATAAAATAAAAAGGGTTGAAGCTACCCGTATGATAAATTGCAACAGCGAATCAAGAGGAAAAATAAAAGAACTTTTAATATCGAATTTTTAAGGAGTTACGAATATGGTAAACAGAGATTTTATGACTTGGCTATCAGAGTTTCGTGATAGTATAGCAGATTATGGCTACTATATTGATTTTGAAAAGGTACACAGAAATGTTGAGGGAATGAAAGTGGAACTTAATATATTAAATTCCCTTATCGGCTCAAAGAATATTGAAACTGAATTTGAAGTCCTACTTGAAAAATATCCCGAAATATTAAAATGTATTCCGTTACTTTTAGCGGTCAGAGCAAATGCAATTTATGCTATTGACGGTGACGGAGAATTTATATACGAATTTAAGAAGCCAAATTTGTCCACTGAACAATATAAGGTGTTTATGCGAAAGACAGGTTTATTTGATTTAATGGCTAATCACATTGTAAATAATCTTGTTGATTATGCTACCGGAGTTGAAACAGGTCTTGATTCAAACGGCAGAAAAAATCGTGGCGGTCATTTAATGGAAAACTTGGTTGAGAGTTTTATAAAGAAAGCAGGCTTTATAAAAGACGAAACTTATTTTAAGGAAATGTATATCCATCAGATTACAGAAAAATGGGATATAGATTTATCCGCGATTTCAAATCAAGGGAAAATGGAAAAGCGTTTTGATTTTGTTATTAAAACAGACAATATGATATATGGAATTGAAACAAACTTTTATGGCAGCGGTGGCTCAAAACTGAATGAAACTGCTCGTAGTTACAAAACGCTTGCTTTGGAAACCGATACAATAGACGGATTTACATTTGTTTGGTTTACTGACGGAAAAGGTTGGACAAGAGCAAGAAACAATCTCGAAGAAACTTTTGATGTTATGGAACACATTTATAGCATTAAAGACTTAGAAAATGGGATAATCAATGAGGTTTTCAAATAATGACTGAAAAGAAAATAAAAAAATGGGAGCCTGATGATTTTGAACTCGAAATGACTACGCATTGGTCTTTTCCAAAGCGTGGGGATTGGGCAACTCACGATGCAAAATGGCGTGGTAATTGGTCTCCCTATATACCGCGAAATATTATATCAAGATATTCTGGAGAGGGCGATTTGGTTCTTGATCAATTTGCCGGAGGTGGCACTACTCTTGTTGAGGCAAAACTTTTGAATCGTGATATAATCGGTGTAGACGTGAACGATGTTGCACTCCAACGATGCAGAGAAAAAACAGCTTTTGTTTACGAGCCTGCAAAGGGTAAAGTATATATCAAAAAAGGTGATGCAAGAAATCTTGATTTTGTACCCGATGATAGTATTGATTTGATTTGCACACACCCCCCTTATGCTGATATTATCAAGTATAGTGATGGTATAGAAAATGACTTATCACAATTAAAAGTAAAAGATTTTCTTGAAGAAATGAAAAAAGTTGCTACAGAAAGTTATCGCGTGCTTAAAAAGGACAAGTTCTGTGCGGTGCTTATGGGAGATACAAGGCAAAAAGGTCATATGATACCTATGTCGTTTGAGGTTATGCGTATTTTTGAAGATGCAGGCTTCAAACTGAAAGAGCTTATTATAAAAGAACAACATAACTGTAAAGCGACGGGGTATTGGAAAACAAATAGTGTGAAATATAACTTTTTATTGATAGCACATGAATATTTATTTGTTTTCAAAAAATAATGTCCGGCACTGTAACAAGCAGGGAAGATGTATCGCATCTTCCGATAATTTAGGATAATCCTAAGACCCTATAAATCGGGCGATTCGTGAATCGCCCCTACGACAAAAGGCTGAACGATTGATTTCGTTCAGCCTTTTGAATTTACTGTCCTTAAGCGTACACGTCTTATCACAAGGCGGTTTTTTAGTAAAGGGCATTACAAATCCTTGTATCTCCTTGGAGTGACTCCAAATTTCTTTTTGAAAATGCGTATGAAATGGGACGAATCGCAATATCCGCATTCAAAGCACACATCCGTAACACTTTTTCCCTCGCTGAGCAGGCGCCTTGCATTTGAAAGCTTAACGGTTTCAAGATACGACTTCGGAGTTATGTGCAGATGTTTTCTGAACTGACGGTTGAGCGTTGAAAGGCTCACAAACATTTTGTTGCTTAAGTCGGATATGCTTGTTATGTCGCTGTAGTGAAGATTTATGTAGTCAAGAACTTTTTTGAAATCATCAGGAATGTTAGATTCGCTTGCAGAAAACGGCTCGTTTGTTTTCTGCTTTATTTTCATGAGTATATTTAAAAATGCCGAAGTTGAGCTGAGGGTATCATCTTTTGCATCAGCATCCAACAAAGATGCAAACAGCTTTATAGTTTCCTCCCTTTCGCTCAGAGAAAATTTTATGTGATTTATTGCGGAGTTTCCAATAAATTTCGTTAGCTCGCCGATTATGCTGTCATTTATCCAGAGGCAGAAATGCTCATGGGTGCAGGAGGAGTGATATATGCAATGATGAAATTCGCTTGCGCGGGTCAGAACAATATCGCCCCGGGATATGGGATAGATTTTGTTTTTCACGAGAAACGAAACATCGCCGGAAATATTGAGATACACCTCGATGCAATCGTGAATATGGGAGTCGTCGGCAGTGTAGGAGTTTATGTTCACAAAGGAATTTTCGTGGGTTAAAAAATATTTTACACTGTCTGTGTGTATTAATTTTTTAGGAAAGGTAATATTGCTCATAACGGTTTCTCCTGAGGGTGATGCTTATGACACAGATATTCTGTTTTGTGCACAGAAATTTCTATTAATGTGGAAAATTATATCATATAATTCTCTTTGTGTCAAATTCTAATGAGTTTCAGGAGGAAAACTATGAATAACTATTGTCTGCTTGCCATATCAATGACGTTTGCGCTTCTCGGCGGTATGGCAACAAAATTCTTTCTCGGAAAATATCAGAAAGGGGATTTTGAGATTTATTTCTACAACTGCGTGGCGGCACTTGTGTCGGCGATTGTTTTGGTTTTATGGAGCAATAGCCTTGAAATGTCTGCATTTACCCTTGTTCTCGGCGTTGTTTTCGGAAGTGTTACGGCGATTCAGCAGATTTTCTGCCTTAAAGCAATGAAGTGCGGGCCGTGGTCATATACGGCGGTTATATCTTCGCTTTCCACAATTATTCCCACTCTTTCGGGATGCATCATATGGGGAGAGACAATTGCGCCGGTTCAGATTGCGGGAATTGCTTTGATGCTTGCGTGTATGTGTATGGCATCTGACTTAAAGCGCGACGGAAGTGCCAAAACCGTTAAGTGGATGATATACTGCGGTATTCTTTTTATAACCACGGGTATGATTGGCGTTTTGCAGAAATGGCATCAGAATACTGCATATAAGGGTGAGCTTGACGGATTTTTGGTTGTGGCGCTTTCGGTATCGTGTGTGTTTGCAGGAGTTTGCGCATTTGTGACTAAGAGTAAGCGGTTGGGCGCTACGTATTTTAAGAGCCTTATTGCAGTTTTGCCGGTTGCGCTCATGATATTATCGGGTGCAAGTGCGGCGGTAAACAACAAGCTTAATCTTTTTTTGTCGGGAGTTCTCGACAGCTCTGTTATGTTTCCGGTTGTAAACGGAGGGGGACTTATGCTAACAACTCTTGCAGCAACCTTTGTTTTCAGAGAAAGACTTTCCAAAAAGCAGTGGCTTGGTCTTGCAATCGGATTTGTGGCGGTTATGCTTTTGTGTAATCCGTTTTCATCTTGAAATTTTTGATTTATGGGGCTGTTTGATAATGAAATCAACGTGGATGTGTCGTAGGGGACGGCGTCCTCGACGTCCCGCATTGGCGCAGAAACGGGACGAAAGAGGACGCCGTCCCCTACAACGCATTATCATAAAGTCGGAGGCCAAGCGGTCTTAGGAAGACAAACCAA
>JAZSOL010000039.1:0-14307 GCA_045536915.1 Clostridia bacterium
GACGCCGTCCCCTACAATGTACTAATCTTGTTTTATTTTTCCGATAAATCAAAATTTATCCACATTGTAATTTCATTTTTAGATTCACTCCAAATCGTGTATCTGTGCGATTTTTAGCGACTTTATTTTTGGGAAATGTGGAAACTCAAATGTTAGCATTCGGGATTCCTTATTTTCAGAAAAATATATATTGTTGTTAGTTTTAACCCGATGCAAAAACAAGTCACCCATAAAAAACATACAATTCAAAAAGGCCGAACCAACGTTCAGCCTTAAAAATCATATATTCTTTTTTTCTGCCTTTTCCTCGGTGCTTTCAAGAGATGCAAGCTGAACCTGAATCTCTGCTTTGGATTTTATAATATACATTTTCATCTGCTCTTTAACCTGCTCAAACTCACTCTTCAGTGCATCAAGCTTGGAATTTGCCTTAACTATAATCTCGTTTGCTTTAACATTTGCCTCGGAAAGAATTGTTTCCGCATCTTTTCTTGCAGATTCTCTGACCTGTTCTGCAGTTGTTTCTGCAACCACGAGTGTTTTTTTCATCGTGTCTTCCATATCCTTGTAGGTCTGAAGATTTTCAGAAAGCATTTTCACTTTTTCTTTTGATTCCCTGAGCCCCTTATAGAGCTCTTCATAGTCTTTAAGCACATCGGCAAAAAATTCATCCACTTCTGCTTTTTTATATCCAAGAGGTGCTTGCGAAAACTTTTTGTTTTGCAAATCCATTGGAGTTATCATTAGTATCCCCCCGTAAAATTAAATTAATCACACATACTTAAACGCATTTATGTGTATTCTTCCTTTTCGTGTCGGTCTGGAATCTGCGCCTATGCAAAACTTTCCCTTTCCTCTCACAGAAATAACGTCGTCTGCACCAATGCTTTTGCTGTTTGAAGAAAGAATTTCATAGTTGAGAGTAACATATCCTCTTTCAATAAGCTCTGACGCTCCCGACCGCGACACATTACAAAGCGCACTCACAACGCAATCCGCCCTTAAAGACGACACCGTTAGAGAAAGCTCTTCATATTCCCGCTTTATTTCGAGATTTTCAATATTTTCAGCTTTTCTCACACTCACATTTGCGTGACCTATTTTAAAAAGACTGTCTTTAATATAATCCGCTATTTCATCTGCGCAAAAAAGCACGGCATCCGTGTCTCTTATAACAATATCTCCGGTCATTTCTCTTTTGATTCCGAGCCCTAAAACGGAGCCTAAATAGTCGCGGTGAGAAAATACCTCCTTAGACTTTGTTGAAATAACAAGAGCACACATTGGATACGGCTCATCATAGCCGTAATCATATTCATCAGAAGAAAATCTCGCCATATTTCTCTCGCTTCCCTCATAGCCTCCGGAAAAATCTATTTTCATTCCTGTTTTGGGAAAACGGGTGCATATTATTTTTTGTTCGAGCGGAGTGAGAAATTTCGTAAAAAAGCTTCTGCCCGTGCTTTCGGCGCGCGCATATAAATCGCATGCCTTTGAAACAAACAGCTTTATTTCGTCGTCATCTGTTGGGAAAACAAGGCTTTTCTTATTTATCATATCACATAAAATCAAAGAGATCCTGATTTGCAAGCTCGCCGCTGAAATCTCCCATAATACCCATCGTGTTCGGAACAACAAGCAAAATGCCGTTGGATACCTTTTTCATGCTTCCGTCGAGTGCAAAAACAGCACCGCTTAAAAAGTCAAATACCTTAAGAGCAACCTTTTTTTCAAGCTTTTCCAAATTCACAACAACGGGTTTTTTTGCCTTAAGATGTTCAGCGATTTCCGTTGCATCGTTGTAGGAAAGAGGCTGAACAACAAACACCTTGAGCTGTGTGGTTGTGTTGATATTAACAACCTTGCTTCTTCTCTGTGTGTAGTTTGCAGGTGCGGTTTCTTCTGCAAAGGTTCTCCTTTTCATAGGAGTCACCGGATTCTGTCTGGGTTCTTCGTGAGAAAAAGTTTCGTTTTCTTCTTCTTCGTTCATTCCCATGGTGTTTTTCACCCAATCCATAATGTTACCCATTTCCATTCATCCTTTCGTAATGAAATATATTAAAAATTAATTTTCTATGCTCCAAAAAGCGATCTTCCGGGTCTTATCAGGGTTGAACCCTCTTCAACAGCCTGAGTGTAGTCATTGCTCATACCCATCGATAAAATCCTCATACTAACATTATCGTATTTTTTATCTTCAATGTCAAGTGCTAATTTTTTTAAATTCGAAAAGACCTCGTGTTTTTTATTGTCATCTGCCTCAAGCGGTGCCATTGTCATAAGTCCGCAAATGCGTATGTTTTTTAGCTTTGACGCCTCTTCAATCAGCGAAAATGCCTCATCGGGTAAAATTCCGTTTTTGTTTTCCTCGCCGGAATTAATTTCAATTAAAACATCCATAACTCTGCCGTGCTTTGAGCACTGACGGTCAATTTCCGCAGCAAGCTTAAGAGAATCAACCGAATGAATCATCACCACTTTGTCGGCAATATATTTAACCTTATTGGTCTGAAGGTGCCCAATGATATGCCATCTTGCTCTTTTGTCAACAAGCTCATATTTTGATAAAAGCTCCTGAACCCTGTTTTCACCGAGGTCATAAAGACCAAGCGCAACCGCTTCGTTCACGGTTTGGGCATCAATTGTTTTGGTTACGGCAACTATTTTCACATCCTCAAAACTTCTGCCTGCCTTTTCACATGCAAGACGGATGTTCTCATTTATAACTTCAAGATTGTCTTTCAAAGACATTCAGATTACCTTCCTTCTTAATCTACGATTATTTCGTCATAGAGCAAAAGTGCATTCATTTTGGTGTTGTCCATTTTCACAATTGCGTCTTTATCGTCCTTATAAAGAATTTCTATGGCTTTATATTTAACTGTGTTTTCTGTTCTGACGTAAACTCCGGTTACTCCGTCTTTAACCCTTATTGCCTCAACGGGTACGTAAAGTCCCGTGTATGTTGCCTTAACAAATTTCATTGATGCAAGGCGGTTTGTCATGGCATATTCAGAATAGGTGTTGGAAACGGCGGTTATTATGTATTTTCCGGACCCAAGAGGCGAAATATATTCTATTGTTGCCTTTGCTCCCTTGTTTTCTCCGCTGAAACGAATTGTTATTTCTTCTCCCACGGAAAAATTTTTTGCTTTCTTTTCATCTGCACACACCGACACAGCCCATTTAAAACTGTCGATAATTTTAATTTCGGGTTTGTCTTCTTCATCCTCACCGGTGCTGAGATTTTTATTCATAAGGTTGTTGTAGTCGGAAACGCTCAGCTTCAAACTTTTTTCAACGGTGAGTTCTTCCTCATATCCGTCGATTGCTGAAGAAAAAATTCCGTGAACAGGAGATATGATTTCTTTTTTGTTGCCTTCATATCTGCTTTCTATTCTGGATTTTTCTTTCATAAGCGCTTCAAGTGTGTCGGCAGTGGTTGTTACCTCACCCACTTCAATAACGTTCTTTGAAGAAAGAGCAACAAGCTCATTTTTTATGCTTTTGATTTTTGAAACATCCTTACCCGACGATGCATCAATCAATTCATCTGTTTTCTGCTGTATACTGTTTGAAAGCTCCTGCTCGGTGAGAGGTGTGTTGTCTTCTGTTGGAGTTGCTTTTATTTCAGCAATTTTTTTGTTGATGCTTTTAAGCTCACTGCGTGTGTCTTCGTCTATGTTGCTGTCGAAATATGTTGCAATAAGAGCTCCTTTTTTCACCATCTGATTTTCGTCTGCAGCGGGGTCAAGAAGTCCGGTCTGATCCATTCCCACGTTTATTGTTTCTTCATCACGTGAAATAATGCCATCAAACTCATATGAAACCTCAACACTTTTGGTCTGCGCTATAATAGACATCTGAGGCGCAACATAGAAATTAAGAAGATTATATATAACAAAAATCACAACTCCTATAATCAGCAGCCTTGAAAAAAATTTCTTATTTAATTTTATTTTTTTCTTTTTTTCGGATTTTGACATTGTTTAACCTGCTTTCTTATTTATCTAAAAGCTTTTTCATATATTCCATACACATATCCGATACATCTCCCGTTTTTCCGGTGAGATTTATCCAGCTTATTTCCTTGTTTCTTCCAAACCACGTAAGCTGCCTTTTGGCATAACGGCGCGAATCTCTTTTCAGAATTCTTATTGCTTCGTCATACGTTGCCCTGCCCTTTATGTAGTGCAGAATTTCTTTGTAGCCGAGAGCCTGCATTGAGTTGTGGCAAGAATCTATCCCCTCTTTGTAGAGCGACATTACCTCGCCAATAAGCCCCTGAGATATCATAATATCAACTCTTTTGTCGATTCTTTCATAAAGCTCGTCTCTGTTTCGGGTAAGACCCACGGTACACACTCTGTAGGGAGAGGGTTTTTGGCTGTCTTTTTTGTTGTGCTCCGAAATTTTTTCTCCGGTAAGCCTGTAGTATTCTATTGCGCGGATTACTCTTTTTACGTTGTTTTTGTGAATTGCAGATGCACTCTCGGGGTCAATGCTGCTAAGCATAAGATGGAGCTTATCGGCACCTTCTTTTTCATAAAAATCCTGAAGCTCTTTTCTTATTTCTTCGCTGTTGCCATTTTCGCAAAATTCTGTTCCTTTTGCAAATGAATCTGCATACAGTCCCGTTCCGCCCACAACAAGAGCATTTTTCCCTCTTGAGAGGATATCTTTAAAAGCTCTTTTTGCATCTTCTGTGTAGTCGCACACACTGTAGCTTTCAAAAGGCTCTCTGATGTCTATTAGATGATGCACAACCCCCTGCATTTCCTCTTTAGACACTTTTGCAGTTCCAATGTCCATTCTTTTGTATATCTGCATGGAATCACACGATATAATTTCTGCATCAAGCTTTTTTGCAAGCTGTATGGAACATTCTGTTTTGCCAACTCCCGTGGGACCAACCAACATAAAAAGCGGCGGTTTTTTCTCATTCATACATATCATACCTTAAATTTGTTATACAATTCTCTTAAACTGCTTTTCAAGCTCATATTTCGACATTTTAATCATAATAGGTCTGCCGTGGGGGCAGGTGTTTATTGAATCAAATGCAAAAACACTTCTCACCAGAGAATCCATATCGGCCTGTGTCAGAGTGTTGTTGCCCTTTAAAGCTTTTTTGCAGGCAACGGTGTGAAGTGCTTCCTGAGCAAGTGCTTTTTTTATATCTGCCTTGTTTTGAGAAAGGAGTGTTGCTATTTCAGCTACAGTGTCTTTAATTTCCGTTTCCGTCATCATTTCGGGCACAGAACGCACAATAATGCTCGATTCTCCGAAAACATCACACTCAAACCCCAGACTTTCCATAAATTCAAGATTCTCACTCAAAAGCGCAAAGCTTAAGGGGTCAAAATTCACCGTTACCGGTATCATCAGAACCTGAGAACGGATTTGCCCGTTTTTGTATTCCTCCATAAGATTTTCAAAATACACTCTCTCGCATGCGGCATGCTGGTCAATAACAAGAAGCTCGCCGTCTTTTTGAACAAGAATATACGTTGCAAAAACCTGACCTATTATGTTATAGTCAATTCCGTTTTTCAAAAGAGGTTTAATCTCTTGGGGTTCTTCTTTTATTTCTTCTTTTATCTCTTCTCTTATCGCTTCTTTTGGTTCTTCGATTTTTTTATCTGCGCCAAAATCTTCGCCCGAATCCTTGCCGGTTATATAGGGAATATCTTCAACGGAACTTTTAAAGCTTGAATAATCGGGATTTGCAAAAAAACTTCTGTTTGCAATATATTCTCTGATATCATCATCGTGCAAATCTTTAATATCTTTTTGAGAGTTTGAAACCGGCGGCTGAGCCGTTTTTTCCTCTTTTGTTGCATCAGGGTTAATTTTTTCTTCCGGCTTTCTTTCTTCCGGCTTCGGTTTTGTTTGGGCAACTGCAGGGTTTTTCCTCACAACATCTTCTCTTAAAAGATTTATATCTATCTGCTCAGCCCTGTATTGACTGCGGGATTTTTCGGCATTCACGGTTTTTAATGCGTTATCGTTTTTTATTTCAACTTCAGGAACATATTTTTTCACAGAAAGAGCATTTTTAACCGCCCAGTATACCTCCTGATATACCTTCTTGTCGTCGGAAAACCGCACTTCGCTTTTTGTGGGATGCACATTCACGTCCACAAAATATCCCGAAACCTCCAAAAACACAACCGCAACCGGATATCTTCCGGTCATCATTGTGTTCTGATAGGCTTCTCCAACAGCAGCCGAGATTATTTTTGAGCTTATGTAGCGACCGTTTATAAAAAACATCTGATGGCGCCTGTCTTTTCTCGAAAGCGAACTGTTGCCTATAAAGCCCCTGACTTTTAAAGGTCCTTCAGAGGAATTAAGCTCTATCATATTTAGCTGATAGTCTTTTCCGAAAACGGTTCTGATTGCACTTATGAGCTTTCCGTCGCCGTTTGAAAAAACTGTTGTTTTTCCGTTTACTATAAGCTTTATGCTCACTTCGGGATGGCTTAATATGAGTTTGTTTATGATATCGGTTATGTAGCCTGTTTCCGTTGCATCATTTTTTAGAAATTTCATTCTCGCAGGAGTGTTGAAAAACAAATCGCGCACGGTTATCGTTGTGCCGTTGGGGCATCCGGATTCTTCTTTGGATATCACATCTCCGCCCTCAATTGAAAGAGTGGTTCCAAAATCCTCGTCTTGGGTTTTGGTGAAAATATCCACCCTTGCCACCGCCGCAATGCTTGCAAGCGCCTCGCCTCTGAAACCGAGAGTGTAGATGGCATCGAGGTCTTCCGCTTTTGAAATCTTGCTTGTTGCATGGCGCAAAAATGCCGTTTCAACCTCATCGGATGCAATTCCGCAGCCGTCGTCGGTAATGCGGATATAGGTCATTCCGCCTTTTTTCACCTCAGCGGTAATGTTTTTTGCACCTGCATCAACACTGTTTTCTATAAGCTCTTTTATAACAGAAGCCGGTCTTTCCACAACCTCGCCTGCGGCAATCATATTTGCTATTGACTTGTCGAGAACGTTTATTTTCATTAGAGTTCACTGACTTTCTTTTGAATATTGTATAATTCGTTTAATGCTTCAATCGGAGTGAGAGTTGAAACATCCGTGTTTTTAAGCTTTTCTATTATAAGACTCAGTTCATCCGAAATAGCGGGCTTTTCTTTGGTTTTTTCAACAGGATTAATTGTGATTGTGCTCTTTTCTCCGTTTGAGCTTCTTTCAAGAGAAGATAAAACGGCTTTTGCCCTCTCAGTCACCTCCGACGGCACTCCGGCAAGCTTTGCAACCTCAATACCGAAGCTGTCGTCCGTTCCGCCTTTAACGATTTTCCTGAGGAAAGTTATGTCGTCACCGCGTTTTTTAACGGCAACCGAATAATTTCTTATTCCGTCTGTTTTGCCCTCAAGCTGGGTAAGTTCGTGATAATGAGTGGCAAAGAGCGTTTTTGCTCCAATCTTTTCTTTGTTGCATATGTATTCTGCAACAGCCCAGGCAATTGAAAGCCCGTCGAATGTGGATGTTCCTCTTCCTATTTCATCGAGAATAATAAGGCTTTTTCCCGTGGCATTTTTTAAAATGTTGGATACCTCGTTCATTTCCACCATAAAGGTGCTCTGACCCGACGCCAAATCATCGGATGCACCAACCCTTGTGAAAATAGCATCACACACTCCCACACGGCATTTTTTTGCCGGCACGAATGACCCCATCTGAGCCATCAGAACAATAAGAGCCGTCTGGCGCATATATGTTGACTTACCTGCCATATTCGGACCGGTTATAATTGCAAAACGGTTGCCGTCTGTGTCGAGATACACATCATTCGGCACAAAAAATGCATCGGTAAGATTTTTTTCAACTATAGGATGTCTGCCTTCTTCAATACACACAACATCCGAACTGTCAACTTCGGGGCGTGTGTAGCCGTTTCTTGATGCAACAAAAGCAAGAGAACAAAGCGCATCGCATATTGAAATGATTTTTGCATCGCTCTGAAGATTTTCCATAACAGAAAGAATCTTTTCTCTTATCATGCAAAAATCTGCATATTCAAGAGCGTTTACTCTCTCTTTTGCTGTGAGAATGTTGGTTTCAAGCTCCTTTAATTCTTCGGTGATATATCTTTCACCGTTCACAAGCGTCTGCTTGCGGATGTATGTTTCGGGCACCTTTTCAATCTGCCCTCTTGATACTTCTATGTAGTATCCGAAAACCTTGTTATATTTGATTTTCAGATTCTTAATGTCGGTCTGCTCTCTTTCTTTGGCTTCAATGCGGGCAATGTAGCCTGTGGAGTTGTCGAGCATATCCTGAAATTCGTCGCGCTGCTTGTTGAATTCCTTTCGAATCATTCCGCCTTCCTTAACTGTTACGGGCGGTTCGTCAACAATTGCGGACTCTATGAGTAAATATATGTCGGAACACACTTCAATCGACCCTGCAAGATTCGCTAAAAGAGGCGATTTAAACTGCAAAAGATATTTTTTAATATTGGGAAGCACCTTCACGCTTTCTTTTAAAGCCACAAAATCCCTCGCATTGCACGAACCGTAAACAACCTTTGAAATGAGCCTTTCCATATCCTGAACACCGCTTAAGATTTCTCTTAAATCCTCAAGGGTGTCTCCTTTTTTTATGAGCTCCTCAACGGAATCAAGCCTCATATTTATCTGATTTTCGTCAATAAGAGGACGGTCTGCCCATGATTTTAATCTTCTTGCGCCCATAGCGGTTTTGGTTTTGTCCAAAACACCTAAAAGAGAGCCTTTTTTTGTTTTGTCTCTCATTGTTTCCGTGATTTCAAGGTTTCTCCTTGAATTTATGTCTATAGACATATAGTTGTTGCTGTCGAAAAACTTTATTTTCGACATATGCGTAAGGTCAACCTTCTGAGTGTCGTTCAGATATGTTATCATTGCACCCAGAGACCTGAGTGCACATTCTCTTCCGGCAAGGTCTGCCACTTCGGGATTTGACCGCCCGAATTTTGAAGCAATAACCTCTTTTGCATTTTCAATGTCAAAATTCTTTTCTTCAATAAAGCTGTCGAAAAATTCAAATTTTTTTCTTAAATTAATAATATCTCTCACATATTCCTTGCCCATATCGTTTATAAGAAGCTCTGTGGGCTTGAAGCTTGCCATGGTGTTGATAAAAGAACTCTCTATAATGTCGTTTTCACCCTCGGTTGTGAATATCTCACCCGTTGATACATCTGCAAAGGATATGCCGAATCTGTTTTTTTCAAAATATACGCAGGCAAGAAAATTGTTTGATGAATCAGAGTTTATAGCATCAAGATTCGCAGTTCCCGGAGTGATGACTCTAATAACATCTCTTTTAACTATTCCTTTTGCCTCTTTCGGGTCTTCAACCTGCTCGCAGATTGCAACCTTGAATCCGTTTTTTATGAGCTTTGCAATGTAGCCCTGAACACTGTGATAAGGCACACCGCACATAGGCGCTCTTTCTTCCAGACCGCAGTCCTTTCCCGTGAGTGTTATTTCCAGAACCCTTGATGCCACAACAGCATCATCGAAAAACATTTCATAAAAATCTCCGAGTCTGAAAAAAAGTATGCAATCGGAATATTCATCTTTTATCTGCAGATATTGTTGCATCATTGGTGTGAGAGTGGGTTTTTTTGCCATTTTAGATACCTGTCTTTCGTATAATAAATAATTTTAGTGGCATCCGCCGCAGCTCGAACAGTTTCCGCTGCATCCGCCTGCTTCTCCGCCTTTAACAAAATATCCTATAATCTGATTAACCTGTTCTATAAGCGAAGAAAACTTCTTATTTGCTTCAAGATAAGCCTTGATGTTTTCATTTTCGCATATTTTTTCAAAAGCCTGCTGAGATTCAAGCTTAATTTCTTCAAAATCTTCCTTTGTTACTCCTTCTTTTGATGCACGCGCCGTAAGAGCGTCTCTCTTTTGGGCATATTCCATCATAAGCTTTTGAGCTTCCGGGTCTGAAAGCTGCTTGTCTTCTGCCGCTTTTAAGTTTATAAACTGCTTGCTGTCGGCAATCATCATGCCGAGTTCTTTTGCTTTCTGAAGTATTTCTTCCATTTTAATTCCTTCCAATCTTTTTTTATTTTAATTTATCGCATATTCCTATAGACTGTAACATTTTAATTTTATATTTAAGATACCTTACCTGCGGGCGATTCATGAATCGCCCCTACTGCAATGTAACATCTAAAACCTTACGTTTAATGTGTAGGGCACAGCCTTCAGGATGTGCCGGAAACGGTTCGTCGGTTTCCAACGAACCCTACGATGATTAAATTTTAAATGTTACAAAGTACTACTGCTTTGTAACTCTTAAAACTTTATTACCATAAACATTAAAATCTCTCTTCCTTGCAAAAGGCTCGAAATTTTATCGTAAAAGCAAGGATACGAAAAAATTTTTTCCTGAATCCGGAAAAATATTCCGCAACCTGCGTTTTTTTAAGAAAAACGCACTGCACTCTTACCTATCACAAGGAAAAAATATTTTTTGTGTGATTGCAAATGCACACCCTATCTTGCCTTAAAATATATCTCCCTCGCAAAAGGCTTGAAATTTTATCGCAAAAGCAAGGATACGAAAAATTTTTTTCCTGAATCCGGAAAATATTCCGCAACCTGCGTTTTTTAAAGAAAAACGCACTGCACTCTTACCTATCATAAGGAAAAAATATTTTTTGTGTCATTGCAAACGCAAACCTTATCCCGCCTTTTGCCATCTCAAAATTTTTCAAAACATCACCATATTTTTTCATCCTCACAAATCTCACCGTAAAGCGACCACGTCTTAGCCTCAGTAATTTTAACGGTAACAAACTTGCCTTTCAAATCCCTGCTTCCTTTAAAATTAACAATCTTCCCGCCATCGGTTCTGCCCGTCATAACATCCGAATCGGTTTTGCTTTCTCCAGAAACAAGAATTTCAAATTTCTTTCCTTCCATTTCCTTGTTTTTCTCAAAAGAAATTTCGTCCTGAATTTCTAAAAGTCTGTTGAAATTCTCCTTTTTTTCTTCATCGGTTATCGGGTCTTCCATAACCGCCGCCGGAGTTCCGTTTCTCTTTGAATATATAAAAGAAAATATGCTGTCGTATCTCACCTTTTTAAGAACTTCTGCCGTGTGCTCAAAATCCTCTTTTGATTCCGTTGGAAAGCCCACTATTATGTCGCTCGTTAAAGTGATGCCCGGCATTTTTTCTTTTATTTTCTCTATTTTTTCAAGATAATCTTCTTTTGTGTATCTTCTGTTCATCAGCTTTAATATTCTGTTGCTTCCTGCCTGAACGGGAAGATGAAGCTGTTTGCATATTTTTTTGTTTTTTGCCATAACGTCAATCAAACGGTCACTTATGTCTTTCGGATGACTCGTCATAAATCTTACTCTTTCGATTCCATCGGTTTTGCAAACCTCTTCCAAAAGATAAGCAAAATCAATTTCACCGCCGAGGTCTTTTCCGTAGGAGTTAACGTTCTGACCTAAAAGAGTTATTTCGCGAAAGCCTTCTTTTGCAAGAAATTTAACCTCCGAAAGTATATCCGAAACTTCTCTGCTTCTTTCTCTTCCTCTGACGTAGGGCACAATACAGTATGAGCAAAAATTGTTGCATCCATACATAACCGATACCCAGGCCGACGGACCCTCCGCACGAAGAGGCTCGAAACCCTCCGCAAGCTTGCCGTCAGTTTCAATAACGCTTATGATGCGGTTTTTGTCTTTAAATACTTCATAAAACATTTTTGGAAAGTAATAAAGAGAGTGAGTTCCGAAAACAAGGTCAACGTGCTTGTATTTTTTTCTGATGCGCTCAGCATTTTCCTTTTGCTGAATCATACATCCGCAAACTCCTATAATGAGATTTTCGTTTTTCGTTTTGAGATGCTTTAACGCACCAAGATTTCCGAAAACCTTAAGCTCGGCATTTTCTCTTACGGCACAGGTGTTGTAGATAATAACATCCGCTTCTTCCTTTTCAAATGTCATTTCAAAACCCATATCATTTAAAAATCCCGAAATTATTTCAGAATCGCTCACGTTTTGCTGACACCCGTAGGTTTCAACAAAAGCTTTTTTCCTTTTTCCGCCGTTTAATATTTCAGATTCGTTTATATCACGAACGAGTCTCACATATTCCTTCTGAGCCTCAACCTCTTCGGTTGAAAAAATCACATTTTCTCTCTTGCTCATTTTCTAAACCCTTTCAAAACCACATAATATGGCAATAATAATACATAATATATAATATCACATTTTAAATAATTTGTAAAGAGAATTAATATCTTTTGAGTTTCCCCATTTTTTTGAATCAATCGCAAAAATTTTGATTTAGCGGTGAGTTGGAAACCTAAATTTGTGTTGCGGTATTGTAGGGGACGAGGTTCTCGGCCTCCCGTTTCATCGGGGGTTCGGGACGTCGAGGACGCCGTCCCCTACAACGCACTAACCTTATTTCATCTCCCCGCTAAATCAAAATTTATCCGCATTGTAATTTCATTTTTAGATTCACTCCAAATTGTGTATCTGTGCGATTTTTAGCGACTTTATTTTTGGAAAATGGGGAAACTCAAAAATTAATATCTTATCTGCCCGCTTCCAAGCACAATATATTTTGTGGTTGTAAGCTCTTTTAATCCCATGGGACCTCTTGCATGAAGCTTTTGGGTGCTTATTCCTATTTCTGCGCCAAGTCCGAATTCATTTCCGTCGGTAAACCTGGTGGATGCATTAACATAAACTGCTGCAGAATCAATTTCATCAAGAAATTTGTTGGCTTCGGTGTAGTTTTCTGTTATAATGCATTCGGAATGTCCGGTTGAATATTTTTCAATGTGTTCAATTGCATCTTCTGTTGAATCAACCTCTTTTACGGCAAGTATGTAATCAAGAAATTCGGTGCCGTAGTCTTCTTTAGTTGCAATTTTATCATATTTCATTTTTGCGGAAAGCTTTTCGCAAACTCTTATCTCCACATTTTTTTCTTTCAATGCATCATAAAGCTTTAAATAGAATTCTTCGCTTAAATCCTTATGCAAAAGAAGAGTTTCAAGTGCATTGCAAACAGAGGGTCTGCTTGTTTTGGCATTCACTATTATATCTATTGCTTTTTTTTCATCTGCAGATTTATCCACATAAACGTGGCAATTGCCCACACCCGTCTCAATAACGGGAACAGTTGAGTTTTGCACAACAGAATTTATAAGCCCTGCGCCACCTCTGGGAATCAAAACGTCAACATAGCCGTTTAATCTCATAAGCTTCGTGGCTGTTTCTCTTGATGTGTCTTCAACAAAGCTGATGCAGTCGGGGTTGAATCCCTCTTTTTCAATTGCATCTCTCATAATATCGGAAATTGCCTTGTTTGAATAAAAAGCATCGGAACCTCCTCTTAAAATTACGGCATTTGAAGCCTTGAGGCAAAGGGCGGCAGTGTCGGCTGTAACGTTCGGGCGCGATTCATATATAACTCCAACAACACCCAGAGCAACCCTCTTTTTCCCAACATTAAGACCATTTGGAAGTGTGTTCATACAAACAGTTTCGCCAATCGGGTCGGGAAGAGATGCAACCTCTCTTATGCCGTCTGAAATGCCTTCTATTCTCTCTTTTGTGAGAGTGAGCCTGTCGAGCATAGCATCCGACATATTTTTTTTGTTTGCATTTATTATATCTTTTTTGTTTTCTTCAATTATGAATTCTGAATTTTTATAAAGCTCGTCGGCAATGCGTAAAAGTGCAGAATTTTTTTCTCCTGTTTTTTTACTTCTCAAAGAACGTGCCGCAATTTTTGCTTTTTTTCCGATTTGAATTAAATCTGTCATACTAATCTCCTCATAATTTTAATTATAAAAACAATCAAGCTTCCATTTTATAACATTTGTATCAATGTATTCCCATATTTTACGATAATCATTTTCTCCACGAATTATGTGGTCGTGGTATGAACGCTGCCATATAGAATACCCTGCTTTTTTTTTTACCATTGTTTTAAATGAACGGATTATTGTTGATATGTTCTCCGTAGGGGACGATGCCTTCATCGTCCCATTAATAAATATAATCATATGTATATGATTCGGCATAATAACATACTTATCAACTTTTATATTTTCATATTTTATATTTATGTTATTTATATATTTATCACATATCATACCTCAGAAGCATATCCGGCAGCCGCGCCGATGTCACCATGGACAACGGTGAACACGTCATCATTTCGCGCCGTTACGTCCGTGCACTGAGAAGCATACTGAAAGGAGAAGACAAAGTCGGAGGCCAAGCGGTCTTAGGAAGACAAACC
>JAZSOL010000302.1:0-16811 GCA_045536915.1 Clostridia bacterium
CGATGGTTTTGAATTTATAAAAGGCGACCTTTCAGATGAAGCGGAAGTTAATGCACTTTTTGAAAAGTACGAGCCTGAAATAGTGGTTAATCTTGCGGCTCAGGCAGGAGTAAGATATTCTATCGATAATCCGAGGGCATATATTGACTCCAATATTATAGGTTTTTTTAATATTCTTGAAGCCTGCCGTCATCATAAGGTGAAGCATCTTTTGTATGCGTCAAGCTCATCTGTATATGGCAATCAGAAGAAAACACCATTTTCAACGGATGATAACGTTGATCATCCCATAAGCCTTTATGCGGCTACCAAAAAAAGTAATGAGCTTATGGCATTTACCTATAGCCATCTCTATGGAATACCGGCAACAGGGCTTAGATTTTTCACGGTCTACGGTCCATTTGGCAGACCTGATATGGCATATTTCTCGTTTACCAACAAAATTGTTAGCGGTGAAACCATAAAAATATTTAATAATGGTGATATGTATCGTGATTTCACATATGTTGACGATATTGTAACCGGAATTGCAAATATGCTTGAATCCCCTCCAAAGCCCGATGAAAACGGCGATTGTCATAAAGTCTATAATATCGGTAATAACAGCCCTGAAAAGCTGATGTATTTTATTGAAACTCTTGAAAAATGCATAGGCAGAACTGCAAAAAAAGAATTTCTTCCTATGCAGCCCGGCGATGTGTATCAGACATATGCAGACGTCTCGGAGCTGGAAAAGGATTTCGGATTTAAACCTGCCACCTCAATTGAAGAAGGTCTCTCAAAATTTGCGGCATGGTATAAGGAGTATTATAAAATCCTGTAAAAGAGGTTAGTTTTATGTTGAATGAATTTCTTGAGCTTTATCCCGGTGCTAAGGACGTGAGAACTTCCTTTTGCCCCTACAGAGTATGCCCCATAGGTGCCCACAGCGACCATCAGTACGGTCTTGTGAGCGGTTTTGCTATTGCTAAGGGAATTGACATAGTGTATGTTCCAACAGACAATGGCGTGGTTGAACTTCAGAGCAAAAATTTTGAAGGGCAAAAGCAGTTCCATATAAGCGATGTTCCGCCAAAGCAAAATGACTGGGCAGATTACCTCAGGGGAGCAACGCTTTCTCTTGCAAGAAAATATGAGATTAAAAGGGGAGTGTATGCAATGGAAATGCCTGGGAAAAGATATGATATTGGAAATCTTCTAAGCTACGAAAAGGTGCAGGAAGAATATATAGGAATAAACAGATAAAGACAGGGAGGATATTATGAAAATAGCTGTAGCAGGAACAGGTTATGTGGGTCTTTCAATTGCAATTTTGCTTGCTCAGAAGCATGAAGTTATGGCGGTTGATATTATTGAAGAAAAGGTAAATATGATAAATAGCAGAATATCGCCTCTTGTTGATAAGGAGATTGCGGAGTATCTGGCAACAAAAAAGCTAAATCTCACAGCAACAACCGATGGCGAAAATGCATATTCCGATGCTGATTTCGTTGTTATTTCCACTCCTACCAACTATGACCCGGAGCTTAATTATTTTGATACCACGAGTGTGGAAGCTGTTGTTAAAACGGTTATGAGTGTGAATCCGGATGCCGTTATGGTTATAAAGTCAACGGTTCCGGTTGGATTCACGAAAGAGCTTAAAGAGAAAACCGGTTGCCGGAATATTATGTTTTCACCGGAATTTTTGAGGGAGAGTAAAGCTCTTTATGATAATCTTTATCCGTCCAGAATAATAGTGGGTTCAGATGAAGAATTAGGCTGTAAGGCAAAGGAATTTGCAGCACTTCTGAAATCTGCTTCGTTAAAGGAAGATGTTCCCGTGCTTACAATGGCTACAACAGAAGCTGAGGCTGTAAAGCTTTTTGCCAACACATATCTTGCACTTAGAGTTTCATACTTCAATGAACTTGACACCTATGCGGAAATGCACGAATTAAATACCCAATCAATAATCGAGGGTGTTTGCCTTGATCCGCGAATTGGTGATTTCTACAACAATCCTTCGTTTGGATATGGCGGATACTGCTTGCCGAAGGATACAAAACAGCTTCTTGCAAATTATGATAAGGTTCCCAATAATATAATTTCTGCTATAGTTGATGCCAACAGAACAAGAAAGGATTTTATTGCCGACAGAATAATTGCAATGAAGCCTGAGGTTGTTGGAGTATACAGACTCACAATGAAATCAAATTCCGATAACTTCAGAGCGTCATCCATTCAGGGAGTTATGAAAAGAATAAAGGCAAAAGGAATAAGAGTGGTTGTTTATGAACCCACTTATGAAGATGAAAAATTCTTCAATTCTGATGTGATAAATAATCTTGATGAATTCAAGAAAATTTCAGATGTTATAATTGCAAACCGATATAGTGAAGATATTGCCGACTGTCTGGACAAGGTATACACAAGAGACTTGTATTTCAGAGACTAAAAATAAAGGTCACAGCAAAGTTTTGTTGAAACTGCTGTGACCTTTACTTTATGTTTCATTATATACGGAGTATATATCTTCGTTTTCAATTGCCTTACGGCTTATTTCAAAAATGCTTATATTCTCGCTGTGCGTTACGTCAGCCGTTATCTGCATTTTTGTTTCATCAATTTTTTGCATTGATATATTTTCCACCTGAATTAAATTTTCTTCGAGAAGTTTCTGAATATCATCAATAACAGACATTTTATTGGCAATTTCAAAAACAATTACTTGCGACACGTCATGACGGAAAATTCTGATATTTTTATGAAGAAGAATCTGAAGAAGAACAACCATCGCCGTGGTAACAATACCAATAAAATACATTCCGGCGCCTATTGCCATTCCAATACCCGAAGTTGCCCAGATTCCGGCGGCTGTGGTAAGACCTTTTATGGAGTTTTTATGCACAAATATCATTCCGGCACCGAGAAAACCTATACCGGACACAATCTGTGATGCAATTCGTGACCCGTCTGCTCTCATATCGCCCACAGCAGTGGTTATATCGCCAAAGCCGTATTTTGAAATCTCCATCATCAGGCATGAAGCAATGCAAACAATGATGTGTGTACGGATTCCGGCTTCCTTTTTCCTGTTTTTACGCTCGTATCCGATAAAATATCCGCAAGCTATTGAAAGAATAAGCCTTAAGACCAATTCGCCGTATCCGCTTATGTGGGGGATAAAAAAATTAATCATTAATATCACTTCCTGTTTAATTATTTTCTATAACATTTATATTTTCACCGTCGCAGATTATTACAATATCTCCTGCGGTGTCGGTACGGTAGTAATTTATGCCTTCATATTCAAGCATATCAATTATTTCATCGTGAGGATGACCGTAGTCATTATTTGCACCGCAACTGATTACGGCATATTTCGGATTAGCTTTTTTGAAAAAATCTTTTCCCGATGAGGTTGTTGAACCGTGATGCCCAAGCTTAATAACATCGCAACTAACATTTCCCGTTATCAGATTTTCTGCATACTTTTCTGCATCACCCATAAACATAAAAGATTTTTCGCCGCATTCAAGTCTGACTACAGCACTGTAGTTATTGAGGTCTTCATAATAATCGGAAACAGGGGAGAGTATTTCAGCTTTGAAAAATCCGTCATCAAAAATTATTTTTCCTGCCTTTGCAATTTCTGACCGCACTTTCTTTCGATTAAGAGCTTCTAACATTTTTTCAAACGATTTTGAATTGTGGCTCACATCGGGCATATAAAATGTACCAATGTCAAAATTATTAATAATCTGAGCCATTGAGCCGATATGGTCGCTGTGGGGATGTGTGGCAACCAGATAATCGATTTTTGAAATACCTTTATCTGAAAGAGCGTCTGTTACTTTGCCGGCATATTCATATTCACCTGAATCAATAAGCATCACTTTCCCGTTTTCAAGCTCAATTAAGGTAGAGTCTCCCTGACCCACATCAAGAAATGTGATGGTTGTAACGTCCGGTGATGTTATTTTTCTTTCTGCGTGCTGGTTATCGTTGAATATACCCGTTATCGCTGCAATAATAAGTATGATAACACCTAAAATAAATTCCTTTTTCTTTTTACTCATACAATCGCCTCTGCTACTAAAGTTAAAATAAAACCACCGCAATGCAACAACATTGCGGTGGGAAATTTGTTGTTTAAATTAGTTGAGGATAGCTTTTTCTGTTTCTTTATCAAAGAGGTGGATTTTGTTAACATCAACACCGATTTTGATTGTATCTCCAACCTTTGCTGTGCTTCTGGGGTTAACTCTTGCAGTGAAGCTGTTTTCGTTAACCTTGAGATAAAGATATGTTTCAGCACCGAGAAGTTCTGTAACTTCAACTTCAGCAGTAATAACTGCTTCGGGATACTGAGCAAGGAATGTTTCTTCATCGTGAAGATCTTCAGGTCTGATACCGAGCATAACTTCTTTGCCGATGCAACCTGATTCTTTAACCTTTGCAGCAACACCTTCGGGAAGTTTGATTGAGTTCTGACCAAATTTGAGGTATGTAGCACCGTTTTCTTCCTGAGCAACACAGTTTGCAAAGTTCATCTGGGGGCTTCCGATAAAGCCTGCAACGAACATATTGCAGGGTTTGTTGTAGAGGTTGATAGGTGTATCAATCTGCTGAACAAAACCGTCTTTCATAACAACGATTCTTGTACCCATTGTGAGAGCTTCTGTCTGGTCGTGGGTAACGTAGATAAATGTTGTACCGAGTTTGTGGTGAAGTTTTGCAATTTCTGTTCTCATCTGAACTCTGAGCTTAGCATCAAGGTTAGAGAGAGGTTCGTCCATAAGGAATACCTTAGGTTCACGAACTATAGCACGACCGAGAGCAACACGCTGTCTCTGACCGCCGGAAAGAGCTGCGGGTTTTCTGTCGAGAAGATGTTCGATGTCGAGAATTCTTGCAGCTTCCGTAACACGTGCTTTGATTTCATCCTTTGGAGTTTTACGAAGCTTGAGAGCAAATGCCATGTTTTCAAAAACTGTCATGTGAGGATAGAGAGCATAGTTCTGGAAAACGAGAGCGATATCTCTGTCCTTCGGAGCAACATCGTTTACGAGAGTATCTCCGATATATAATTCACCTTCAGAAATTTCTTCAAGTCCGGCAATCATTCTGAGAGTTGTGGACTTACCGCATCCTGAAGGACCTACAAGCACTATAAATTCTTTATCTTCGATATCGAGACAAAAATCGGAAACGGCAACAACACCGCCTGCGTATTTTTTATAAATGTGCTGTAAATTTAAACTTGCCATTTTAATGACCTCCTAAATACCTATAACTATATTACATATACTATAACACAAAAATCAAATTTTGGCTAACGGCTTTTTTCACAAAATATTTTTCAATATTTGTTGACATTATATAAAAAGGCATTCTGCAATTAAGAACTAAAGCTTATAATACGGTTTAAATATACTTTTTGCACAAATCCCCATAATATTTATACGGTTTTTAACCGAAAATACCCTAAGCCTTATCAGGTTCCTGAAAAAACCTCTGCAAAGTTTGTAATTTGTGCACAAGTCATATCATATTCTGATGATGCTTTTTGGTTGAATCACGCCTCTTTCATGGAAAGCGAGATTCTGCCTTTCTTAATATCAACGTCAATGACCTTAACTTTAACTATGTCGCCAACGGAAAGTACGTCTGTTGGATGCTTAATGAATTTATTACTTATCTGAGATATGTGCACGAGACCGTCCTGATGAACTCCTATGTCAACGAATGCACCGAAATCAATAACGTTTCTCACAGTTCCCTGCATAACCATTCCGGGCTTTAAGTCTTCGATGCTCATAACATCGTCCATTAAAATCGGTTTGGGCATTTCATCTCGGGGGTCTCTTCCGGGTTTTAAAAGTGCGTCTGCAATATCGTTTACGGTGATTTTACCCACTCCGTTTTCCTCGCAGAATTTGTCGATATCTATTTTTTTCATACGAAGCTTAAGGTCTGAAATGTTTCCGTCTCTCACGTCGTCGGACGTGTATCCCGCTTCGGTTAAAAGTGCATTTGCGGCAGCATAGCTTTCGGGGTGAACCGAGGTTGAATCCAAAACATCTTTGGCTTCGGGAATGCGCAAAAATCCGGCGCATTGCTCAAATGCTTTCGGCCCGAGTTTTGCAACTTTAAGAAGTTCTTTTCTTGAGCTGAATTTTCCGTTTTCTTCACGGTAGGTAACAATATTTTTTGCAATTGCAGATGAAATTCCGGCGATATATCCGAGAAGCGGTGCAGAGGCAGTATTCAGGTCAACACCAACACTGTTTACGCAGTTTTCAACCACTCCGCCGAGAGCTTCGCTTAAGCGTTTCTGATTCATATCGTGCTGATACTGTCCGACTCCGATTGATTTCGGATCAATTTTAACAAGTTCTGCAAGCGGATCCTGAAGTCTTCTTGCAATTGAAGCGGCACTTCTTTGCTCAACAGTGAAATCAGGGAATTCTTCTGCCGCAAGCTTTGATGCGGAATATACCGATGCTCCGGCTTCGGATACCATCATATAATAAACCTTTGCTTCGAGCTCCTTTAAAATTCCGGCAATGAAAAGCTCCGATTCTTTTGATGCCGTACCGTTACCGATAGCAATTAGCTCAACCGAATATTTTGCAATAAGATTTTTTACGATTGCCGCACTTTTGACTTTGTCGTGATGGTCGAGCGTGCAGAAGATAACACCTGTGTCGCACACTTTTCCGGTTTCATCAACAACGGCAAGCTTGCAACCGGTTCTGTAGCCGGGGTCAAGACCGAGAACGGTTTTTCCTTTCATTGGTGGCTGCATAAGAAGATGCCAGAGGTTTTTGGAGAAAAGGCCGATTGCCTGTTCTCCGGCATCGTCGGTAAGCTGATTTCTTATTTCGCGTTCAATTGACGGTTGAATCAGACGTTTATATGAATCTTCAACGGCTTCTTTTACTATATCGGTAAAAATTGATTCTCTCACAGTTTCTCCAAAGAGATATCCAAGAACTGTTTCCTCTTCAATATCCACGCAGACGCTTAAAAATTTCTCGCTTTCTCCGCGGTTAATGGCAAGAACTCTGTGACCGGCAATTTTCTTTACGGGTTCAGAGAATTCGTAGTACATAGCATACACGCTGTCTTCCTCTGTGCTTGCAGATGTTCTTATTATTCCCCTGTCAAAAGTGAGTGCTCTTATTTCCTTGCGGTAGTCCGCATCATCTGAAATCATTTCTGCAATAATGTCTTTTGCGCCGTCTATGGCTTCCTGAGCAGTTGTAACCCCTTTTTCTTCGTCAATATATTCCGATGCAAAATCAAGCGGGTTGCCGCTTTTTTCGTTCTGGAGATAAATAAGCATTGCAAGAGGTTCAAGTCCTTTTTCCTTTGCAACCGTTGCTCTTGTTCTTCTTTTCGGTCTGAACGGGCGGTAGATATCTTCAAGCTCCTGAAGTACCGTTGCATTTTCAATTTTCACTTTGAGTTCATCGGTAAGATTACCCTGCTCGTCTATAAGGCGCATAATTTCTTCGCGTCTTTCGTCGAGTGAGCGAAGATATGTTAGTCTGTCGTGAAATTTTCTTAATATTTCATCATCAAGAGAGCCTGTTACCTCTTTACGGTAACGTGCAATAAACGGAATGGTGTTGCCTTCATCAATAAGGGCAATTGTGTTTTCAACCTGTTTTAAGGTGATGCCGAGTTCTTCGGCAAGCGTCTGGGGTATGTTCATGATTTTTCCTTCCTTTATGTAATATTATAAAGAACTCAGTAATTCCACTTCATTTGCGGTAAGTTCTCTTATTTCGCCTTCCTTGAGATTTTCATCAAGCCTGAGGTTTCCCATTGAGATTCTTTTGAGATATGTGACTTTTTTATCTACCGCCTCATACATTCTCTTAACCTGATGAAATTTACCTTCATATATTGTAAGATATGCCTTGTTTTTTTCAAGAATTTCAACTTTTGCTCCCATAGCCGTAAATTCATCATCTATACAGATTCCTTTTTCAAATTCTTTTATATCTGAATCCAACAGAGGAGAGTCTGATTCAACGTAGTAGGTTTTGGGAACGTGGCTTTTGGGTGAAAGAAGCTTGTGTGCAAGTTCACCGTCATTTGTGAGCAAAAGAAGTCCGTGGGTATCAATGTCGAGTCTGCCAACGGGAAACACATCAAAGTGTGCATATTCTTCGGGCACAAGGTCTGTTACCACCGGTAGTTTTTTGTCGTAGGTTGCGCTCACGTATCCGTCGGGTTTGTTGAGCATCAGATACACAAACTCTGCATACACAACTTTTTCACCGCAAACATATATTTCTGCTTTGTTTTCATCCACCTTGATATCCGCATTTTTCACTGTTTCGCCGTCACACACAATCAGACCTTTTTTTATGTAGCTTTTTATCTCTTTGCGGCTGAGCGAGGTAGAGTTTGAAATAAGCTTGTCTATTCTCATCATAACGCATCACCTCACATAACGTGTTAATTCTTTATACATATAAAGCGAGCCAAAAATAATAAGAAAATCGCAATTTTCTTCTGCATTTTCACATGCAGAATCAATGTTGGAAAAGGCTTTTGCTTTAAAACCGAGTTTTAAGGCAATATCAGCAAGTTTTTCGGCACTTTCGCTTCGGGGATTTGAATTTACCCGGCAGGTATAGATTTCAAAATTCTGATTCTTAAGCTTTTTAAGGCACGAAAGGGCACCTTCAATATCTTTATCTGCCATCATACCAATGGCAAAAATTATTTTTCCGTCTACTCTGTAGCGGTTCAGACTTTCAACAAGACTTCTTACTCCGTCGGGATTATGCCCGCCGTCAAAATATACACGGTCCGACACTTTTTCGAATCTTGCGGGATTTTTGGTGTTTGATATAGCATAGCGTATTTCAGTTTCGCCTGCTCCGAGAAGTTTGAGTGCTTCTATGGCAAGTGCGGCGTTGTGAATCTGATGCGCTCCGCAAAGAGAACATTTCAGCTCTTTGAAACAGCCGTAGTTAAAAATCTCATTAAATCCTTCGAATCCCACACTTTCAGGATTCTGAGCTTCAATAAGCATTCTTTCTCCGGCTTCTTTGCGTATGACGTTCATAACTTGCGCGCTTTGGAATCCGGTAACGATTTTTGAGGACTTTTTAAAAATACCGCATTTGTTGGCGGCAATTTCTTCGGGGCTGTTGCCTAAAAACGAAGTATGGTCAAGAGAAATCTTCGTAATTATGCTTATCAGGCTGTCGGCTATAATATTTGTGGCATCGCCTTTCCCGCCCATACCGCACTCTAAAATTGCATATTTGCAATCCGAATTTGCAAAATGCATCAGAGAAGCAACAAAGTTCACTTCAAATTGCGACGGCATTTTTCCGGTTTCGCTTTCCACAACATCACACAGCGGCGCCAGAAAGGAATATATGCTGTTTAGCTCATCTTCTGCTATGTTTGTGCAGTTTACGGTTATTGTATCGGTAATGTCAAAAAGTTCGGGCGATGAAAATCTGCCCGTTTTAAATCCCATTTCAATCAGCCCTGCTTCAATCATTGCACATACCGAACCTTTTCCGTTGGTTCCGGCAACGTGAATGATTTTAAGCCTTTTATCGGGATTCCCGGCAAGTTCAAGAAGCCTTGCCGCTCTTTCGAGTTCAAGGCAGAAAACAGTCTGTTTACTCTTTGCGTATTCGTTAAAATCCATAATGTACTTCCTTAGGTTTGTGTTTTATATAATTATATCATCTTTTTGAGAGTTTTTCAATGTTTTTAATATTTTAATTAAAAATAAAAAGTTTTTTCAGCTTATCAATAAGTGTTTGGGGCAAACTTTTTTTCGGTTTGGGCAACACAATTGCCTTTTCACACACAAGACCGCATTTATCCACTGTTTTTCCGCCAATTTTCAAATATGCCGTTCCCAATGTCTGCCCGGCATTTACGGGAAGCGTGGCGGAAGAATCTGTTTCAAAAACAATTTCTGCAGCCGAATCATTGCCGTCAATAACGGGGGCATACATGGAATTATCAAAATTAAGTGTGCATAATGTGTTTTCAATATTCATCTGCATTGCGTAGTCTCCCTGTGAGGTAATCTCCTTTGCAACTGTGCGTGAAAATGCATTATCGAGAAGTTTGCGGTGGTCATTCCAGTCGTCGGGAGCTTTCAGAGTTACGCATGTAAGCGACACGTGGTCGCGTTCTGCCGCGCTCACAAGGCATCTTCCGCATTTTTTCGTGTAGCCTGTTTTTACTCCTATGCATCCGTCATATGAAGAAAGGAGCCTGTTGTGATTTTTCAGATACCGTTTTTCGCCCGGTGAAGAACCGGAAATAACGGCTGTGCGCTTAGATACAATTTCGGAAAATTGTTTGTTGCTGAGCGCATATGATGTTATGAGTGAAAGGTCATATGCGGTGGTATAGTGGTTTTCTTCATATAAACCGCTTGGATTCGTGAAATTGGTGTTTGATGCACCTATTTTGTGTGCTGTCTGCGTCATAAGTTCAGCAAAGCTTTCAACCGAATCTGATACTGCGAGAGCAAGTGCGGTTGCGGCATCGTTGCCGGAATTTAAAAGCATTGCATATAAAAGCTCTAAAACGGTGAGCATTTCTCCCTCTTTCAGATATACCGATGAACCTTCAATTCCAACGCTTCGGCTGTCGATTATAACAGGCTGAGCCGGATGCAGATTTTCAATCACGCAAAGTGCAGTCATAATTTTGGTAGTACTTGCCATCGGCATCTTTTTGTGTGCATTTTTTTCATAGATTATTTTTCCGCTTGTGTTTTCAATAACAACTGCAGCTTCGGCACTTATGCCAACCGAAGCCGAAACACGTGTGCAAAAAGAGAACAACAGAAATGGGATAAGTGCAATAATTATTTTTTTCAAAAAAATCACCTGCCTACATATAATTCTATACGCAGCAGGTGGTTGAATATTACATTAAAATAATACGTCACAAAATAATCATTATTCTTCTGTGCATTCTTTTTCTTCAGATTTTTCTTTTGATTTGTGTTGTGATATAAAACCGTTGAACTTGTTGAGAAGCTCGGGTACCATATCAACCACTCTGTCTACGGTTGAAATGGTTCCGGTAACGGGGAGCAGACGGATGCTGTCGTTTTTCACAACAAGAAATGCAACAGGCTTAACGGAAACACCGCCGCCGCAACCTCCTCCGAACATGGTGCGTTCAGCGTTTTCGCCAAGCGGTTTGGCATTGAAATCGCTGCCTCCTGCACCAAAGCCGAATGATACCTTTGATACGGGAATGATTGTGGCACCGTCGGGAGTTGTTATGACATCGCCAACAATTGTGTTTACGTCAATCATCTGTTTTAAGTTACCGAGAGCCTCGTTCATGAGACCTTCAATTTGTGTTGCCATAGTTAATCGCCGCCTTTTCTTTATTTTTTAATGTGAAATAATTTATTCCTATAACATAAAGAATACTAATAATATTAGCAAGCCTGAGAATGATTATACATTCTCCGTCAAATGCAAGCTTTTCGTTTTCATAATCTGCATTTACGCATATTTCAGGCTCGCTTATGAGTGAAATATGCGACAGAAAAGCAATCACATTGTAGATTCCTGCCCAAAGAGAACCGGTTGCAATGCCTGTGTGTGCGGCATCGTCAAGACCGAAATCAATGTTGAGTCTGAATTTTTCAATGAGTATTTTTTTTCGGGCTTTATGTTTTGAGTTTAAAAAAATAAATTTTATTTTTTTAAAGTTTTTATAGTATGTGTTTATTTTTTTTCTCAATCCCGAATCGTTGGAACCGGAAGATTTTATGTTCTTTTTTCCCGGCTTCGGTTTTTTAATATCGGAAAGATTTTTCTTTATAAGTCCGCCTAAGGTTTCAACAGTAATCAGTGCGGTTGGCTTTTCGCCGCTTTTCTTTTCAATTGCAATTTTCAGCTTGAGTTTTGTGATTAGTAAAGAAAAAAAAATCACAACAACAACGGCAAGCAATATAAAAAGTACCGTAAGGAAAATATTCATGTATCAATCACCTGAAATTAAGTGTTAAACTTTTTGCTCTGATGTATCATTTGCCTGAGTAGTGTCTGAATTTTTCAAAGTCGTCTCGGATGCATCTGATACTTCTGATTCTCCAGACGCCTCTTCGTCTTGTTTTATTTCGAAAGATACGCTTGAAATGCGTTCGTTTTCTTTGGTTTGTTCAAATTCAAGCTGCTCTCCTCTCACGAGTTCGTGGTTAAGCTCTTCGAAATTGTATTCAAGTTCAACATCGGGAAGCTCTGAAATTGAAGCAAGGTCAAAGCATCTCAAAAACTCTTCGCCCGTTCCGAAAAGAATAGGTCTTCCGGGTGCATCAAGACGTCCCACTTCTTCAACCAGCCCTGCCGCAATAAGATTGTTGAGCGGGCCGTCGGAATTGACTCCGCGTATAAATTCGATTGAGCTTCGAGTGATGGGTTGGTTGTAGGCAACAACTGAAAGCACTTCAAGACCGGCATTGGTGAGCGATGCTTTTCTTTTGCGTTCGGTGAGGTTTCTTATGCACTCATAGTATTCTTTTTTTGTGCATAGCTGATATGAGTCTTCAAGACGTATTATTCTTACGCCTTTTTCTTCGCTTTCGTCAAATTCTTTTTTCATTTTTTCAATGGTTTTTCTCGTTTCCGATTCGGTTATTTCGAGAACTTCTGCAATTCTTTTTGTTGGCACGGATTCGCCGCTTGCAAAAAGCATTGCTTCTATCATTGCTTTTTTCTGTGATTCTTTCATTTTATTCACCGTCATATGAGTATTTATTCAAAATTATATTCAATTTCTTCATCGGCTTTTTCGCCGAGGGAAAGCATTACCTTGCCGTCTTCGTCGTAAACGTGTATGTGATTGAGCTTCATAAGCTCTAAAATAGCAAGAAATATTGCAACTATTTCGTTTTTGTGTGCGGCGTTTTCAAATGCATTTTCAAAGGTTATTTTGTTTTTCTTTCTGAGATGCGACACAAGTCCCGTTGCCTTTTGCTTAACAGAAGCCGGTTCTCTTCCCACGATACCCTCGAAGTTGTCTTTCGGAGGCGGCATACGGCGCTGAGTTTTTTCGAGTATGGTCATAAATGCCTTGTAGAGCTTGTCTATGCTTGCATGTTCAATACGTTTTGGTTCGGAATTCTGAGGTTTTGGTATTTTTTCTGCATCCTTGAAAAAATAGTAGGTTCCATCGAACTGCATAACCTTGAATTTTTCACTTATCAGCTTCATGCGTCTGCGTTGTTTGAGCGCTTCCGTAAGGCTGTTGGCAAGTGCCTCGGGATCTTCTTCCTCTTCGTGCTTCGGTAAAAGCGCTTTTGATTTTATATACAATAGATCCGAGGCAATAACAATAAAGTCGCTTGATACCTCAAGGTCCAGTTCTTCCATTGCGTTTATATATTCTATATATTGATCTGTTATTGCTATTAGAGAAACTTCGCATATATCGAGCTTATTTCGTTTAATAAGATGCTCCAAAAGATCGAGAGGCCCTTCAAATTTTTCGATTTTGAATGTGAGCTGGTCCATTTATATCACCTGTTTTAAATAAAAAGTCCAATTGCAAGGTCGCATACAAACTGATAAAATCTCAGAATGTATGACTGGAAAAATCCGAGAATCGGAGTAAGTGTTCCCACATACACAAGTATGATGAGTATGAGGCTGAAATATCTTTCGTAGGTATAGAACATTTCCTTTGCTCTGTAGGGCAGAAATTCAAGAAGAATTTTTGAGCCGTCGAGCGGAGGGATGGGTATGAGATTAAATATCATAAGACCAACGTTCATATATATCGACATCTGAAAAATGATTGCAAAAAATTCTATCAGCGCCGATGAACTGCCCGACAAAAAGCTGTAGTATGCAAGTCCAAAATAAATAAGAGCACTTATGAGACCTAAAAAAAAGTTCGCAAAAGGTCCTGCAAGACTTACCACGATTATTCCAACTCTGCGGTTTTTGAAATACAGAGGGTTAATGGGAACAGGTCTTGCCCAGCCGAAGCGGAATAAAAGCATACATATTGCACCCATAGGGTCAAGGTGCTTTAATGGATTTAAGCTTAATCTGCCCTGATATTTTGCGGTGGTATCACCCATAAGATATGCCGCATAGCCGTGCGCCGCTTCGTGAAGGCTTATTGCCAGAAGAAGACCGGGTATGCTCAGCAAAATATTTAAAATTGATTCACCAGTAAACATAATTCAACTTCCTTTAATTGATAATTACCATTCCACAAACTTTTCAAACTTAAAACACGTCATTTTTTATAATATCATCATAGGTTTCTCTTCTCACAACAAGTCTGGATTCACCGTCGGACACAAAAACAACTGCGGGACGGGGGAGACGGTTGTAGTTGCTTGCCATAGAGTAGTTGTAGGCTCCGGTGGACATTACTGCAACGATATCGCCACTTTTGATTTCAGGCACAATGCCGTCGCGGATAATGATATCTCCGGATTCGCAACACTTACCGCAAAGCGTGATTGCCTCTGAAGGCTGTGAGTCTGCACGGTTTGCAACAACTGCTTCGTATTCGGCTTCATAAAGCATATATCTTGGATTGTCGACCATTCCGCCGTCAACGGAAACGTATTTGCGCGCGCCGTCGATATCCTTGATTACTCCGGCTGTGTAGAGTGTGATACCTGCATCACCCACTATTGAACGTCCGGGTTCCATATATACAAACGGAATTTCGAGATTCTTTTCTTCGCAGATTCTTTTAACAACTTTTGAAACAGCTTCAATGTAGCTTCCGTAGTTGATAGGGGAATCGCCGTCAACATATTTGATACCGAAGCCGCCCCCGAGATTGAGTTCTTTGAGGCTTAGTGAGAATTTTTCTTTTAATTCGGCATAGAAGTTCATCATAATTTCAGCTGCAAGCTCAAACGGGTCGAGAAGGAAAATCTGAGAGCCTATGTGGCAGTGAAGTCCGCAGATTTCAATGTGTTCACTTTTCAGTGCCTGCTCAATTGCCCGGATTGCTTCATCCGTATCCATTCTGAATCCGAATTTGCAGTCGATGTGACCTGTGGATATGAATTCATGCGTGTGAGCATCAACCCCGGGTTTTACTCTTATGAGAATTTTTGCTTTTTTACCGAGCTCTGAGCATATTTTTTCGAGATTGTCGAGCTCGTAGAAGCTGTCGGCAACAATTCTGCCAACGTTGTTTTCAAGAGCCATACGTATTTCATCATAGGATTTGTTGTTTCCGTGAAAAATAATTTTCGATGCATCAAAGCCTGCTTTGAGAGCTGTGTAGAGTTCTCCGCCCGACACAACATCCACTCCGAAGCCTTCTTCCTGAGCAAGCTTATACATACCAACGGCTGAAAAAGCCTTGCTTGCATACAGCGGAATTCCTTTGCCGGAATAGAAGTTATCAAAAGCCTGCTTATACTGACGCATATTTTCACGTATGCGCTTTTCATCCATAACATAAAGCGGAGTGCCGTATTCTTTTGCAAGCTCAACGGTATCGCATCCGCCAATCATAAGATGGTTCTGATTGTTTATTTCGAGATAATCGTGTGTTAACATTTAAATTTAAAGCCCCCTTGGTGCGTTAATAGGTGTTGTTATTAATGAGAAACATCGCTCTCATCTGTTGCTTCAAAACGGCAGATTGAAAATTCGTATATCTGATTTATGTCGTTTACGGAAATGTCGAGAGATGCAACCGATTGGAAATCGGAAAATGCATCGTTAATAAGCTTTGGATCAAAATACATTCCGTTTGAATTTTCATCTCTGATTTTGAGGAATTTTCTGGTTTCTTCTTCGCCGAGAAGTGCAAATTTCCCGTCTCCTTTGCTCACGTATACAGCGGTAAGCGTTCCGGTGAACGAGCCGTTTGAAAGAGCAATATATTCATTTGAACCCGCCGGCTTATAAACAGCCTTTCCGTTTTCTATGCAATATGCACTTATAAATTCATCGGCCGTGTTGAGAATCGTGAGATCTTTTGCTGTTTTAAAGCTTTCTGCCTCATGATAAACTGCGTTTCCCGGAGCTATAGAGTTGAAATATGTACCACCAAGGTTAACCTTGCCAAACGTGTTTTTGTCGAGCGAATGAGTGGCATATTCATCGGACGGCGGATAAAGCGAATAGTCGAATGATGAAAAAGCTTCGGAATTAAAGCTTAAATTTTCAAAAGGGTTTCCGGAATCTGCGTTTTTAGCATCGGAGTTAATGGAGTTTATGACTTCATCGTATTTCTGATTTATTTCTTCGGCATTTCTTGCATGTAATTTTTCTTCGCTTTTTTCTTTTTTTGAACATGAAGCAAACGAAAATGCCATAATACCGCTTAAAATTAAAGCGGTTGCTTTTTTAAAGTTAATCATATGTTTTACCTCCGTCCCCTCAGATTATGGGATAATCGCAAGGGAGAAATATGTTTTCAAAATTCGGATTTATTATGATTCCGTCGAATGAATCAAGATTTATAAATCCGTTTTTGTGAGCTTCTTTGAATTCACTGTAGCTTATGGATATAACATCAGAGCATGACTCTTTTGCAAATTTAGTTGCATCCTCCGTTGTTATGAAAAACGGAACCGCTCTGCTTTTGTTTTTCAAATTTATAATCGGAGTAAGAATCAATTCTGCATCAGGGATGTTATTTGTTACTTTAGCACTGCCGTTGCCCGAATTATACGGAACATAAAAAACAAACTTTTCAAATGTTTTCGTTGCTGTTTTAAGTGTTGCATCATTTGGCTCAACACCGTATACGGTAAGGGCTTTGAAAAGATCCTCTTTTTTAGGCGGAATATCTTTTTCAGCCGCCGCCTTTTC
>JAZSOL010000197.1:0-15630 GCA_045536915.1 Clostridia bacterium
CTCACAGAACGACATGGCTACGATCCGACTTTGATGAAACAAGGTTAGTGCGTTGTAGGGGACGGCGTCCTCGACGTCCCGCATTGGCGCAGAAACGGGACGAAAGAGGACGCCGTCCCCTACAATACCGCAACACAAATTTAGGTTTCCAACTCACCGCTAAATCAAAAATTTATCCCGAAAAATGGGGAAACTTAAAAAAATTTTTGTAACTTGATAAAAATTTGAAGAAGTGATATAATTATATGTAACACATTTGAAATGGAGTGCTTAAAAATGAAAAAAATACTTATTGTGGTAGATATGCAAAAGGACTTTGTGGACGGTGCGCTCGGAACTGAGGAAGCAGTTGGAATTGTTGACAGGGTTGCCGGAAAAATCGAAAGTTTCAGCGGTGATATAATTGTTACCTACGATACCCACAGCGAAAACTATATGCAAACTTTGGAAGGCAAAAATCTTCCCGTGCCTCATTGCATAAAAGACACCAACGGCTGGGAACTTGATTCAAAGGTTCACTCGGCAGTCAACAAGAAATCTTATAAGGCTATTGAAAAGCCCACGTTCGGCTCAACAGAGCTTGCAGGATATATAAAATCGAACTACGGCTCCAACGGATATGAAATTGAGCTCATAGGACTTTGCACCGATATATGCGTTGTATCAAACGCACTACTTTTAAAAGCGAACTTTCCGGAGATTAAAATAAGTGTTGATGCCGGATGTTGCGCCGGAGTAACTCCCGAAACGCACAATGCAGCGCTTGCAACAATGAAAATGTGTCAGATAAATATCTGTGGCGAGTAAATAATATAAGAAAATAAGACGGAGGAATAATCGGATGTTTGATGCAGAGAGAATAAAGAACGAATGCGTTGAATGGATACGTGATTTTTTTGAAAAAAACGGTAAGGATTGCAAGGCTGTTGTGGGCATATCGGGCGGAAAAGACAGCTCCGTTGCCGCGGCGCTTTGCGCTGAGGCGCTTGGGAAAGACCGGGTTGTGGGAGTGCTGATGCCTCAGGGTGAGCAGCACGATATAGATATGGCATATATGCTTGTGAATCATCTTGGAATAACTCATTATGAAATAAACATAAAAGATGCCTTTGATGCTTTTGTTGCCAACTTCCCCGCCGGACTTGAAATGAGCGAACAAACAAGGCAAAATCTGCCTCCGAGAATAAGAATGTCTGCATTGTATGCAGTGTCTCAGAGTTGTAATGGCAGAGTATGCAATACGTGTAATCTTTCTGAGGACTGGGTTGGATATTCCACGAGATACGGCGATTCCGTGGGTGATTTTTCGCCTATGTCTCATCTTACCGTAACAGAAGTCAAACAAATAGGACGTATTCTCGGCTTGCCTGATGAACTTGTGGATAAAACACCAATAGACGGTCTTTGCGGAAAATCTGATGAGGAAAATCTCGGTTTTACCTATGCCGAGCTTGATGCCTACATCCGCACAGGCAAAATTGATGATTCGGGCAAAAAGGAAATTATTGACCGCAAACACAGAATGAATTTGTTTAAACTCGAGCTTATGCCCAGCTTTAAGCCGGAGTTTTGAAAATATCATATTTTGAAATAACGGAAAAGCAGAGCTGTACGGGGGAGGTACACGCTCTGCTTTTCCGTGTTTTAAGGATTTTATAAGTTTATGGAGATTGGTATAGAATGAAAACAAAAATGTTTTCTGTCTACGATTATATAATAACAGAAACATATTAAGAGCAAATGAATATATTATGAATATTTTGTTAACAATAAATCGTTGTTTGTCGAAGCTTGCAATTTTAATGTCAATAAAACTAAATCAACAAACCGGCTCAAAAAAGAGAAAACTCAAATAATTCCGTCTGTCGTCAAATTTGTTAGTTTTCCACAAATTAAAATAATAATTTTGTGAATATTATTTTTGCGAAAGGGGTTGATTTTTTGAGAAAATAGGTCTATAATCAGTTAAACATTCGGAGTTGATTCCGGATGACCCAATCTTATTTAAGCTTCAGAAATTTTGAACTGCAGAGGTGTATAATTATGAAAGCTTTAAAATGGTTATGGGCATATCTCAGGCACTATAAAGCGTCGATGTTTTTCGTCGCTGTGTTTACTGTTGCAATTGTGAGCTTTGCCTTTATTCAACCGGTTGTTGTAGGACGTCTTGTTGATGGTGTGGTTATGCCTGCCGTGAGCGGAGAAACAAAGACGGACCTTCTATTTTTTTACGTTTTTTTGCTGATTGGAATAGTTGTTGCAAAAGAAATTCTCGGCTATTTCAAACAGATTATTCTTGAGAACACCTCTCAGGGGGTTGTTAAAAAAATCAGAAATAAGCTCTATTCAAAACTGCAGAGTCTCGACTGTACTTTTTTTGACAATACCCGCACGGGGGACCTTATGAGCCGCCTTACCATGGATACCGATGCAGTAAGGCAGATTGTGGCGGGAACACTTCCCGAGCTTTTCAATCAGCTTGTGTACGTTGTTATCGGATTCACGGTTATTTTCTCCATAAGCGCGTCTTTAATGCTTGCGCTTTTGTCGGTTGCTCCGTTTATAGGAGTTTCGGCATATCTTCTGGCGAAAAATGTTAAGGCATCATTTGTTGACAGACGAGAGAGCAACGCAAGGCTCAACACTGTGGTTCAGGAAAACATTTCGGGCAACCGTGTGGTTAAAGCATATGCCAAGGAAGAGTTTGAGATTGAGAAATTTGAAAAGCACAATCAGAACTATATGGACACCTTCATGGATTTTGTGCACACCTGGATGCGCTATGCACCAACTATGCTTGCATTTGTTTTTGTGATTAACATTATATTTATTGTGTATGGCGGAATTCTGGTTATGAACGGCTCAATCACGCTTGGAGAATTCACAGCCGTGAACGGATGCCTTTGGTGTATTGTTATTCCGATGGAATCCATAGGCAACTTTATTAATCAGTTTCAGCAGTTTAATGCCAGCACACTTAAAATACGTTCTCTTGAAGAAGAAGAACCGCTTATTAAAAACCGCGAAATCAAAAAGCGTGACACGGGCATCAGCGGAAGCATACGTTTTAAAAACGTGACATTTGCCTATGACGGCGACAAAGTGCTTAAAAATATCAACTTTTCCGCAAATGCCGGCGATACAATAGCTATTATAGGTCCCACGGGTTCGGGAAAATCAACAATAGTCAATCTTCTTTCAAGGTTCTATGACCCCACCTACGGAACCATCTACATAGACGATATAAACTTAAAAAATATCGACTTAAAAACGGTGCATCAAAACGTGGCAAGTGCAATGCAGGATGTGTTCCTTTTTTCAGATACCATTCAGAATAACATTGCCTATGGTGCTCCGAATGCAACTCTCGACGATGTTATAAGAGTTGCCAAAGAAGCCGATGCCCATGGATTTATTTCAAAGCTTCCCGACGGCTACGACACCGTTGTGGGAGAAAGAGGTGTGGGACTCTCCGGCGGTCAGAGGCAGAGAATTTCTCTTGCAAGAGCACTTCTTAAAAATCCTTCAATTCTTATTCTTGACGACACAACCTCTGCTCTTGACATGGAAACGGAATTTGCAATTCAGGAAAACCTTAAAAAGACGGGCAGAACCAAAATAATTATTGCCCACAGAATATCTTCTGTTAAAAATGCGGATTTGATTCTGGTTCTTAATCAGGGCAACCTTGTTGAGTGGGGAACTCATGAAACACTCATGGAATTAAACGGATACTATAAAGGTGTGTTTGATCATCAGTTCGGTGATTTCACCGGTGCTCCGGCTTACCATATCAATCATCCGGTAAGTGAAAATATTATGAAAAATGTCAGAAAGTAGAGGTGTGAACTATGGCTGTAAACAGATATGACCAGGACGAAGAACTCAATGTCAGGGTTGATTTTAAGTATTTCTCAATGTTGAAAAAATATGTGAAGCCTCACATCAAAACGCTTTTGTTCGTTGTTTTTCTGATGTTTATAACGGCTTTTTTAGAGCTTTTGCCTCCGTATTTTATCAGCGTGCTCATAGATAAATGTATTCCCGAAAAAAATATGAACATTTTGTATGCAATACTCGGCATACTCATTGCTTCAATGATGATAATATGGTGGAACAGACGAAAAAGAGCAGTTCTTACAAATGAAATGGCAATGACCGTTATAAAAGACATACGCTCAGATTTGTTCAGACATATGCAGTATCTTCCCTTTTCGTTTTTCGACTCACGTCCGCACGGTAAGATACTCGTGAGAGTTGTAAACTATATCAACACAATTGCCAATCTTCTTGCAAACGGTATTGTGGATATGGTAACAAACATATTTAAAATGTTTGTTATTCTCGGCTTTATGTTTGCAATGGATGTTCAGTTCACGCTTATCTGCCTTGCCGGAATGCCGCTTTTCGCCCTTGTTCTTGTTATCATAAGAGGCTGGCACCGCAAAGCATGGCGCAGACTTTCCGCAAAGCAGAGTAATCTCAATGCTTATCTTCAGGAAAGCATTTCGGGAATGAAGATAACCCAGTCCTTTGCACGGGAAGAAAATAATGCAGAGATTTTTAACGAACTTTGCGAAGAAAACAAGAAATTCTGGATGAAAGCCAAATACATAGAAAGAGCAATTCCGCTTTTTGTTAACGTGCTTTCTTTTCTGACGGTTATGCTTGTGTATATAATCGGTACGGAAAGAATCGGCTCGGGTGTGATACAGGTTGGTATGCTCATTGCTTTCGCTTCATACGTTTCAAATTTCTGGCAACCCGTTATTGCTCTTACTAATTTCTATAATGAGATTGTGAACTGCGGAGCATATGTTGAAAGAATCTTCCAAATGATGGATGAGCCTCTTGTTGTTGAAAATCTTCCGGATGCAAAGGCTCTCGGTGGAATCAAAGGCGACGTTGAATTTGAAAACGTAACCTTTGCATACGAAGAAAACAAGCCCAATATTTTAGAAAACGTGTCGTTCAAAGTTGATGCAGGGCAGACGATTGCACTCGTTGGTCCCACGGGTGCAGGAAAATCCACGGTTATAAATCTTCTTGCGCGTTTCTATGACATCCGGGGCGGAAAAATAACTGTTGACGGCAATGACATAAAGCACGCAACCCTCCATTCTCTCAGAAGTCAGATGGGAATAATGCTTCAGGACAGCTTCCTTTTTTCGGGAACTATTATAGATAACATACGTTATTCCAAAGCAGATGCAACAGAGGAGGAAGTTATAGAAGCGGCAAAGGCTGTGTGTGCCCATGATTTTATAGTGGAGCTGCCTGATGGTTATAACACCATGATGAATGAGGGCGGAACCTCACTTTCGGCAGGGCAAAAGCAGCTCATTGCATTTGCAAGAGCGCTTCTTGCAGACCCGAAAATACTTATTCTCGACGAGGCAACTTCAAGCATCGACACAGAAACCGAAATGGCTCTTCAAAAAGGTCTTGAAAGACTCCTCGTGGGCAGAACTTCATTTATTATTGCCCACAGACTTTCAACAATCAAAAACAGTTCGCGGATAATGTATATTGCCGACAAAAACATTGCCGAAAGCGGCACCCATGACGAACTCATAGAAAAGAAAGGCAGATACTATGAGCTTTATATGGCGCAATACAAATTCCTTGAACAAATGCCGTAAATTCAAATGCATATTAAAGCGCGGAATATTTGGGCTTGCAAAACAAAATAAAGTTTCTTGACAAAATATCAGGTGTATTGTTATAATGTAGTTAATGAAAACTAAAGGAGACTGCTATGGTATGTAAAAAATGCGGTAACAATATGAATGATAATTCGAATTTTTGCTCCGAATGCGGATGGGATTTGAGAAATGGCGAAGAAATCGCGACTCCGGTTGAAGCCGGAAAGGTAATGACCGCAGATTCAGGATTCGGAAGAAATAAAAAGAAAATATTGCTCCCGGGTGCATTTGCCTTGATTGTAATATTAATTGCAACAATTGTTTTTGCGGGGCCTGTAATAAAAAATTCCGCAAGAAGAATTTTTGAGTCGCCATATGAGTATTTGCTTCGTGTTCAGTCGGAAAACACCGAAAAATTTGCAAAGGATTTTGCGGCTCGTGTTGAAGCGATGAAAAACAGCCTGGATCCCAAAGACGGTGCATCTGCTGAGTTAGGTGTTGAATTTGGGGAAGATTTCAAGAAGCTGATATCTGATGAGTCAGATGAAGAAACCGCAAAAATGCTTGAATGGATTGATTCTGTAGACGTTGTTGCTGATATGGTAATGGACAACAACGGCTTTGGCTATGGATTAAAATTAAATGCAAACGGTGTTGAAATTGCTTCGGCAGACGGCGTTATGGATTTTAATGACGAAGCTTTATATTGGCAGGTGCCTGCTCTTAGTTCTGAAGGAATAAAGATTCCTTTTGACGAAGCCGGAATCTCGCCCGAATCGGGACTTGTTATGCTTGACAGTGCAAAAACAATGATTGAAATAGTGCCTGATGAAGCTGTGATATCGGATTTGATATGCCGTTACACGAATGCCGTTGTTTCTGAAATAAAAAATGTCACCGAAGAAAAGAAGAATATAACTGTTGGCGAAATATCAAAAAAACTGACGGTGCTTTCAGGACGTATAGATTCCAAAACAGTGATAAATATTTCCGAAGCAGTTCTTAAAGAGTTTTCCGCTGATGATAATATCAGGGATATTATTGTTGATTTTGCGGAATTTTCCGGTCAGAACGGCGACGGGCTTCTGAGCGAGCTCGATATTGCCGTGGCTGAAGCTCTGGAAGAAATTGAACGTGCAAAAAAAGAGGAGCACGGTGAAGAATTCATCACAATGAATGTGTATGTGGATTCTGTTGGAAACATAGAAGGTATAGAGTTTTCAAATCCTGATTCCGGAGAGGTTAAACTTGTCACTTTGAAAGACGGAAAACGGTTTTCAGATGAGTTTGCCCTGAAGATTCCCGGAGCCAAAGTATCTGTAGGCGGTAAAGGTGTTGAATCAGGCGGAAAAATCAACGCAGAATACACAGTGTATGTTAACGATACAGATGTTGTGAAAGTTAAAATTGAGAACTTCGACATAAAAGCATATGAAGAAGGTGTAATAAACTGCAAAACGGTTATTGAACCAACGCCAAAAATCTCAAGCGTTTTTGAGCTTGCAGACGAAGAGGTGAGTGATGATATATCATTTATTTCAGATATGAGAATTGATGTGACATTCTCAGCAAAGAGCGTCTCGGATGCTGATATGTTGATTGAAGTTTATTATAAAAACAAGATGTTTGTTGCTTTTGATATTAAGGGTGAATCATCAAGTGATTATGCAATGGTAAAACCCGAATCGTCGATTGATTCAACAAATATTCAGTTGTGGGTTGAATCCATAAAAACAGATAAAATAAAAAAATTACTTGAAAAAGCCGGTGCCGGCAAGGAATTGCTTGAACGTATAAAAACGGCGGACTGATTATTGAAATAGTTTGAAAAAACGAAAGATGCAAAGGTCATAAAACGGATTGAATTCCGGATATGACTTTTGCATCCTTTTTTTGCTTTATCAGGTTCTGACATTCAGCTTTTGCACTCCGAATACTCCCACAACTATCATAAGAGTTGAAACAACCGCTTCAACCGAAAACGGTTCATTCAGAAACGCCGTTCCGGCAATTACCGACACAACGGTTGTAATGTTTGAAAACACGGTTGTTTTGGCAACCGGAAGATGAGTGTTGGCGTAGTTAAGCATAAGAAACGCAATAACCGACGAGAAAATTCCAAGATACATAATTGCACCTGTGAATCCGGGATTTGCAAAGCAGCTTACAACAGCAATGGGATTGTGTATGTTTTCAACAAGTGCAATGCCCAAAAAAGAAATCATTCCGATTATTGTCATTGCATAGGTCCTTTCAAATGCCGAAAATTCCTCTGAAAGCTTACGGCTTGCGATGTTGTAGGCAACGGAGGAGATAACTGCGCCGAAAAGGAGTATAATTCCGGCGGTTGTTACAGTGCCGTCGCTTTGGCCTGAAAGTGCCATTATTACCACTCCGCCAACGGAGAGTGCCATAAAAACATATTGCATTGGCGATGGTATTTCTTTCAGAATAAATATTCCGCTTATCATAGACACAACCGGTATCAAAGCTATCATTACAGATGAAAATGCACTCGTTGTAAGCTTTATGCCGTAGCTTTCAAACACGAAATACAATAGCGGCTGAAAGACCGACATAATAACTAATTTCCATATTCCTCTGCGCATTTTGAGCCCGGTGCGTGTTATCAGCATAACCATTGAAAGCCCGATAAATGCAATAATATACCTGTCGGCAATAACGGTCATTGGTGAAGCATAACCGAGGGATATTTTCGTTGCCATAAAGCTGAATCCGAATATAATCTGCGCAAAAAGCGCCGCAAGTGTTGCAAGAGTTGTTTTGTTTTTTGTCATAAGTAACCTTTCTTATTCGTCAATAACGTTGCACGAATCTATTTTGTAGTATTCAAAGCATCTCACGGCTTCGCTGCTTATTAACTCTCCGCACACAACCACCGGTATTGCCGGCGGACAGCTCACCGTTGGCGAAGCGAGAATCCTCCCATTGCACAAATGAACGGGCAATTTTGAGTGAGCAGAGAACAATGCTTCTTTTGGCGACATCTGTTTTTCAGGTTTTGGAAGTGTTGGGGCAAGCTCAGTTATTTTTGGCCTTTTCGGAATACTTGTCAATACATCTTTCAGCTTATCTGTTTCATCATTGGAAATCTGAGGTGTCATCATAATGACCACGTAATCAGGGTCGGAAAATTCGCATATCATATTGTTGTTTTTGAGAATATGTGCTATTTCGTTTCCTGTATAGCCATAGGATTTGGGTGCAATTGTAAGCTTCAGGGCTTCGTCTCCGATTATCCGGTAGCCGTGTTTTGAAAGCTCTGATTTGAGCTTGTTTGCCCGTTTGCCAAACTCCTTAAGCTCTTTTTTATATCCGTCTGACATGTATCTGTTTGCCGTATCAAGAGACTGCAAAATCAAGTATGAGGGGCTTGTTGAGGCAAAAACAGACATTGCATCTTCCGCTCTTTTTGAAAACACTTCGGGCGCATTTTTACCAATATGCAAGTATGCACCGCCGGTGAGCACTGGCAGGGTTTTGTGTGCTGAGTCGCAACACATATCAGCGCCGAGAGTTATCGGATGAATGTCTTCATCCATAAATCTGAGATATGCACCGTGGGCATTATCAACTAAAAGAAGTGTGCCGTGTTTTTTGCATATTTCAGAAATTCCTTTAATATCCGTAATATTTCCGAGATAATCAGGGCTCGTCACATACACGGCAACCGGCTTTTCCTCCATTTTGGAAAGAAACTTGTCGAGATATCCGGCGCTTATTTTGCATGAGATTATTCCGTCTGAATCTTCGGCGAATATCCATTCGATTTCCAAATCATTGAGTGCGGCGGCGGTAATAAAGGTTTTGTGTGCATTTCTTCCGGCGGCAATTATCGGTTTTCTGCCGGACAGCTCAGCATAAATTTTTGTCATATAAAGCATTGCCCTTATGCAAAGGGATGAGCCTTCTGCTGAATACACGGTTCTTTTTGTGCCAAACAGTTCCGAGGCAACGGTTTCGCTTTCTCTGATTATGCCGTCGGATGAATAGAGCACATCAGCGCCGTCAATTTCTGTTATGTCGTATTTTTCAATGCCGGTAAAATCAATTCCTTTATGGCCGGGCATATGAAACCTTGTGCTTTTTAAAGCGGCATATTTTCTTATAAAGTCGCAGATTGGTGTTTTTGTCATGATATCACCCGGATTTTCAATCAAGCATTTTGGCAGCTTCAAGCATTATAGCGCATTCCATTCTTTTTTTGATAAGCTCACAACCGTATTTGTAGATTCCCTTAACGGAACCTGTGGCATGGTAAGCGTTTGCACTGCATCCTCCGGAGCAGTAGAGCCTTGCCCAACACTCGCGGCATTGCTCACGGGAATATACGTTGCACGATGCAAATTCATCCTGAATCTCAGAATTGTCCACTCCGTTCCAAACATCTCCAAGCTTAAACTTTTCTTCGCCCACAAACTGATGGCAGGGATATAAGTCGCCCCAGGGAGTAACAGCCATATATTCCGTGCCGGAGCCGCATCCTGATATGCGCTTGTAGATGCAGGGGCCGCCTTTTAGGTCAATCATATAATGGTAGAAAGTGAAAGGCTTGCCCTCGCGGTGTTTTTTAAGCATAAGTTCGGCAAGCTCTTCATATTGCTTCATAACAATCGGTAAATCCTCATCGGTGAGCGCCGACGGGTCGTCAGGCGCGCAAACAACCGGTTCCATACTGAGTTCGTTGAAGCCGAGAGAGAGCATTTCTTTTATGTCGTTTAAAAAGTCGGGGTTTGCGTGGGTGAATGTGCCGCGCATATAGTAATTTTTACCTCCGCGTTTTTCAACAAGCTTCTGGAATTTGGGCACAATCTGTTCCCAGCTTCCGTTGCCTGCGTAATCCACTCTGAAACGGTCGTGAATTTCTTTTCTTCCGTCGAGACTCAAAACGACGTTGCTCATTTCACGGTTTGCAAAGTCTATCACATCATCATCAATGAGCATACCGTTTGTAGTGAGGGTGAATCTGAAATTCTTTCCTTTTTCCTTTTCTATGCTTCTTGCATATTCCACAAGCTGTTTTACCACATCAAAATTCATAAGCGGTTCTCCGCCGAAAAAGTCAACTTCAAGATTGGTTCTGTTTCCTGAGTTTTCAATCAGAAAGTCGAGAGCACGTTTTCCCACTTCAAAGCTCATAACCGCACGGTCGCCATGGTATTTCCCCTGACTTGCAAAGCAGTAGGAACAGTTGAGGTTGCAGGTGTGGGCAATGTGCATGCAAAGAGCCTTCACAACTCCCGAGGTTTTCTTTTTTAATGTGTCTGCCATAGGCTCGAAGCTGTCGGCAGTAAAGAGTTTCCCGCTTTCTTTTAATGCCTCAATCTGTGCAAAGCAATCTTCGATTTCTTCTTTTGTAACGTCGGCGCGTCCGGGATATTTTTTTAGTATTTCATCTTTTATTTCTTCGTGGCTTTTTGATTCATACATTTCTATTATATCATACGCAACCTCGTCCACAACGTGAACAGAACCGGAGCATATGTCGAGGACGATGTTGAGTCCTCCGAGTTTGTAGCAGTGTACCATATTTTATCACCTGTAAAAAATATTTTATCAAAAAAAATGCCGCCGAAACGGCGGCACTCAAATCAAATTTGCAATTGATTATTTGCTTTCTTTGTTTTCGCACTGCTGATTAGCAATACCACAACTTGTTTTGCAAGCTGACTGACATGAAGTCTGGCATTCGCCGCATCCGCCTTTTTTAGCGCTTTCGCAAAGATTTTTAGTTTCTAATGTCTGAATTTTCATATCGATAATCCTCCATAAATGTAATATTAATATTCTATATTTTAACGTATTTATCACGATTTGTCAATAGTTTTTGCATCACTTTTTATCATCAACGTATTCAATTGATTCAAGAGTGCTTCTGAAATTCCTTTTAATGATGCTTAAATATTCATCGCGAAGAGCTTTTTGTTCTTTCTTTTCAGCATCCGTGAGCCCTTCTGCTTTTGATTTTCTGTAGAGTTCGCTTATGCGGTCAAGTTTTACTTTATCCATTCTGATTCTCCTTATCGGTCTTAAGTGTTTTTTGATGTATCAGTGTACCATTCCATACTGATGGCCTATGGCTCTGTGTGACTTTATTATAAATTAAATGAAGCCGTTTGTCAAATTTATGGACTGTAAAAAATCTACGGATTTTTTACAGTCCATAAATCAAGCAAATTCGACCATGGTTTTTTTGCTGATGCAAAAGGTATGGTAAAACTACTACGCATCTGAAAAAATTGTGTTCACTGCTCTCAAATATTTTCACGCAGAACTTGGAATTGAATAAAAACCCAATATCTTGTGTCAAAAATACATTGAAAACACTAAATGTATTTTTGGCACTTTTTAACGAAGTTTTGTTGTGCAAATTGTATATGATTTACGATTATTTTGGGTTTTTTGGGCAAAAATGCGCTTTAGTGTGGTAAAACACTGCATTTGAGTCGATTTGACAAAAGAAAATGATGTGTAAAATAACCATCATAAAACTCGTGTTTGGGTTTTGGGTTGTTAAAAATTAACGAAAAATCAAAAAGTTGCGTAAATTTGCGTTTTTAGGTAAATATTACTCTTGAAAAATTGCTTCAAATGTACTAAAATATACAAGTGCGTGGCATGACATACGATGAAGCGGGAGGTTACCAATCGTTCCCAATGACGATTAATTTCCGTGGAGAATGTCCGAATCTTGAATCCGGGCGGCAAGGTCACAGTTAATACTCATCTTAGGATAACTATGCCCCGGTATGTCTTTTTCTACCGGGTTTTATTTTGAGGAGAGTATGATACACACGGATGTGTGTGCTGTTTTTATGACTGCCGATGTGGCACCAAGAAATTATTTTACGTTAGGAGGTACTATCAATGGCTAAAAGTCAGAAAATCAGAATTAAGCTCAAAGCTTACGATCACCAGTTAATCGATCAGTCTGCAAAGAAGATTGTTGAAACTGCTGAGAGAACAGGTGCGAAGGTTGCAGGTCCTATTCCGCTGCCGACTAAGAAAGAAGTGGTTACCATCTTAAGAGCTGTACACAAGTACAAAGACTCCCGTGAACAGTTTGAAATGAGAACTCACAAAAGACTTATCGACATTTTGGAACCCACACCCAAGACCATCGACACTCTTTTGAAGATATCTCTCCCTGCCGGAGTTGATATTGAAATCAAACAGGTTTGATAATCAGGCCCAAAGTTTGATAAGCAGAGCTTAAATCTGCAGTGCTGCTCTTTTCCTAAAGCAGCAGGTCATGTTGGAGCACCTTAAGCTTCAACCAATAACCAATATAGGAGGAATTTAGAATGCAAAAAGCAATTTTAGGAAAAAAACTTGGAATGACTCAGCTTTTTACAGAAGACGGCGTTGTAATACCGGTAACGGTTGTTGAAGCCGGTCCGGTTGCGGTTGTTCAGAAAAAGACAGTTGAAAACGACGGCTATGATGCAATTCAGGTAGGCTATGGCGATTGCAAAGACAAAGCGCTCAACAAGCCTCAGAAAGGACACCTCGCAAAAGCCGGAGTTTCGAACAAAAGACATCTTAAAGAGTTCAGACTCGAAGATACATCAGCTTACAATGTGGGCGATGAAATCAAAGTAGATGTTTTCGCAGAAGGTGACAAGATTGATGTAACAGGCATCAGCAAAGGTCACGGTTTTGCCGGTACAATAAAAAGATGGGGAACTCACAGAGGTCCTATGACACATGGTTCCGGTTACCACAGAGGCGTAGGTTCCATGGGTGCTTGCTCAACACCTTCAAGAGTTATGAAAAACAAGAGACTTCCGGGTCACATGGGTGTTCAGCAGGTTACAGTTCAGAACTTAGATGTTGTTAAGGTTGACGCTGAAAAGAATATCATCCTTATTAAAGGTGCTATTCCTGGTCCCAAGGGCGGAATCGTAACAATCAGAAATACAGTTAAAGCATAAGTTAATTCTAAGAAAGGAGGACTAAAATATGCCTAAATTAGCTTTATATAATATGGAAGGAAGCAAAATCGGAGACATCGAGCTCTCAGATAAAGTTTTTGCTCAGGAAGTAAACAAGGTAGCTCTTCACGAAGTTGTTATCAACTACCTTGCAAACCAGAGACAGGGCACACAGAGCACAAAGACCCGTTCAGAAGTTCGCGGCGGCGGAATCAAACCCTGGAGACAGAAAGGTACAGGCCGTGCAAGACAGGGCTCTATCCGTGCTACACAGTGGATTAAAGGTGGTATCGCTTTAGGTCCTAAGCCCAGAGATTACGGATACTCCGTAAACAAAAAGCTTAAAAAGGTTGCTATGGTTTCTGCTCTCAGCGCAAAAGCTAACGACAACGAAATCATAGTTGTTGATGAAATCGCTCTTGACGAAATCAAAACAAAGAAAATAGCTCAAATGCTCAAAAATCTTAAAGTTGAGTCAAAAGCTCTCATCGTTACAAACGAAAAGAACGACAACGTTGTTAAATCAGCGAGAAACATTGAAGGTGTTGCTACAACATTCATGGGTAGCCTCAATGTATATGACATACTCAAATATGACGTTATGGTTGTTACCAAAGACGCCGTATCCAAAATCGAGGAGGTGTACGCATAATGACAAGTTACGATATCATTATAAAACCTATAGTATCTGAAAAAAGTATGGATCAGTTGGCTGACAGAAAGTACACCTTTAAAGTAGCCATTGGTGCAAACAAGATTGAAATCAAAAAAGCAGTAGAAGAAATTTTCGGCGTTAAAGTTGAAAAAGTTACCACAATGAGAGTGCTCGGAAAAACAAAGAGAATGGGCGTTCACGTTGGTAAGAGAGCTGACTGGAAAAAAGCTATCGTAAAACTTACAGCCGACAGCAAAACAATCGAATTCTTCGATGGCATGGCTTAATGAACCTTTAAAGAATAGGAGAGTGAAAAGGAATGGCAATAAAAAAATATAATCCTACTTCTCCCGCTCGCAGATTTATGACTGTATCAACTTTTGAAGAACTTTCAAAAGTTGCTCCGGAAAAATCACTTGTTGAACCCCTCAAGAAACACTCCGGAAGAAACTCATACGGCAGAATCACAGTTCGTCACAGAGGCGGCGGAAACAGAAGAAAATACAGAGTTATAGATTTCAAGAGACTTAAAGACGATGTGAATGCAACAGTTCTCACAATCGAATACGATCCCAACAGAACTGCAAACATCGCTCTCATTCAGTATGAAGACGGCGAAAAAGCATACATCATCGCTCCTCATGGTCTTAAAGTAGGCGACACAGTAAGCTCAGGCTCAAATGCAGATATCAAACCGGGTAATGCACTTCCCATAAAGAGCATCCCTGTTGGTACTCTCATCCACAACATTGAGCTTTTCCCCGGCAGAGGCGCACAGCTCGTAAGAAGTGCAGGTAACAGCGCACAGCTTATGGCTAAAGAAGGCGAATTTGCTCAGGTAAGACTTCCCTCCGGTGAAGTTAGAATGGTAAGAGTTGACTGCAAAGCTACTATCGGCCAGGTTGGAAACATTGACTATGAAAACATTTCTATCGGTAAAGCCGGAAGAAAGAGACACATGGGTTGGAGACCTACCGTTCGTGGTGTTGTTATGAACCCCTGCGACCATCCTCACGGTGGTGGTGAAGGTAAATCACCTATCGGTATGCCGAGCCCTGTTACTCCCTGGGGTAAACCCACACTCGGTTACAAAACCAGAAAGAAAAAGAAACAGTCCGACAAATACATTGTTAAGAGAAGAAACGGTAAATAATATTCTCTTATTAATATTTAAACCGCAATTTGAGAGGAGGTTTATCAATGGGTAGATCAGTTAAAAAGGGTCCTTTCGTCGAAGAAAGACTCATGAAGAGGATTACAGATATGAACAATGCCGGAGAAAAGAGAGTTGTTAAAACTTGGTCAAGGGCATCCACAATATTCCCTGATTTCGTTGGTCACACAATCGCAGTTCATGACGGCAGAAAGCACGTGC